>CAIYZC010000181.1 GCA_903930565.1 uncultured Pedosphaera sp.
CGGCGGCCCGGGCGCAGGCGGCCGCTTCGGCGGCCTGGCGGGCGCGCTTCTCCAAATAGTAATCGTAGTTGCCCACGCTGTGGCTGATCGTGGCGTCGTCCTCAAAAGCCAGGATGCCGGTGCAGACGCGGTTCAGGAAGTAACGATCGTGGCTGACGACCACGACGCAGCCGGTGAAGCCGATCAAGGCCTCCTCGAGAATGCGGAGGGTGGGCAGGTCGAGATCGTTGGTCGGTTCGTCGAGGACGAGGAAATTGCCGCCATCCTTGAGGATGCGCGCCAGCAGGAGGCGGCTGCGTTCGCCCCCGGAGAGATATTTCACCTGCGTGTTGATCCGGTCGTCGGTGAAGAGGAAGCGGCGCAGGTAGGAGCGGAGGGAGATTTTGCCCTCGCCAAAGATGACGAATTCCGTGCCGGAACTGACCTCCTCCATGACGGTGCGGTCCTCGTTGAGGCGCAGCCGGGATTGGTCAACGTAGTTGAACTTGGTCAACGGGCCGGTTTTCACGGTGCCCTCGGTGGGGGCGAGTTCGCCGATGATGATCTTGATGAGGGTGGTCTTGCCGACGCCGTTGCGGCCCGCGATGCCGATGCGCATGCCGTTGGCGAAGGTGAAGTCCAGGCCGCCGAACAACCGGCGCTCCCCGATGCTCATGCCGATACTGGTCAACTCGACCACGCGGTTGCCGAGGGCGGGCGGCGGCGGGATGATGAGCTCGACGTCGCGCTCGACCTCGACCGGGGTTTGGGCCGCGATGATTTCGTAGTTTTCGAGGCGGCTCTTGGACTTGGTGCGCCGGGCCTGGACGCCGCGCCGCACCCAGGCCAGCTCGCGGCGGAGGAACATCTGGCGCTTGTGCTCGACGGTTTCCTCCGTGGCCTGGCGCTCGGCCTTGGCGACGAGGTAGTCGGTGTAACCACCTTCGTAGCGGTAGAAGGCGCCATTCGCCAATTCGACAATGCTCGAGGCAACTTGGTCGAGAAAATGCCGATCATGGGTCACGACCAGGAAAGCACCGGGATAATTGCTCAGGAACTCCGCCACCCATTCGATGGACTCGGGATCGAGATGGTTGGTCGGTTCGTCGAGGATGAGCAACTCGGGGCGCGAGATGATGGCGCGGCACATGGCCACGCGGCGCTTTTCCCCGCCGGACAGGCCTTTCACCAAGCGCTCCGCGGGCGGGGTGTTCAGATGCCCCATGGCGGTTTTGATGCGGTGCTCCAACCCCCAGCCGTCCAAGGCCTGGATGCGCTCCTCGAGATCGGCGTGGCGTTTGGATTCGGCGGGCAGGGACTCGAACTCATGGATCAAGTCGAGGACATGCCGGGCGCCGCCCAGGATGTTCTCATAGACGGTTTGGGCCTCGTCCAAAGTGAAATCCTGGGAAAGGTAACCGACGACCAAGTCCCGTTTGCCGGTGACCGTGCCTTCGTCCGGGTGCTGCCGCCCGGCGAGGATGCGCAGGAAGGTGGACTTGCCGGAGCCGTTCCGCCCGACCATGCCGATGCGGTCGCGCGCGCAGATGGTGAGGGAGGCACCGTCCAGCACGACCTGCTCGTTGTAGCTCACGCCGAGGTCGGTGGCGGTGAGGATGGCGGGGAGAACTTCGTTGGCCATGGGTCAGGATTCGGCGTTCCGACCGGTGCCGCCCAGGGCGGCGTTGCCCGGGGGGAGGGCGGAGAGGGTGATTTTGGGGTTGGTTTGGCCGAAATAATTCATGGACCATTCGTTGGCGAACAACGCCAGCGGATGTTGGTCGGCGTCGTAGGCCAACTTGGCGCCGGTGGGGAGTTGGAGGGCGTCGAGTTCGGCCTCGGTCAGGGTGACGGGGAGCCAGCGCACGACGGTCCATGGCGCCGGTTCCAAGCGGGACGCGGCGCCGTATTCGCTTTCGAGGCGGTACTGGACCACTTCGAATTGCAGGGGGCCGACCGCGGCCAGCAAGGGGACTTTCGCGCCGGAATCCTTCAGGTGCAGGATTTGAATCACGCCCTCCTGGGACAATTGGTCCAGGCCTTGGCGGAATTGTTTAAACTTGCCGGTGTTCGGGTTGTGGAGGAAGGAGAAGCTCTCGGGGGTGAACCGGGGGATTTCGTGGTATTCGATGCCGGGTTCGGTGGTCAGGGTGTCGCCGATGCCGAAATCGGACAAGCCCACCAAGCCGATGATGTCGCCAGCGAAGGCTTCATCGACGGTTTCACGTTCATTGGCGAACAGCTTGTGGGAACTGGAGAGGCGGACCTTTTTGCCGGTGCGGGGATGCACCACTTGCATGTCGCGCTCGAACTTGCCGGAGCAAACGCGCATGAAGGCGATGCGGTCCCGGTGCTTCGGATCCATGTTCGCCTGGATCTTGAAGATAAAACCGGAGAACACGTCGTCCATAGGTTCCACGGGCCGGGTGGTGGCCTGGTGGGCCTTCGGCGGGGGTGAGTGCTTCAGGAAGCCGTCGAGCATGAGCTTGACGCCAAAGTTGTTGCCCGCGCTGCCGAAGAAGACGGGTGTGGTGCGCCCGGCCAGGACGGCGTCGGCGTCAAACGCTTCCCCGGCCATTTCCAACATGCCCAATTCCTCGGTGACCTTGTGGAAGGTGGCCTCATCCACCCGGTCGCGAATGATCGGGTCGGTCAGGTCGCCGATGGCGACCGGGGCGCGGTAGGCGCCGCCGACGACGCGTTCGAACAAGTGCACTTGGCGGGCCTGACGGTCGTAAACGCCGCGGAAATCGGGGCCGTTGCCGATGGGCCAATTCACCGGGAAGGCGCCGATCTTGAGGACGCTTTCCAACTCGTCGAGCAGGGCGAGGGGCTCCAAGGTGGGCCGGTCGCACTTGTTCATAAAGGTGAAAATCGGCGCGCCGCGCTGGCGGCAGACGTCGAAGAGTTTGCGGGTTTGCGATTCGATGCCCTTGCCGGCGTCGATCACCATCACAACGGCGTCCACGGCCGTGAGCACGCGGTAGGTGTCCTCGGAGAAATCCTTGTGCCCGGGGGTGTCGAGCAGGTTGATGCGGTAGCCGTCGTAATCGAACTGCAGCACCGTGGAGCTGATGGAGATGCCACGCTTGCGCTCCAGCTCCATCCAGTCGGAGGTCGAAGCGCGCTGGTTCTTGCGTGCCGTGACCGAGCCGGCCAATTGCACGGCCCCGCCGTAGAGCAGCAACTTTTCCGTCAAAGTCGTCTTGCCCGCGTCCGGGTGCGAAATAATGGCAAACGTCCGCCGCTTCGCGATTTCACTCTTGATATCCACAGGGCGGGCAATTTAGCAGGGAACCGCGGGGTAACAAGCAGGAACCGGGGAGGCGGCCCGCGGTCGGGCGGGCGAACGGGTGGGAAAAGGGGGTTCGGGGAGGAAGTTAGGGAAATACTAAGGGCAGACCCCCTTTGTGGGTCAGACCGTAGTATGGGCCTGTTTTGGTGGGGTTGGGATAAGGGAACCACTATTTGGCTGAACACCGGACTGGCGAAAACGGTGGAATTGGCTTAGTTTGGCGACGCATGCACTCGGAAACACCACCCGCGCCGCGGAAATGTAGTCCGGCGGCGGCCGCGCACCGGCCTCCCGACTGGCCAAAGTTCGCCGGGGCGGCGGGGGCGTTGACGGCGGGGTTTGTATTTCCGCTGAGCGCGCTGGCGCAATTTGCCCTGAAGAGCGAATTCCACTCCTACATCGTGCTCATGCCGTTCATTGCCGGGTATTTTGCCTGGCAGGACCGGGAGGAGATTCCCGGGAGAGCGCGCGCCGGTTGGTGGCCGGTGGTCCCCCTCCTGGCGGGTGCGGGCTTGCTGACGGTTTATTGCGCCACTTTCCATGCGGACCCACCACTGGTCTACGAGGACGCCCTGGCGCTGATCGTGGGCACGTATTACACCTTTTTACTGGCGGCGGCGGGATGGACGCTGGGGACGGCCGCCTGCCGGCGCCTGGCATTTCCCTTCGGCTTGCTGGCACTCATGATCCCAGTGCCCCTGCGGCTGCTGGATGCGTTCGAAGGCGGGCTGCGGTACGCCTCCGGGTGGGCCGCTTACCTGCTGCTGAAAGTTGCGGGCACGGGGGTGCAGATCAAGGGCCTGACGCTGACGCTGCACGGGGCCCCGCCGCTGGCGGTGGCGGCGGAGTGCAGCGGGATCCATTCCACCATGGTGCTGATCATCAGCAGCTTGGTGATGGGCCGGCTTTTCCTGCGGGATCCGAGGCGGCGGTGGGTGCTGGTGCTGGTGACGCTGCCCTTGGGCGCGCTGCGCAACGGACTGCGCATTTGGATGCTGGGAGAGCTGTGCGTCCACTACGACCCGAAGATTCTGGACACTTGGGTGCATCACCGCAGCGGGCCGTTCTTTTTCGTGCTGTCGCTGGGGGCTTTGTATTGGATCATGCGCCGCTTGCAGCGCGGCGAACGGGCGCAGGCGGCCCCGCGGTGAGACCCGCCCCGGGCGACGGTCAATGCGGTGCGGCGGCGGCCAGATAGAGGCCGAGGGCGAGCAGGCTGGAAACCAGCAGGCCGGCGATGATCGACCACACCAAAATGATGGTGCGTTTGCGGCGCAGGCCCCGGCCGCCCTGGCCGGGCAGCAGGTAAAACCGTTCGCGCTCTTTATCTGGCTTGCTCCAAAACACGATTGATAATTGTTCAGGCCCGCTCGCCCCACCCCCGCTCCGCACTCCGGCCGGAAAAGCGCCCGGAGGGGACAAAAAAAGGGGCCACCAAGGTGGCCCCACGGATGCGAAAAGGATTCGTCCGGCCCGCCAACGCATCAAGGCATCGGTTGGCCCGGATTCCGAATGTTGGCGGAGGTGCGCACCTGCACCCAATTGATGTCCTGGTGGGAGGTAACGGTGCCACCTTCCCATTTGGTGGTGCTGTCCAACCAGCGGTGAATTTCCGAATGGCCGTCGGCAAAAGAGATACCGACGCCGAAATTGTGGTGGGTGGCGAAAAAGTCGATCCAAGAAAGATCCACCATCTGCACGGCCAGACCGGCGTCGTTGATACTATTTTGATCCTCGTCCGTCAGCACCCAGAGGCCGGAAGGCGAGGGAAATTTGATTTGGGACATTTTGCCGTAGGTGTACCAAGTTTGATTCAAAGTGTGGCCGTGGGCGCCGTCCAACCACGGACCATTGACCGCCTGTTGCACGGCTTTTTGAGTGCCCACGGCCTGGCTCATGGAAACACTGCGCACGCGGGGGATACGGAGCCCGGCGATGGTCACGAAGCTTTTATCCGATGGGCACTTGTAAATGCCGACGTTTTTGGCGTAGTACGGGGCGAGGAAGGCGCTGCTCGGATCGGCCAGCAAAGTGGTGTTGGTGGCATCGGTGATGTTGGTCATATCCCCGGCCACCCATTGCTGGGCAGAGCCGTCGTCTTGGTTGGGCGGCAAAAAGTCCTTGTTGTCGTCCGCGTACAGGCGCATGGCCAACATCAATTGCTTGGTGTTGTTCATGCAGTAAGTCTGATTGGCCTTTTCCTTGGCCTTGGCCAGTACCGGCAGCAGCATGGCCGCCAAAATGGCGATGATCGCGATCACGACCAGCAGTTCAATCAGGGTAAATCCATGCCGCCGGGTGTTCGGCGAAACCCGCGCTGCCATCTCAACATTTGTCTTCATAAAAAGTGCACTGTCCGTTGCTCTTGTGGAGTTCTGATGCCCAAAACCTAGGACAAAGCCGGGAGTGGGTCAACTGTGCGTTTTGCGGCACAGCGATCTTGGCCATGCCGGAATGAGGGGCCGGAAGGCGGAGGGGAGCGCGGCGGGCCGGAGGCTGTCGGGATGAGCAAGCGGGGCGCCGGGCGCACATTACGGCTTGGATTCCCGGGGCGACGAAGCTAGATTGTTAACGATACCACGCATGATTTCATTCCGTCGCTTTGTCGGCGTCCTCCTCCCGGCGCTCGGGGCAGTGCTCGGGGCCAACCCGCCCCAGGCCGCCGCGCAATCCGCCGGCGCCCCCCACCTGCTGGCGGTGACGAACGCCGGGAACAACACGGCGGCAGTGGCTTTTTCGCTGCCGGTGCGCGCCGCGGGAGCCACGAACACCGCCAATTACACCCTCACGAACGCGGCCGGGCCGGTGGCCATTGTGGGCGCGACTTTGGGGGCGGACGGCCAAACAGTGCTGCTGACCACGGCTTCCCAAACGCCCTTCGCGCCGCATTGGTTGCTGGTGTCCGGGGTGGCGGATGCGGCCACGGGCACCAACTTGATCGCGCCCCGCTCGGGGCTGGCGTTCACGAACGCCTTTTTTACGACCGGCTACATTGAGCGCCAGTTGTATTTCAACATTGCCGGGGGCGCGGTGGCGGATTTGACGGGCAGCCCTAAATTCCCCAACCAGCCCGACCAAGTCGATTTTCCGCCCGCAATGGGCTGGCCAACGCCCAATATCGGGACCAATTACGGCGGTCGAATGGCCGGTTTGCTCCTCGCGCCGCTCACCGGGACCTATTATTTTTCGGTGACAAGCGATGACAATTCGACCCTGTACCTGAGCACCGACGAGTCCCCGGTGGACAAGGTGCCGGTGGCCTCCGAACCCGCCTGGGGCAACAGCTTTGACCATAATTCCTCGGCCGCCATCACGCTGACGGCGGGCCGCCATTATTTTATTGAGGCGCTGATGAAGCAGGGGGGCGGGGGGGACAGCCTCGAGGTGGCTTGGAAAACCCCGGCGAACCCCCTTTGGTCGGTGATCCCGGCCGCCAACCTGGGAGGCTACAACACCGCCACCAATCCGGCCCTGACCCTGCTGCAAGGCCCGGCGAGCCTGACGGCCATCGAGGGGCGCACGGCGACCTTCACGGCCGCCGCCACCGGAGCGTGCTGGTTCAGCACGAATGTGGCCTACCAATGGCAGGCCAATGGTTTTGATCTCCCGGCCGCGGCGGGCGCGACGTACACCACGCCGCCGCTGGGTTTGACCAACAGCGGGACAACTTACCGCGCGGTGGTGGCCATTCCCGGCCGGGCGCTGTTCACCACGAACGCCATTTTGACGGTGGCGGCCGACACCAACCCGCCGGCCGCGCTGCAAGCTTACAATTCGGGGACCGGCACGGTGGTGGTGATTTTCTCCAAACCCGTGGAGGCGGCCGGCGCCACCAACCCGGCCAATTACTCGGTGAGCGGCGGGGTGGCGATCACCGGGGCGGCGTTGGCGGCCAACCTCACGAACGTGTTCCTCTTCACCACTCCGCTGACCTACGGGGGAGCTTATGTGGTCGGCATCTCGGGGATTCGCGACCGGGCAGCCAAACCGAACACCATCGCGCCGAACAGCATGGTGAGTTTTTTGGCCGCGCCGTTCGCCCCGGTGGATATCGGCGGGGGCGGCAGTGGCGGGGGCACCCCCACGGTATTCGCGAACACCGCCACGGTGGCGGCCTTGACCACCAGCGGGGGGGACATTGGCGGCGTGAGCGACCAATTTGGTTTCGATTACCTGGTGGTCGTGGGCGATTTTGACAAGACGGCCCGTTTGACCGGTTTGCAGGCGGCCCAAGTGTGGGCCAAAGCGGGATGGATGGCGCGGGAGACTTTGGATCCCGCCAGCCGCTTCGCCGCGGCCCTCGCCACGCCGGCGATGAACGGGGATGGCTTTTATTACCGCGACCCCGCGGGTTTCGCCGCCAATCGCACCGGCGGATTTCCCGTGAATTATCCCAACACTTGGCTGCGGCTCCAACGCGTCGGCAACACCTTCACGGGCTACGCCGGCTACGACGGCACGAACTGGTCGGTGCTGGGCACGGTAACAATCGGCATGGCGGCGCAGATTTACGTGGGCCTGGCGGCCAGTGCCTTTGGCGCCAACCAGACCGCCACCGCGGTGTTCCAGAACTTCGGGACCACCAGCCCGCAGGCGGTGACCGGAGCGGCGCCGCTGAATCCCCACGAGGCGCTGGGACCGTCCAGCCGCAAATCCCCGATCGCCATCTCCGAGATCATGTATCAGCCGGTGCCGCGGCCCGACGGGCGGAATTTGGAATTCCTGGAATTGTACAACAGCAATCCGTGGGTGCAGGACATCAGCAATTACCGGGTGACCGCCGCGGGCGGACTGACCTACACCTTTCCGGCCGGGACCCGGCTGGCCGGGGGGGCGTTTGCGGTCGTGGCGGCGGCGCCGGGCGATCTGACGGCGGTTTACGGGGTGACCAATGTTTACGGCCCGTACACGAGCGCCCTGCGCGCCGGGGGCAACTTGCAACTCTGGGACGAGCTGGGCTCACTGTTGCTCACGGTGCCGTATGACACCGCGCCGCCGTGGCCCGCGGCGGCCAACGGCGCGGGTCATTCGCTGGTGCTTGGCGCGCCTTCCTACGGCGAGGGCGATCCCCGCGCCTGGGATATCAGCGACGTGGTGGGCGGCTCGCCCGGCGCGGGGGAACCGTTTCACCCCAGCCCCTTGCGCGCGGTGGTGGTGAACGAATTCTTGGTGCGGCCGACAACGGGGCAAACGCCCTATGTGGAATTATACAACCACAGCGCCCAGGCGGTGGATGTCTCCGGCTGCGGGCTCACCGACGATCCGGCCACGAACAAATGGATTTTGCCCGCGGGCACCACGTTGGCGGCGGGCGGGTTTCGGTCGTTTCCGCTCACCCTGCCCGGGTTCGCGCCGAACCCGGCGGGGGGCACGATCTATCTCATCAATCCCGACGGCAGCCGGGTGGTGGACGCGGTCAATTATCCGCCCCAGGGGGCCGGCATCGCGTTCGGCCGTTCGCCGGACGGGGCGACGGAATGGTACCGCCTACAGAGTCCCACTCCCGGGGGCGGCAACGCGGCCCCGCTGATTAACGACATCGCGCTGAACGAGTTGATGTACAGCCCGCTCAGCGGGGTGGATGACGATCAATATGTGGAATTGTACAACCAAGGGACCAACAGCGTGAACCTGGGGGGATGGCAACTGGCCGCCGCCATTCATTTCACGTTTCCCACGAACACGTGGCTGCTCCCGGGAGCCTACCTGGTGGTGGGCCGCAACACCGCGCGGCTTTTGTTGCATTACCCGAACCTGAACCCAACGAACTTGGTGGGCAATTTCACCGGCAAACTCTCGGGCGAAGGCGAACGCCTGGTGCTCTCGGCGCCGGACACGATCCTGACCGCGGGCGCCGGCGGCACGATGGTGACGAACGCCGTGCAAATCCCGGTGGACGAGGTCACCTACGGCCCGGGCGGACGCTGGGGCGCGTGGACGAGCGGCGGGGGGAGCAGCCTCGAATTGCGCGATCCGCGGGCCAACCACCGGCTGGCCCCCAATTGGGCGGGGAGCGATGAAACGCAAAAGTCCGCCTGGACGGACATTGAGGTGACAGCGCCCTTGGACAATGGGGCGAATTTTGATCCCAGCATCGATTACGTCCAAATCGGACTGTTGGATGCGGGCGAGTGCCTGGTGGATAACATTGAGGTGCGCGCCGGGGCGACGGGGACCAACTTGGTGGCGAATCCCGATTTTGAGCACGGGCTCACCAATTGGTATCCGCAGGGCTGCCTGTTCCGCTCCAGCCTGGAGAACAGCGGCTACGGCGGGGGGCACTCCCTCCACGTGCGCTGCAGCGACCGAATGTGGACGGGTGTGAACTCGTGCGAGGGGGCGCTGGTTCCGAACACGCTGGCGGCGGGCCAGTTGGCGACCTTGCGCTTCAAGGCCCGGTGGGTGGCGGGCTGGCCGGAAGTGTTGCTGCGGCTCAACGGCAACTGGCTGGAAGCAACGGGCGCGCTGCCGGTGCCGGCCAATCTGGGCACCCCGGGCGCCCGGAACAGCCGGGCCGTGACCAACGCGGGCCCGGCCATCACGGCGGTGACCCACAACCCGCCCGTGCCCGCCGCCGGGCAACCGGTGGTCGTGAGCGCGCGGATCACGGACCGGTACCCGCTCACCGGGGTGGTGTTGAGCTACCGCCTCGACCCGTCCCTGACCAACACCCTGGTGCCCATGCGCGACGATGGAACGGGCGGGGATGCCGTGGCGGGGGACGGAATCTACAGCGCCACGATTCCGGGCCAGCCGGCGGGCACGCTGGCGGCGTTTGTGATCCGCGCGGCGGACGCTTTGAGCAGCGGTTCCGTGTTCCCGGCGCTCGCGAACGACAACGCCCCGGCGCAGGAATGCTCGGTGTTCTTTGGCGACGCCGAGCCCGCGGGCAGCTTCGGGGTGTACCACCTCTGGGTCACCGCGACCAACGCGGCCCGGTGGAGCGCGCTCGCGGATTTGAGCAACGAGGCGCATGACGCCACGATGGTCAACGGCAAACGGATCATCTACAACGCGAAGGGCCGGTTCGCGGGCAGCCCCTACCACCAAAATTTCGACACCCCCTACGGCAACCTCTGCCATTACAAATGGATTTTCCCCGACGACGACAAGTTTTTGGGCGCCACTTCCTTCAACAAAATCCACCAACCCGGCAACGGCCCCGGGGACGACGCCACCCAGATTCGGGAGCAGACGGCGTACACTTTCCTCCGGGCGCTGGGGGTGCCGCATTTGAATCGCCGGCTCGTGGCGGTGTATGTCAACGGGGTGCGCCGCGGCCAGTTGATGGAGGACACGCAGACGCCGGACAGTGACATGGTGAAGCAGTGGTTTCCGAATGACACCGGGGGCTTTTTATACAAGATGCAGCCCTGGTTCGAATTCGCGCCGTTCCCCAGCGGCAACGCCGTGTCCTTTTCGGCCTTCGGCGGCTGCGAATTGCTGCCGTATTACGTCACCGGCACGCAGACCTACAAACCGGCGCGGTACCGGTACACCTTCGAAATCCGCCGGACCCCGGATTCCGCCAATAACTTCACGCACGTGTTTTCCCTGGTGGCGGCGGCGAACAATTACGGCAACGCCAACTTCACCACCAACCTGCTGAGCCTGGCGAACATGGAGAACTGGATGCGGGTCCTGGCGGGGAATCACGCGGCGGGCAACGCGGACTGCTGGGGCGTGGCGAGCGTGCAGAATCTCTACGGTTATCTGGGGGCGCAGGGCACCCCCTACACGCTGATGATGTGGGATATGAATTATGTTTTCGACCATGGCCCCTGGGCGCCGGGCCAGAACCTGATCGTAAACTACGGCGACCCCACAATTGCGGCCATCTACGCCAACCCGACTTTTCAGCGCATGTATTGGCGCGCGCTGGGGGAATTGGTCAACGGCCCCCTGCAGCTCTCCGTGACCGCGCCGTTGGCCACGGCCAAGTATCAAACGTTTCTGGCCAACGGGCTCACGACCGAAGATCCGGCGTTGTTCCTGGAGCCCTATATCGGCCAGGCGCACGACAGCATCGCGGCGCAACTGGCCGCGGTGGACACCACGAACTTCACGGCGCAGGCGGCGTTCAACCTGCCCTTCGACCTGGCCACGTTCAGCGGCACGGCGCCGCTGGGGGTCAAGACGATTGCCTTCAACGGCATCCAGTGGCCGGTGACTTGGACCACCCTCACCAATTGGACCGCCAGCGTGCCCTTGCAACCGGGCACCAACGCGTTCGTGGTGCAGGGGGTGAACCGTGCCGGGCAGCCGGTGGCGGGGGCAAGCAACCAAGTCACGCTGGTGTTCAACGGGGTGATTCCTTCCCCCGCGGGCACGGTGGTGATCAATGAGCTGATGTACCAGCCGGCGATCACGAACGCGGAATACGTGGAGATTTACAACAACTCCTTTATCTACAGTTACGACCTGTCCGGCTGGCAATTGGCGGGCTTGGGTTACACTTTCCCCCCGGGCACGGTGCTCGGGCCGAACCGCAACTTTGTCCTGACGGCCAACCGGGCCGCTTTTGCCACCGCCTACGGGGCCACGGTGCCGGTGTATGACACCTTCACCAACCAACTTTCGACCACCGGCCAGTATCTGGCCCTCGTCCGCCCGCCCGCCCCGGGGACGACGAACCGGCTCGTGGTGGCCCAAGTGGCGTATGGCAGCACCGCCCCCTGGCCGGCCGCCACCAATGGCACCGGGCTCGCCCTGCAACTCCGCGACCCGCACCAGGACAACTGGCGCGCGGGCAACTGGTCCGCCGCGGCGCCGACGCCCGGCGGGATCAATGCGGGTTACACGTCCCTGCCGCCGTTCCCACCCTTGTGGATCAATGAAGTCGAACCGGTGAATCTCACCGGACTGACCAACGCCGCGGGCGTCCGAGCGCCGTGGATTGAACTCTTCAACCCCAGCGGGAGCACCCAAAGCCTCGCCGGCCTCTATCTCACCGCCAATTACACCAATTTGACGAACTGGGCCTTCCCCCCCGGAGCGAGTCTGGCGCCGAACCAGTTCCTGGTGATTTTCGCCGATGGTCAGACCAACCTTGCGACCAGCACCGAACTGCACACCGGGTTCACCCTGGCACCGGTGGCCGGCTCCGTGGCCCTGGCGCGGGTGGTGAACGGCCAGGCACAGGTGATGGATTACTTGGACTACACCAACCTGACGGCCAACCGATCGTTGGGGGCCACGCCCGACGGCCAGAGTTTTGCCCGGCAGTCGTTTTACTACGTGACCCCGGGGCAATCCAACAATGCCACGAGCGCCCCCCTGCCGTTGTTCATCAACGAATGGATGGCCGCCAACAGCACCACGCTCCGCGATCCCGCCGACGCCAACCAGGCGGACGATTGGTTTGAACTCTACAACGCCGGCACCAATTGGGTGGATCCGGCCGGCTATTACCTGACCGACGACCCCGCCGTGCCGCTAAAGTTCCTGATTCCCACCGGCTACGCGATCGCCCCGCACGGCTTCCTGCTCGTGTGGGCGGACAAGAAATCCCCCACCGGAACGCCCCCGCTCCACGTTAACTTCAAGCTCGCCCGGGCGGGCAAAAGCATCGGCCTCTACGGCCCGGACGGACGCGCGGTGGACCTGGTCAACTTCGGCCCCCAAGGCACGGACATCAGTCAAGGGCGGTGTCCGGATGGCGGGGCCGCGATCTTATTCATGGATCAAGCCTCGCCCGGCACCAACAACCTGCCCCCCAACACGCCGCCGACACTGGCCGCCTTGCCGGATTGGAAGGTCACCCTGGGTCAATCCATCGCGATCATGGCGATGGGAACGGACTCCGATCAGCCCGCGCAGACGCTCACTTACAGTCTCGGGGCGGGGGCGCCGGCGGGCGCGGCGATCAACCCGGCGAACGGCCAGTTCACGTGGCAGCCGACGACGGCGCCCGCGACCAATCAAGTGGTGATCCTCGTCACCGACAACGGCACGCCGAAGCTGAGCGCCGGGCAAAGCTTCTCAGTAACGACTTATGCGCCCCCTCAATTATTGCCCCCGCATTGGGCGGGCGGACAGCTGATCTTGGGGTGGAACACGGCCCCGGGGCAGGGTTACCAAGTGGAATACCAGACCGATCTGAACAGCTCGTTGTGGGTGCCCTGGGGGCCGGTCGTGACGGGCACCGGGAGTCCGGCCAGCCTCACAAACGCGGTGCCGGGCGGCGCGCCGGTATTTTTCCGCGTGCGCCTGACCCCGTAAAACCGGTCTGTTCTCGACGCACCCGGGTTGTCGCGCTAACCTTTCGCCATGCGCGTATTGATCGTTGGTTGCGGTTATGTAGGCATTCCCCTCGGGGCGGAACTCGTCCGGCAGGGGCATGAAGTTTTCGGCGTGCGGCGCGATCCAACGGCGGCCGCGGCCTTGACGGCCGCGGGCATCCAACCGGTTTTCGCCGACATCACCCGCGCGGAAGAGTTGGGCAAACTACCGGAGCGGCCGGACTGGGTGGTGTTCTGCGCCGCGGCCGGTCCGGGCGGCACGGTGGCGGACTACCGGGCGGTCTATCACGACGGCAACCGGCACCTGCTGGCCTGGCTGGCGGCCCATCCGCCCCGCAAATACATCTACACGAGCAGCACCAGTGTTTACGGGCAAACCGATGGTTCGGCCGTCAAGGAAAGCAGCCCCACGATCCCCGACAGCCCGACCAGCCAGGTCTTGTTGGAGGCGGAAAAGGTCCTGTTGGACGCCGCGGGTCAAAGCAAATTCCCGGCCGTGGTGCTGCGGGTGGCGGGCATTTACGGGCCGGACCGCGGGCATTGGTTCCGGCAGTATCTGAAGAACCAGGCGGTGATTCCGGGCCAGGGAGAGCGGATAATGAACATGGTTCACCGGGATGATGTGGTGTCGGCGATCACGGCGGCGCTGAAGAACGGGCGGCCCGGGGAAGTGTATAATGTGGTCGACGACGAGCCGGTGGCATTGATCCATTTCTTCCGTTGGTTGTCGGAAACCCTCGGTAAATGGATGCCGCCGTTCGGACCGGAAGAGAGTGACGCGGGACGAAAACGGGCCATTACAAATAAAAAGGTGCAGAATCGCAAACTAAAGATGGAAATTGGATTGCAATTCAAATATTCTAATTTTCGCAAAGGCTATACCGCCGAGATTCAACGGCTCGATCTCGCCGGCGAGTTGCACTTGGAGCCGGAAGCGCGCTGAAAACATTTCGTTTCCCCACGCGTCAGCAACCGCCTGAACGGCCGTCCCCGCAGCCGCGCAGGCACTAACCGAAAACAATAGTTATTATGTCACGAGTCCCCTCAGTCTCCGCCGCGGAGTGGAAGGTCATGAAAGTGCTCTGGGCCAAATCCCCCCAACGCAGCAAGGAAATCATGGAGGCCCTCGCTCCGGTTTCCAGTTGGCATCCCAACACGGTCAAAACCCTCCTGACCCGCTTGGTCAACAAGAAGGCGGTCAATGCCAAATCCGAACGCAACCACTACCTGTTCAGCCCGGCGGTCAGCCAGGCTGATTTGGTCGCGGATGAGAGCGCGGAATTTCTGGCCCGCGTGTTTGACGGCGACCTGAAGCGCCTGCAGTCCCATTTCAAGGGCGTGGGCAAGGAAGCGCCCGCGCCCGCCGCCGCGAAACCGGCAGCCAAAGCCGCCCCCGCCAAACCGGCGGCCCCGGCCAAGGCGGTCGCGCCCGCGAAGAAGAAAAAAGCCGCCCGCTAAGACCGGCTTGGCTCCGGGTTTTCCCGACCCGCCGGAATTGACCGCCGGCGGGAATACGTCGCACCGGCAGGCGGGCCAAAGTTAGTCCGCCTGCCGCGTAGCGCCGCCGCCGCACCCCATTGTCCGCGCGGTGGAAAAAACCCGCTGATGGTTTCCCCGCCCCCGCCCGGCCGTTGGTTTTCCACGGCGGGCGGGGCCGCTCTGGCGCGCCCGGCAACTGACTTAACCGCCGCCCGCCAACCAACGCCGCCACCAAGAGCCACCCCCGGGAGTGGGCTTGGGTTCCCGTGCCAAGGAGGCACGCAAACGGGCCGCCACCGCAGGGGGCACTTGGATGTGCTCCGCATCCTGGCGCACTAATTCGTTCACCGACACAAACTCATGCCCGGACGGCTTCGCCGGCCGCCCGCGGGAGGAATCATAAGGCGAAGCAGGCTTCATGCGATCCCCCGGGTAAACAGGACGGGCAAGGTCGGCAGGACCGGCAAGGAAAGCCTGCGGGGAGTCGGCCGGGCCGCGGCCCGAACCCGGGGCGCCGGCACCGTTGCCGCTTCGTCCCTCGCGTCCATCCCGAAATGGCGCGCGAAGAGTTTGCGCGCCCGATGAAGTTTTCCGCGCACGGCGTCGGCGCTCTGGCCGGTCAGCGAGCCAATTTCCTCGTAGCTCAGCTCCTCGTCGGCCACCAACAAAAGGAGCAACCGGGCCTCGTCCGGGAGGGCCGCCAAAGCCGCTTGAATTCGTTCGCCCAACTCCTTGGTCTCCAAAATTCGGGACGGGGAATCGGTCGGGGCCACCGCCAGATCCAAGCCGGTGGTGGTTTCGGTTTGGTTGAAAATCTGCCGCTGCTGCCAGGAACGGCGCAGGTTCAGGCAGTGGTTGATGGTGATCCGATACAGCCAAGTGCGCCAGGAGGCGCCCCGGCGGAAACCGGCCTGGTGACGAAAGGCCTTGAGGAACACATCATGGGTCACGTCCTCGGCCCGGGCGGCGTCGCCGAGCATCCGCAACGCGAGGTAATAGATGGCCTGGCTGTGTTCCTCGTACAACGCGGCAAAAGCGGCGTCCCCGCCCAGCGGGCTGGCGTCTTGATCGCCCCCCCCGGAGGGGGGCAGCGCTTCGGTCGGTGCGTCCATAATGATTTAGACCGGGCCGGGGTCAATTCGTCACGGACCGATCAACGATTAATCGGCGTAGCCGTGGGGATGGCGTTCGTGCCAAGCCCAAGCGGTCGCGACGATGTCCTCGAGCTTGGGATACTTCGGGCGCCAGCCCAGTTCATTCAGGGCACGGTGCGCGGCGGCCACCAGCTTGGGTGGATCCCCCTCGCGCCGCGGTTGTTCGCGGGCGGGGATTTTCCGCCCCGTGACACGTTCGCAGGTTTGAATCACTTCCCGCACGGAATAACCATCCCCGTTCCCCAGGTTGAAAAAGCCCTGCTTGCCGGGAGCCAGCGCCAGCATGTGCGCCTGCGCCAAGTCGACGATATGGATGTAATCGCGGATGCAGGTGCCATCGGGCGTGGGATAGTCGGTGCCGTAAATTTCGCAAAACTCGGCTTGGCCCAGCGGCACCCGGAGCACATTGGGAATGAGGTGGGTCTCGATGCGGTGGTGCTCCCCGCGCAGTTGCGTGGCGCCGGCCGCATTGAAGTAACGAAAGGCGACGAATTCCAAGCCATGCAGGCGTTGGTACCACGAGAGCATCTTCTCGAACATCAGTTTCGATTCCCCGTAAGGGTTGATCGGATGCTGGGGGGTGTCCTCGGTGATGGGGACCTTGGCGGGGGGGCCGTAAGTGGCGCAGGTGGAGCTGAAGACGAATTTGGGCACCTTGGCGGCGACCGCCGCTTCGAGCAACGCCAACCCAAAGCCCACGTTGTTGCGAAAGTATTTGCCGGGATTGGTCATCGATTCCCCGACCAGGATGTGGGCGGCGAAGTGAAGGATGGCATCCGGGTGGGCGTCGGCCACGGCGCGCGCGACGTGCCCGTCGTCGAAGACTGGGGCGGAGACAAACCGGGCGCGCTCATCCACGGCGGAACGGTGGCCCTCGGTGAGGTTGTCGTAAACCGTGACGTGATGGCCGGCATTGAGCAACTCTTCCACGCATACCGACCCGATGTATCCGGCGCCGCCGGTGACGAACACGTTCATGGCGCCAGTCTGCCTCCGGTCCCGCCCGCCGACAACCCTTTTTGCGAGTGCAACCCCAATTTTCCGCGCGCCCGCCGGGGTGCGGCCTACCGTCCCAAGGTGGCGCGGTAGAGGCGGAGTTGGTTGAAATCGAACTCCTCCCCCACCAATTCCCGGATGCCGGTGAGGTTGCCCGGGCCCAGGCGCACGAAGGCGGCAGCGAGGCGGCGCTGTTGCGCCGGGGAGAGCACCAAGTTGAGATCAAAAGCCTCCCCGGCTTCCACGGCCGTGGTGAGGTGGTTGAAAATCGTGCCCACGGTGAGGTCGCGCTGCGCGGCCACTTCGGCCACGGAGCGGCCTTGGCGGACGGCGTGCAAGCTCTGGAAGATGGTGTCCGTGAGGCGCGGCTTGGGCGCGGCGGCAACGGCGGCCACGGCGAAGGAATCGTCGGCGAAGATTTGCCGGGCGTTGACCTTCAAGTGGTCGGCGATTTCGGTCAGAAACACGTCGCCAAATTCGCGCAATTTCTTTTCGCCCACCCCGGAGATCCGGGCGAATTCGACCGGGCTCGCGGGGTATTCCCGGGCCATCTGCCGCAGGGCGACGTCGGAGAAAACAATGTACGCGGGGAGATCGCGTTCGTCGGCGAGGCGCTTGCGCAACTGACGCAGCTTCTCAAACAGGAGTTCGTCGCAGGCGATCGCGCCGGCGCGCGGGGCCTGGGCCGGGGTCGGGGCGACGGGCCGGGTGAGGGTGACCGCGCGGCGCTGGGTCAGGACGGCGCGCCCCTCGGGGGTCAATTCGAGGGTGCTGAATTTTTCGCTGGTTTGGCGCAGGAACCCGAGCCGGACCAATTCGCGCCCGATCGCGGCCCACTCGGGCCGGCTGTGCTCGCGCCCGATGCCGTAGGTGGACAAGGTGGTGTGCTCCCACCGGCGGATTTTGTCAGTGTCCGCCCCGGTGAGGACTTCCACGACATGGTTCAGGCCCACGCCGAACTGGCTCCGCTCGCGGATGCGGTAAACGCAGCTCAGGAATTTTTGGGCGGCCAGGGTGCCGTCGTAGGTGGCGCGGGGGGAGAGGCAATTGTCGCACCCGCCGCAGTTGTCGCCCGGAAAATCCTCCCCGAAGTAGGCGAGCAACTCCACGCGGCGGCAAGTGCCGGACTCCGCGTAATGGACCATCTGCCGCAATTGCTCGCGGGCGATCTGCTGCTCCTGGGGATCGGTTTTCTCGTCAATGAACTGGGTCTGTTTGACGACGTCACCCGGGCTGAACAGCAGGAGGCACTCGGCCGGCAGACCGTCCCGCCCGGCCCGGCCCGTCTCCTGGTAATAGCCCTCGATGTTCTTGGGCAGATCGTAGTGGATGACAAACCGCACATTGGGTTTGTTGATCCCCATGCCGAAGGCAATGGTGGCGCAGACCACGCGGATTTCATCCCGCAGAAACAACTCCTGGTTGCGGGCCCGTTCCTCGCCGCTCAAGCCGGCATGGTACGCCCGGGCCTTGACGCCGTCCGTGCTCAACCGCTCCGCAACCGTCTCGGCGGATTTGCGGCTGTGGCAATAGATGATGCCCGCCTCGCGGGGCCGGCCGCGGAGGAAGGCCAGCGCCTGCTCGTAGGGTCCGGCCTTGGCCAGGACGCGGTAGGCGAGGTTGGGCCGGTTGAAACTGGCGACGTAGCAGCCGGGATCCCGCAGTTGCAAGTGCCGGACGATGTCCGCGCGGACGCGGTCCGTGGCGGTGGCGGTGAGCGCCATGAAGGGCACCTCGGGAAAATGCGCGCGGAGGTCGGCGAGTTGGCGGTACTCGGGCCGGAAATCGTGACCCCATTCGCTGATGCAATGCGCCTCGTCCACCGCCACCTGGCAGACCTGCCAGCGCTGGAGGTCGCTGATCATGCCGGAGAGCATGAGGCGCTCGGGCGCCAGATAGAGCAGGCGGTATTCGCCCTGGTGCAGGCCGCGCAACCGATTGCGCGCCTCGCCCGCCGGCAGGGAGGAGTTTAGGAAAGTCGCCGGAATGCCCGCCGCCACCAGGGCGTCGACCTGGTCTTTCATCAAGGCGATCAAGGGCGACACGACCAGGGTCAGGCCCGGCCGGGCCAGGGCGGGCAGTTGGAAGCAGAGGGACTTGCCGCCGCCCGTGGGCAGCAACGCGAAGACATCGCGGCCGGCCAGCGCGTCGCGCATGATTTCCTCCTGGAGCGGACGGAAGGAGCGGAACCCGAAGTATTGCTTCAGGAGCGGCAGCAGATCGGGCGGACGGTTCGGCATGGGGCTAATTTAGGCGGGGCCGGCGGGGGATGCCATATGAAAACGCCCGGGTGCGGCGCCCGCCACGCCGGGAGTGATGACCAGCTTGCCCAGCACACCGCGGGCGCGCAAGCGGGCGAAGGCCGCCGGCGCTTCCGCCAGCGGCAGCACGGCGTCGATGACCGCGCGCAATTGCCCGGCCGCGGCCGCGGCGAGCGTGGCGGCCATGTCGGCGCGCGTGCGGCCGTAACTGCCCACCAGGCGTTGCTCCTTCACGAACAGCGGCCAGAGGTTCAAGGTCACTTCGCGCCCGGCGGTGGCGCCGCAGGTCACCAGCGTGCCGCCGCGCGCGAGGCATTCCAGCGCCCGGGGCAGCACCGCGCCGCCGACATGCTCGACCACGAGATCCACCCCGCGCTTGCCGGTGAGGCGGCGCACCTCGGCCGGCCAGTCCGCCGCCGCGGTGTCCACCGCCGCCTCCGCCCCCAAGGCCAACGCGAGCGCCCGCTTGGCCGGCGTGGACCCGGTGCTGATCACCCGCGCGCCGCGGGCGCGGGCGATCTGAATCGCCGCCGACCCCACGCCGCTGGCGGCGCCGATGGCCAACACCCAGTCGCCGGGGCGCACGGACGCCCGGTGCGTGAGCATGTGCATGGCCGTGCTCCCCGCGAGGGTCAGGGCGGCGGCCGTGACGAACTCCACCCCGTCCGGCAATCGCACCAGCGCGCGGGCGGGCACCCGCACCTGTTCCGCAAAACCGCCATCCTGCTGCACCCCGAGCAACTGCCCGTTCAGGCAGCGGGATTCCTCGCCCGCCCGGCAAAATTCGCACCCGCCGCAGAACAGATTGGACTGCACCGCCACCCGGTCGCCGGGTTGCCATTCGTCCACCCCCGCGCCGACGGCCGCCACCGTGCCGGCGATTTCACCCCCGGGGGTGCGCGGCAGGAGGACGGGCATGGGCAGGGCGCCGGCTTCGAGCCAAAGGTCCAGATGGTTCAACCCGCAGGCGGCGACGGCCACGACGACCTCGCCGGGCCCCGGTTGGGGCGCGGGTAGTTCGCGCAGTTCGAACCGGCCGGGAACCCCGGCCGCCAGTAATTGCAGCGCTTGCATGGGCGGGCATTCAACACCCGTGCCGGCCCCCCGGCAAGCCGGCAATCCGGCGGCCCAAACCCATCCGTCGGCGATGTCGCGCAATTGTTTCCCCGCCGGCAACTGTTTGTAACATGTGGCTGGTTCAGTGGCGGCCGACATGTTGTCCAAGCCTCAGTTGACGCTTCAAAGCGTGGATCTGGCGCCGGGCGCCGAGTGGGCGGCCCCGTTGCCGGGCTGGACCATCGTGCACCCCGCCGTCGGCGTGCTCTATTGCTTCAGCGCGAGCACGTCGGAATTGGGGTTGGGCGAGTTGATCCTGGTTCCGCCCGCCCTGCCCGCCCTGTTCCGCGCCAGCCAAATTGGCCCGGCGCGCCTCGACTATTTCGAATTTCAACCCGAGTTGCTGGGTTCCCTGCTCACCCTGCCGGAGCACGAGGAATTCACCCGCCTGGCCGGGGAAATGAGCCGGGAAGTCCACCGTCGGCCGGTCCACGATCCGGTAGCCAAGCTGCTGGGCGAACTCTGCGCGGACCCGCCGACCGACAACCCCCTGTTGGAGCGCTGCCAACTGCTCGCGTTGGTCGCGCGTTTGTTGCCGGTCACCCCATCCACGGCGGCCCATGGCGGCCATACCTTGGCCCGGTTCTCGGAACTGATCCAGCGGTTGCCCGAGTCCGAACTCGTCCACCGCTCCCCCGGGGAACTGGCCGCGCTCTGCGGTTGCAGTCCGCGTCACTTTGCCCGCTTGTTTCGCGCCCGCTTCGGCGTCTCCGTGCGCGACAAACAAACCCGCCTGCGTCTGGAAAAAGCCCGGCAATTGCTGTCGGAATCCGACGCCAAAGTGGTGCAGGTGGCGCAGGACAGCGGCTACCGGCACTTGGGCCTGTTCAACGCGATGTTTAAGAAGCATTTTGGCCAGACGCCCACGGAACTCCGGCGCGCCGGCCGGACCAACCCGCGGCCCCGCACCCGGCGGACCACCACCCAGTCCGCCCACACCGCCTGAGCCAACCCCTTTCCTAGCGCGAACTTTCAGAAATCAACTCCATGCACCACTTGATCCTGCAACCCCTCCTGGCCGGCAGCGCCCTCCAATTCGCCATCAGCAAGGCGACCCCCGAAGGCAAGGTCACCATGACCGCCCTCCTGCTGCTCTCCCTCTTCAGCTGGACCATCATCATCACCAA
>CAIYZC010000182.1 GCA_903930565.1 uncultured Pedosphaera sp.
CTTGGGCCAGGGCACGCCGCCGTTGATCGGCCCGAGCACAAACGGCACGCCGGCCCGGGCGCAACGCTTGGCCAGGAGGCTGGGCGTGATGGGCGAGTTGGGCACCACGCGATGCACCACGTCAAACTCCCCCCGCTGGATTCGGTCGCCAAATTCACGCCACACGCGACGCTCGAAGGCGGGGTAAGCCAGGGTGGCGAGCGCCGAATAGGTACTCCAGCCCAGCGTGGTGCCCCCGCGCAGCACCTTGGCCACGTTCCACGCCATGCCCTGCCAGCGCCGGTTGTCGATCGCCGTGAAGGCCATCCCCTCGTAACCCGCCGCGGTGATGTCTTTCGCGTTGCGCAATTCCGCCACCAGATGCACATCCGCCACCCGCGCCAGTGCGCGGCTGAAACTCCAGCCGATCAGGGCCACGCTGAAGAGCGTCGGGTTGGCCGATTCCGCGACCAGCAGCACCCTGAGCCGGCGGGAACCGTTGGCCTGTGGGGGGGATATTTTTTCGAGATGGGGCATACGGATTCCGGATCAAGCGGGGGCGGGCAGCGGGATCGGCGCGGCCGCCGTCGGCCGGCCCCCCTTCAGTTTCCGAGCCTGCAGGCGCATTTCCTGCACCCGCGCCAAAAAGCCCGCGCAAATCAACCACATGGTCATGTTCTTGGTCTGGCTGAGCACCCGCTCCACCGAACCTTGCAGATAGGTCAGGGCCAAGGCGATGACCACTCCGCTCACAAAATACCCCAACCAAGTTTTCCAATAGGCGGCCACGCCCCGGATTCCCCACCACAGCGTGAGCAACATGAACAGCGCGTACCCGGCCATGCCTTGGTAACCCGTCTCCGCCAGCACCAGCCAAAACAGGCTCTCCGTCAGGGGCCCGGCGAAATAAAGGTCGTCGATGATTCGGAAGCCGCGGCTCGCATCCCAATCCATCAGCACGATCACATAGCGTTCATCGGGGAGGCTGTTGACAATGCCAAAGTTGTTCCACCCCACGCCGATGGGCGAATCGCGCAGCATCCATTTGGACTGCCGGTTCAAAATGGGGCGGAGGTCTTCGGGATTTTCCCGAGAGGCGTCTTCGTGGATCCGGGCAATCAGGGAGTTGATCGCCAGGGTTCCCGCCACGGCGGCGCCCACGGCTCCCAAGGCGGTGATTCCGCATTTTTTGAACGTCACCCCCCGGAGAAAGGCCAACCCGGTCACCATCATCGCCCCGATCACAAACGCGGCCAGCGCGCCCCGGGAAACCGAAAGCAAGATCATCAGCGCCGTGCCCGCCACCCCCGCCAGGCACAAGCGGGTGTCCCGCCCGCTGGTTTGCGGCGCGAACGCCATCGCCAGCAGCGGCAGGGCGCACATATAGGACCACATGGCCATGGGGTTTTGATGTTCAAACCACCCGTGGGTTTGCCACCGACCGTCAATAAACCGCAACTTCAGGCAGACCCCGGTCTGCACGAGGAGGGTGATCGCCAGCGACCGCATCACCCAGCGCAGATCCTGATCGTCCCGGAAAGCGTGATACGCGCCGGAGAACACGAAGCCCGCCATCGAAAACTTCCAGACCGCCATCAGCCCCAAGACCTTGTTGGGCGCGTGCAGGAGGGAGATGGTCGCCAGCCCGCAGTACAGCCACCAAGCCCACATTCCGGGCGGCCAGCGGCGGTCCCCCGCCCGGGCCCGAATCCACGCCGCCACGGTCAGGGCAATGCCCGCCGCCGTGGGCAGGGCGAATTCAAAGCCTTTCGTGTGCCCGCGATACCATTCCACCGAGTCCACCATCAAGGTGAGTTTGCTGGGAAACCACGAAGGCATGCTTACCAACACGCACAGCAAAATCCGCTCCGCCGTGCGGTTCCATGCGAGCATCGACCCGGCCGCCGGCGCCAATCCGAAGTAAACGCCGCCCGCGACCAAGAGCTTGATGAGATCTTTGATCATTTCCCATTGCCCGACTCAGTCCAACCGGCCGGACTTCCGCCAACGCCAAAGGGTGGAGGGGTTGATCCCCAGCTGGCCCGCCACCCAGGTAAAGTCATCATCACTTTCCGCCAGCAACTTTCGGGCCAGCGCCATCTTTTGCTTGGTGTTGGGCAGGGCCAAGCCCGGCCCCGCCCCCGCCGCGTCCCCCGGCGGCGGGCGCTCCCCGGCGGGCCCGGGGGCGGTGGTCGGCGCCGGGGCCGGCGCGGGTGCGGGAACCGCCAGCCGCTCCGGCATATCCCACCACAAAGCGCGCATCACCGGGCCGTCGAACAAGAGCACCAAGCGATCAACCGTGCTCTTGAGCTCGCGTACATTGCCCGGCCAGTGGTACTGCTGAAATCGTGCGATCAACTCCGGCTCCATGGTTAGGAAATGCTTCCCAAATCGTTCATTGGCCTTGTGGAGAAACGCCAACGCCAAATCCGTGATGTCCTCGGGCCGGGAACGGAGCGGCGGCACCGGCAGGCTGATTTCCGCCAGCCGGTAATACAGGTCGGCGCGAAACCGGCTCTCCACGATCTCGGTTTCCAAGTTGCGGTTGGTCGCGGAAATCACCCGGACCTTGACCGGGTATTCCGCATCGCCGCCGACCCGGCGGGCGCGCCGGGTTTCCAAAAAGCGCAGCAACTTGGGTTGCACCCCGATGTCCATTTCCCCGATCTCGTCCAGAAAGAGCGTGCCGCCGTTCGCCTGCTCGACCAGGCCGGGGCGGCTTTTGTGCGCCCCGGTGAACGCCCCCTTTTCCACGCCGAACAATTCGGCTTCCAACAAATCCTTTGGAATGGCCGCGCAATTCAGGGCGACAAACTGCCCCCCGCGCCCCGCCTTGTGCAACGCCGACGCCACCCGTTCCTTCCCCACGCCGGATTCCCCGCTGATCAGCACTCCCACATCGGTCGGGCCCAGCCGGTCAATCGTCTCCTGCAAGCGTTTGATGGCTTCCGAACGGCCCAGCAGCACGTCCTCGGGTCCCAGCGGCCGGCCCCCGTAAAGTTGCAGCCAGAGCTCCTGATTGGCGGCCACCGCTGTCAAGGCGTTGCTCCAGCGTTCGTCCGTATCCTCCTCCGCGACCACATCCTGCGCCCCGTCCTTGATGGCCTCCACCACCGCGGCGGTGTCGGCGTGCTTGACCCACACGATGTACGGCCGGTTCGCCCGGGCGAACGCCACCCGCAAACGGGGCCACGCGGCCGCCCGCATCGCCTCAAACGGCAGCAGGTAAACCAATTCCGGGCTGGTGGGCGACAATTCACTCGGCCCCTCGTTCAGCAGGGAAAAGGAGCGTAACGCAATCTCCAACCGTTTGAACCGGCCGGCGGGCTGGCACTCGAATTCCGCGGGTTGAAGCACGTTGATCATTCGCTTCTTGAAATTATGTCTTGCCGGACCCCGGGCTGGCAAGCATAAAGCTAACGGTCTTCTCGCCGGATGCTTATGAATTCACCACCCGTCCCCGATTCCGCCGGGCGCCCTCAGCTGGGGGTGATCATCCGGTTCAAGAATTCCGCCGCCACGCTCCCCGGCGTCCTGGCGGCCTTGCGCTCCCAGACCCGCCCTCCGGATTTCATCCTCGGCGTGGACAGCGGCAGCCAGGACGATTCCCCCGGACTGCTGCAGGCCGCGGGCGCCCGGTTGGTGAGCTGGAGCGCCCCCTACAACCACCCCCGGGTGCTCAACTTTGCGCTCCAACATTGCCCGGCGGAGTTTGTGCTGGTGCTCAGTTCCCACACCGTCCTGCAGTCCCCGCAAGCTTTGGCGGAATTATGCTCCGCCCTGGCCGACCCGCGCGTCGCCTGCGCCAGTTGCCAATGGGATGACGATCCTTTTTACAGCCCGGCTGTAACTTGGGCGGAGGTGCGCGCCAAAGGTTTGAAATTCGGTTCGCTTTATTCGAACAGCATGGGCCTCCTGCGTCGGTCCTGTTGGGAAGCGCACCCCTTTGACGAGTCCTTGGCGGGGATGGAGGACGGCGCCTGGGCCTTGGAGCAACTCAAGCTCGGTTACGTGTGCCGCCGCTTGCCGATCCCGTTTTCTTATCAGCGGTCCGGTTCCACCCGGGACTATTTCTTCGCGGTGCTCACTTTCCAGATGGCCGCCCGGCACGGTTTGCGCGTGGCCTGGCTCGGGGTCAACGGCAGCGTGCGCGATTGGCTGCGCACTCTCGCCCGCCGGCTGGTCGGCCGGCCGGTGGACCTCGCCGCCGCGAAAGCCCGGCGCGAGCGGCTCCGCGCCTGGCTCACTTGGCGCTTTGTCCGCCTCGACAAAGAATGAGCGCCGGTGGCGCGGGCCCCAACGCCTTGGGCGGGGCGGTCAAGTTTACCCGGCGACCGACCATTCGACCGTCCCGCCGCCCAATTTGACCGGGGCGCAAAAAACGGGCGGCGGTTCCGGAAGGAACCGCCGCCCGCTGATCGGGAGGCCCGCGCGGGGGGCCTATTTATCGTGCTGGTGCTCGGCGGCCGCGGCGGTGGGGGCCACCGGGGCTTCCGGGTGCGCTTGGAGGTAAGCGTCCACATCCTTGGTCACGACCAACTGTCCCCACATGGACAAGGCGTGGCCGGGGAAGGTGCAAACATATTCTTCCACCCCTTCGGCGGCCGGGGCGGTGAGTTTCAGGGTCTCGCGTTGCCCCGCATTGAGGAGCTTGGTGGCGGCGAGAACGTCCGGCGTGCGGGGCACGTAAGGCCGGCCTTTGCCGTCCAGTTCGTCGGGTTTCATTGCGGCGGCCAGGAGACCGACTTTTTCGCGGGTGCCGGGGGCCACCACGGTGAGGTTGTGCGGCATGAAGTCCGCGTTTTCAAAGATGATCTCGTACGGTTTGCCCGCTTCCACCACCAGGCGCGGGGTGTCGAAGCGCATTTGCTCACGCACCGTTTGAATCACGAAAACGGGAACCCGCAGTTGCTTGAGTTCCGTGCGGGCGGCCGCCGCTTTGTCGGCGGGGAGCAGGCCGGTGAGATCGCCGGCGAATTGCACGGCTTCCACGAATTCCTGTGACGTGCGTTTGTCGGCGGGCACGTTTTTCGCCCAATTGACCAGGCCCATCGCCGCGGTCGCGGCATCGGCCTTGGGCCAGGTGGCGCGGGGCAGGCTGCGCAGACCGCGCGCGGCGGCCGCCACATCCTTGCCCTTGGTGACGAGCTCGGTGAGCGCCGTGAAGACGGCGGCGGGTTCGTGGTTCATGCTGACCAAGGCGCGGATCGCGGCGCGGCGCAAACCGGTCTCCGGATCGCCCGCGAGATCAAAGCGGGCGACCGGCGCCGGGGCCGGGTTGCCGGTCTTTTTGAAGACTTCCCCGCGGTTCTCATCCAGCACGGTGAGGGTGAAGTTGGCCAGGCGGTTGCCCAGGTCTCCGTCGGTCCGGTTCCAGATGGCGATGGAGTCGATGGCGTAGTCGCCCCCGAGGTCCACTTCCCACCAGGGCTTGCTCACGTTTTCGCGGGTGTGCGTCGAGGTGTCGGCCCCGTAGGCGCCGTCGGTGCGGCCGTCGATGGCGCGCGCGGCTTCGCCGCCGTTGGAGGTGTTGATTTGCTTGGCCTTCCCTTGGAGGGCGATGTTGCGGCCGTCGCTGAAGACCTGCACTTCCGCGAGGGTCAGGGTGCCGCGGTCCGGCAGTTCCACGCGGACGTAGCGACCCACGCTGGCGGCCTTGCCCACGGGGCGGTTAGGGATGGACAGCTCGGCGAGCAGCGTCTTGGTGCGGAGGTAGGCCTTGGCCCGGAAGTCGGGATCGCTCAGCAGCGGGATGCCGTTGAGCACCTCGGCCAAGCGCACGGGCTGGGCGGCGTTTTGCATCCAGACGGCGTTAAAGTTGTCATCGGCGAGCGCAAGGGCCGCCCAGGCGGCCTGGTGCAGTTCGGGCGCGCCGGGGATGGCGGCCAGCTTGGCGATTTGGGTCCGGGCGGCTTTAAGTTCATCCGCGGGTTGGAAGACCAGCAGGCGGCCCAGGCTCCCGGCGGCGGCGGCGTCCACGCCGACCTTGGCTTCGATGGCGGCGAGCAATTCGGCGGCGCGGCCGTGGTTGCGGTCCTTGGCCAAGGTTTGCAGGGCGACCAACCGGTCGGCATCCGCGGCGTCGCCGCGCATGAGGATGGCTTCGAGCACGCTGGCGCTCCGGCGCATTTTCAGCAACTCGGGCGTCGTGACGCTGTGCAACAGGTAGTCAATCCCCGCGGGGTTGCCCGCGGCGACGGGTTCGCCCGCCGCGATCGCCTTGTGCCAGTAAGGGTCCAATTGGCGCAGGGTTTCATGCAGGGTGTACTCCAGGTAGTAATCCAGGGGATGTTTGAGAATCGCCAGCGCCACGCTGGCGGCTTCGCCGTTTTGGTAGAAGCTCGCGGCGCGGACCGCTTCGAGGCGCACGCGGGGGCTGTCATCCACCGCGGCTTTGGCGAACAGGGCCAGCGCGTCGGGGACGCGGTCGCGCCAATAGCACAGCACGTGCGCGGCGGCGGCGCGGGCGCGGGGTTCCGGCGAGGCCAGCATGCGTTTGAGGAGGTTTTGGTCCACGACGTTCATCCATTGGTGGACCCAGAGCGCTTCCGTCATGTTGTGCTCATACCGGGGATCCTGCTTGTCCAACTTGGCCACCCATTGATTGACCGCAAAGATGACGTCCTTGGCTTCATGCTTGCCCAGTTCCACCTTCGCCAGGGTGCGGGTGTCGTTTTCCGGTGCCTTGAGGAGGTCGAGCAGGGCGGGAATGGCCTGTTTGGCGATCGCGGGAGGCTTGACGGCGGGAATGCCGTCGTAGGTGATGCGATAGATGCGGCCGTGGTCGTGGTCGCGATTCGGATCGCGCAAGTGATGCTGCATGTGGCCAATGATCGGGTTGTGCCAGTCGAGCACGTAGATGGCGCCATCGCCGCCGACATTCACGCCGATGGGGCGGAAATTGTAGTCGCTGGAGCTGATCAGGTCTTCGATGGTTTCGCCTTGGATGCCGGAGCCGTCATCGGTGACCTTGACCATGTAGACGCCTTGGAAGCTGATGCAATTGGCGTTCATGAAGCTGCCTTGCAGCTCCGCGGGGAAGGCGCGGCTGGTGAGGATCCCGGTGCCGCCGCAGGGGCGCGAGGGCCGGTTCCAGAATTCCTTCATGCCGGGGTGCTTGTTGGGGTAATCCAAGTGCCCGCTGAACGCCACGCCGAAGTAATTCGCGTTGCCGGTGGCGTCGGTGATGATGTCGTTGCCCCAGTAATCGAACACCCGGCCGTGCGGGTTGGCGAAACCGTAAGGCACATAGGTTTCAAAGCGACCGGTGCGGGGCTCGAAACGGTAGATCGCGCCGTCGTTATTGCGCAGCGGGCCGTTCATCGTCTCCATCTGCGAGCGGTGGAAAACACCGTCGCTTAGGTAAACCGCGCCGCCGGGGTCCAGCACGAGGGAGTTCGCGGTGTGGTGGGAATCGGCGGAATCCAAGCCCATGATGAGGCGCTCCTTGGTGTCCGCCTTGTCGTCGCCGTTGGTGTCGCGCACGAACCACAGGTCGGGGGCCTGCATCAGCAGGATGCCGTCCTTGTAGAATTGGAAACCCGTGGGGGCGTTCAGGTCGTCAATGAAATGGGTGCATTTGTCCGCCACGCCGTCGCCGTCGGTGTCTTCGAGGATGAGGATGCTGTCACCTTTTTTGCTGCCGGGGGTGCGTTCGGGATAATTGGGCCAAACCGAGACCCAGAGGCGGCCCTTGGTGTCCCAAGCCATTTGCACGGGCTTGGCCAGTTCGGGGAACATCTCTTCGCTGGCGAACAGGTTCACCTTCATGTTGGAGTGGACCTTCATCTTGCTGATCGCTTCCTTGCCGCCGAGGAACACAAACGAGCCGTCGGCGTTCTTGCCGCGTTCGTTGGTCTCCACCTTGGTGATCGCGGGCAGGTTGGCGTCGTCCACCTTCAAATCGCCCCCCTTGGCCACGGCCCAGACCCGTTCATCGCGGTTGGCTGTCATCACGTCGCGCTGGGACATTTCCTCCTGCATGACTTTGAAATTGGAGACGTAGGGGGCGGCGGCGGCGCGGTCGCTGATGAAGCTGCCGCGGCCGGGTTGGTAGGCCAGCGCGGAGCGCCCGCCGTAAACATTGTAGCCGTCCACCGTGCGGTAGCGCGCGTGCCATTGGGCGTTCTTTTCATTGATGGCCGAACGCAGCTTTTCAAATCCGCCCGCGGGGACTTCGCGGTTGCGCGCGGGTTCCTGGCCGGCAAAGAGGCCGCGGAACATCGCCTCGGCGAGCGCTTTGTCGCCCGCTTCGTTCAAGTGCAGGCCGTCGATGGTCAGGGACTGCTTCTGCCGCGCGGCCAGGGCAAAGGCTTCCGTGGACGGAGTGAACAGGTCCACGAACAACACCCCGTCGTTCCGGGCCACTTCGGCCATGGCGGCGGTGTATTCAATCAGCCGGGGGTTGTTGGGCGTCGGGTCGTCGAAATTAGGATCCTGAACTTTTTCGTTGGCGATCGGGGAGAACAGCACCACGCGGGCGTTGCCCCGGCCCGAGTAATTCTTGGATTGGACTTCCTTGATCCACTTGTCGAGGTCGCTCTTGAATTGGGCGACCCCCTCGTGGCCCTTGAAGGACTCATTGAATCCGAAGAAGCCGAACACCACGTCCGCCTTCACCCGGCGCAGCCATTCGTCCGGCGTGCCGAAATTCTCCGAACGGTGCCGGATGACCACCTCGTCCCCGGGGGCGGCCAGGTTGCGGAACACCAATTTGGCGTCGGGATACCGCGCCGTGATGTAAGTTTCCAGCCAGCCGGTGTGTTGAAACCGGTCTGGCAGCTCGTTCCCCACAATCGCGACGTGGTCGCCGGGTTTGAGTTCCAGTTGGGCGGGCGCCTGTTGCGCGCGCGCGAGGGACACGCAGGCCAAGGCCAGCGTTAGTACCAGTGTTCGGAGTTTCATGATGATGCGGTCGTTTTAGCGCAGACCGGGGGTGGTAGTAAAGCGCGCGCTTCGCCGGAAACGGGCGCATTCGCCCGGAATGCTCGGTGAGTGGACGCCCCGGCGGCGCCGGAAATTCAACCCGCCCGGGTATCCCCCGCCGTGTCCCCAGTACTGGTGACTACCCGGGAACGGGGTTCCGCCGTAGATTAATTGCGTTGACGGTGCAAAACGCAGTGTTCCACGTGTGACGGGGCGTATGTCTGCGGCGCCGCAGCGGTCAACGCGAAGCTTTCAACCGCTTTGTTCTCAGGTAAGGCCGGACGCAAGTCCGGCCTTTCTGTTTTTCCGGGTGGGCGAGGTTTGGCACCCGCTGACATTTTCCCGCCATTTACACCGCGCCCCCAAACTGCTACCCTTACGGCGTGTTGCAAGATTCCCAGATTTGGAAATCCCTGAATGCCCCCCGGCGGCTGGTGTTGATCGCGGGGCCGTGCGCCATTGAATCGGCCGAACTGTGCTTGACCGTCGGAGCCGCGCTTAAAAAAGTGTGCGCCAAGCTGGGCATCAGCTACGTCTTCAAGGCCAGTTACGACAAGGCCAACCGCACCTCGAACACCTCCTTCCGCGGGCCGGGGTTGGCGGATGGACTGGCCATTCTCGCCCGGGTGCGCGCCGAACTGGGCGTGCCGGTGCTCACCGATGTGCACACCGAGGAACAAGTAGCCGCCGCCGCCGCGGTGGTGGATGTCCTGCAAATCCCGGCTTTTTTGTGCCGCCAGACGGATCTGATCGCCGCGGCGGCCCGCACCGGCAAAATCGTCAATATCAAGAAGGGCCAATTCCTCTCCCCCGCCGAGATGGGGCCGGTGGTAAAAAAGGCGGAAAACGCCGGCGGACGGAAGTTGCTCCTCACGGAACGCGGGACCACCTTTGGCTACAACAATTTGGTCGCCGACATGCGTTCGATTCCCATTATGCGCCGGCTGGGGTATCCCGTGATCTTCGACGCCACGCATTCCGTCCAATTGCCCGGTGGCGGCGGTGACAAGTCGGCCGGGCAACGGGAATTCGCCCCGGTGCTGGCCCGTTGCGCCCTCGCGGCCGGCGCCCACGGGCTCTTCATTGAAACCCATCCCGAGCCGGATCAGGCCCTGAGCGACGGCCCCAACATGATTCCGCTGGCCGACATGCCGCGTTTGCTCGCGGGCTTCGTGAAACTCCACGCCGCCGTGCGCGGCCAAATCTGACCCATGGCCGTGTACCACCTTTCACCCGCCGAATTGACCGCCCGCCTCGCCCGCGTGCGGCTCTTCCTCTGCGATGTGGACGGCATCCTGACGGATTCCTCGATTTACATCGGCCAGTCCGCCGAGACCAAACGCTTTCACATTCGCGATGGCTTGGGTTTGGTCATGTTGCGGGATGCGGGCATCAAGGTCGGCTGGGTGTCCGCCCGCCCTTCCCCGGCCACGACGCTCCGCGCGGAGGAATTGAAGGTCGATTATTTGGAACAGACCAAGGTGGGCAAAGTTGCGGCCATCACCCGTCTGCTCGCCCAGACCGGGTTTGGCTGGGATGAAATTTCTTATATGGGCGACGATGTCGTGGACTTGGGCGCCCTGCGCCGCGCCGGGGTGGCCGCCACCGTGGCGGATGCGATTCCCGAGGCCAAGGCCATGGCCCATTACATCACCACCGCCCCCGGGGGCCATGGCGCCGTGCGCGAAGTGGCCGACTTGGTGCTCAAAGCCCAGGGCCGCTGGGCGGCCATCGTTGCCGGCCATGCCGCCTGACCGTATGTTTTTCCCCCGCTCCCCCCGTTCCGAACGCGTTCCTCTCCGGCGACGCCCCCTCGTCGGGTTGGCGGCCCTGCGGCTGCTCCTCCTCCTGGCCGCCCCGGGCCATTGCTTGCGCGCGCAGGTGGCCAAAGACTTCTCGATTCCCGCCGAGACCTACGAAGGCGCCCACCAGGGCCAAGTCAAAACCTTGATCACCGGAAAACAATTGCAGCCCGGCGGCGACAAGCGTTACCTGGCCAAAATCCTCAAGATCGAAACGTTCCCGGAGACCGGCGACATCACCAAACCGGAAATGGTCATCGAGGCTCCGGATTGCAATTTCAACACGACCAACTTCACCGCCAATTCCAGCGGCCCGTTGGAGATGCATTCGACCGACGGCAAACTGCGCATTGATGGCCGCGGGTTCCAATGGGAGAAGCGGGGCACCAACTCCGTGCTGGTGATCTCGAACGAAGTTCACACGACCATCCTGCGCGCGCTCGTCGCCGCCAACGCCACCGGCGCCACCACCGCCCCTGCGGCGGCCGCCAATCCCGGCGGCACCAACCAAACCCTGGAGATTTTCGCCGACAGCTTCAGCTACGACCGGGGCGCCAACCTCATCACCTACACCGGCCACGTTCGGGGCGCGGACGACCAGATCGAATTGCAATGCGCCACGCTCGTGATCCGGCGCAACGCCGCCAACGCCATTGAGCGCTTGGATGCCGACCGGGAGGTCGTCATCGTGCGCAAAGGCACCGACGGCCGGGCCACGGGCACCCACGGCGTCTACACCGTGTCGGGCGGGGAGCGCCGCCTCCGCCTGACCGGTGCGCCCCGTTATGAGGAGGGCGCGACCGAGGCCACCGCGGAGGAGTTCGAGTACGATCCGGTGCGGCGCACCATGCTCGCACGGGGGGAGGCTTACCTGAAACTTCCCCGCAAAGGTTCCGACGACGGTGGTGGAGCCCTGTTTGGCGGTCCGGCCGGCAAGGCCGCGGACGCGCCGCTGCCCGACGCCGGGGCCGGTTTCACCCGGATTTTCGCCGCCACGCTGTTTTTTGAGCTGCCGCCGACCAACGGCCCCGTCCAACGGGTCACCGCGGACCGCGGGGTGGTGATCCTGCAGGAACCCGGCGACGGCCGGGCCGCCGCCGACCACGCGGTTTACACCCAGACCGCCGGGCAGATGGATTTGACGGGGCATGCCTTCTGGGAATCCGCGGGCCGCGTGCTCCGCGGGGCGACCCTCGCCTACAATGACAAGCAACAGACCTTGAGCGCGCGGACCAACGCTTATTTCCGCGTGCCCACGGCCACCTTCGGCGGGGCCGCCTCCGGTCCCGGCGCCGGTCCGGTCGTCACCAATCAATTCATCGAGGTGACGTCGGAGAGGTACGATTACACGAACTCCGTGCTCACCTTCCGCGGGGCGGTGCGGGCCGGCCTGCTCGCCGACCAAACCATCCGCGCCACTTTGGAGGCTGAAACCTTGCGGGTCACGGTGACCCCCGAGCGGCAAATCCGCCGCGTGGAGGCCCTCGGCCAGGTGCATGCGCACCAGCCACCCGTGGCCGACGCCACCGGTCGGCGGGTCGAGAAGGACCTGCAGTGCGCCGAGTTGGACGTGTTGGTGCGGACGAACAGCCTGCTGGAGGAGTTCACCGCCCGGGGCCTGGTCCGGGCCACCCAGACGGAAACCCGCACCAACCGCGCCGCCCCCACGCTGCAGGGTTTGACCGCCGACTCCGCCCGCGCCGTGTTTTTCCCCGCCACCAACCGGGTGGCCCAAGGCACCGCCACCGGCGCCGTCGTGTTGTGGAAGGATGACACCACCGCCCACGGTCGGGAGTTGTTCTACACCGGCACCAATGACCTGGCCCGGCTCACCGGCGATCCGATCATGTTCCGTCCCGGCGTCGTCAGCACCCAGGATCGGATTCTCTTTGATCACGGCCGGGGGGATTTCGTGTTTGGTGAAAGCCGCCGCACGGTCGTGCGGGTGGACACCGCCAAAGCCCGCGCCGCGCGCACGAATTCACCATCGGCCTCCGTCGTCAAGCCCGCCGCCCCCGCCCCGGCCAAACCATGAGCGCCCCCGTTTCCACGGCCCCCGCCCCCGGCGTCGAAGCCCCGGCCCGGGCGCTGCTCACCACCGAGGCGTTGGTCAAGGAATACCGCCGCCGCCGGGTGGTGAACGGCGTTTCCATCCGGGTGGATGCCGGTGAAATCGTCGGTCTGCTCGGCCCGAATGGCGCGGGCAAAACCACCACCTTCAACATGGTGGTCGGCCTGGTCCGGCCGGACAGCGGCAGCGTGCATTTCCTGGGCCGCGACATCACCCGCCTGGCCATGCACCAGCGCGCCCGCCTCGGTGTCGGCTACCTGACGCAGGAACCTTCCATTTTCCGTAAGTTGACCGTCCGCGAAAACATTCTCGCGATCCTGGAGACCTGTCCCATGGGCGCTTCGGAGCGGGAGCTGCGGCTCAACTACCTGCTGGATGAGTTGGATTTGAACCGCCTCTCCGCCAGCAAGGCCTACACCCTGAGCGGCGGGGAAAAGCGCCGGTTGGAAATCACCCGCGCGCTCGTCACCAGCCCCAAGTTGTTGCTGCTGGACGAACCCTTCAGCGGCATTGATCCCATCGCGGTGCACGAGGTCCAAAAGATCATCCGGCGCCTCCGCGAACGCGGCTTGGGCATCCTGATCACGGACCACAACGTCCGCGAGACGCTCAAGCTCGTGGACCGCGCCTATCTGATCCACCGTGGTGAAGTCAATTACGAGGGCAGCGCCGAACGCATGGTGGACGACCCGCGCGCGCGGGAAATCTACCTCGGTCCCGAATTCAACATGTAGGTCCGGCGCGCCCCGCCCGCGCATGAAACCCGTCCCCCAGTATGCGGATCGCCTGTGTTTCGAGCGCGAACTCGCGGGCCGCGGACGGCTTCAGGTGGCGGGCGTGGATGAGGCCGGTTGCGGCCCCCTGGCCGGTCCTGTCGTGGCCGCCGCGGTGATGTTTCCCTCCGCCTGGCTCACCGCCGGGCTCCCGGAGAATCTGCTCGGCCTCAACGACTCGAAGCAACTTACCGAAAGCCAACGCGAGGAGTTCTTCACCCTGCTGACCACCGACTCCAAAATTCAACGCGGCGTCGCCGTGATCCCCGTCGAGATCATCGACCGCATCAACATCCTCCAGGCCACCCACCAAGGCATGCGGGAAGCGCTCGCCCAACTGGCCGTGGTGCCCGACCACGTCCTCGTGGACGGCCGCCCCGTCAAAAGCCTCCGCCTCCCGAACACCCCCTTGGTGAAAGGCGACGCCCGCAGTTACTCCATCGCCGCCGCCAGCATCCTGGCCAAAGTCACCCGCGACCGCCTCATGCTCGATTACGACCGCCAATATCCCGGCTACGGTTTTGCCGCGCACAAAGGCTACGGCACCCCCCAACACCTGGCCGCACTCATCGCCCTGGGGCCCTGCCCCCAGCACCGCCGCTCCTTCGCCCCCCTCCGGCCCCCCAAGCCTGAAACCGGCGAATTGTTCCCCTGCGATTGAGCGCCGAGGCCAACTCCCAACACTGGTGAATCGACCGGATTGGGATGGCGTGGGGAAGCAGCCGCGGCTAGGGTTCCTGGAGCGCGGCGGCGGCGGCCGGAAATGGCGCGGAAGCTTATGGAACGGATGACGAATCAACGAATTTGTGTCTATTGCGGCTCCAGCAGCGGGGTGCGGACGGAGTACGCCGCCGCGGCGCGGTTGCTGGGGGCGGAAGTGGCGCGGCGCGGTTGGGAGTTGGTTTACGGCGGGGGCAATGTGGGGTTGATGGGGGTGGTGGCCGATGCCGCGCTGGCGGCGGGGGGACATGTCATCGGGGTCATTCCGGAGGGATTGCTGGCCCGGGAGGTGGGGCACCGGGGGTTGCCGGACCTGCGGGTGGTGGCGGGCATGCATGAGCGGAAGGCCATGATGGCGGGGTTGGCTGGGGCGTTCGTGGCGCTGCCGGGGGGTTTTGGCACCATGGAGGAGTTGTGCGAGGTGTTGACTTGGACGCAATTGGGCCTGCTGCACCGGCCGATCGGCTTGCTGAACACCGCCGGGTTTTATTCACCGCTGTTGGCGTTTTTTGACCACATGACCTCGGAAGGGCTGTTGCGACGTGAGCATCGGGACTTGCTGTTGTGTCACGCGGAACCGGAAGCGTTGCTGGACGCCGTGATGGTGGCGCCCGCCCCGCGGGTGGAAGAGTGGGGGTGAGCGGCGGCCGGCTCCGCCCCTCTCATGAGGGAACTTAAAACGTTCAAATATTTTTCTTGCATCCCGCGCGAAAAATGGTCTAGTGTGCTGGCTGTCCGACAGCAATGGGCTTAGTGATCCGGAAATTGTCAGTAGAGTGCTTTGAGAGCGATGACGATTTGAGACCTAACGACGGGAACGTTCACCAATGCACAGCAGGCGGATGAAATGAAAGTATTAGAGAATGGCGACTAAATTATTCGTCGGAAACCTCCCATTCAGTGCCACTGAAAATGATCTGCAAGATCATTTCGCCGCCGCTGGCACTGTCATCGCAGTCAACATCATGCAAGATCGCGCCACCGGTCGTTCCCGGGGTTTCGCGTTCATCGAGATGGGTTCCCAAGCGGACGCCGATGCGGCGGTTCACGCGTTCCATCAAAAGGATTTCCAAGGCCGTCCCTTGACGGTCAACGAAGCCCGTCCCCGTGAAGAGCGTCCTCCGGGCGGCGGCGGCGGTTACGGTGGCGGTCGTAGCGGCGGCGGCGGCGGCGGCGGCGGCGAACGCCGTGGCGGCGGCGGCGGCTACGGTGGCGGTCGCGACCGTCGCTAAGCGACAGCCCTCGGGCTTCAGCCTTTTTTTCGCACCCCGCTTTCCAATCGGAAAGCGGGGTTTTTTACTGTACGAACTTGCCGGGGTTGAGTATGTCGCGCGAATCGACCGCTCGTTTGATGCAACGATGGAGGTCGCGCACGGCGGGGCTGACGGCCAGGGGGAACCACGGGAGTTTGGCCAAGCCGATGCCGTGTTCGCCGGTGATGACGCCACCCCAGGCAAGGACTTGCTGGAAGAGATCGTCCAAGGCCGCATCGCAGCGCTCCTGCGCCCCGGGGGACTTCAAATCGACCATCACGTTGACGTGGATGTTGCCATCCCCCGCATGGCCGAAACAGGCGACCGCCAAACCGTGTTTCTTCTGGAGCCGACCCGCGAAGCGGAAAAGGTCCGCGAGCCGGCCGCGGGGCACGACGATGTCCTCGTTGAGTTTGGTGAGGCCCGTGTCGCGGAGGGCGTAGGAAAACTCCCGGCGCAGTTGCCAAATTTCCTCGCACGCGGCGGCTCCGAAAGCGCGGTCTACGAATAAAGGTTGGTGGGCGGCGACGACGGTTCTCAAGGTGCTGATCTCGCCGCGGACGGATTTTTCCTGGCCGTCCAGTTCCACGATCAGGTGCGCGTTGCACCCGGCGAGCCGCCGGCTGCCGGTGCGGGCGCGGGCCGCGGCGAGGGTGAAGGCATCCGCCAACTCCAGGGCGCAAGGCAGGAAGCCCGCGCGGAAGATCGCGTGGAGGGCGCGGATGGCATCGGCCATGCGTGCGAAACCGAAGGCGAGGCAGGCCCGGAAAGGGGGGCGGGGCAACAGTTTGAGGGTCGCCTCCGTGACGACGCCGAGCAGGCCTTCGGAACCCACGAACAGGCGGGCGAGTTCGAAACCGGTTTTGTTCTTGTGGCAACGACTGCCCAATTTGACAATGGTGCCATCGGCCAACACCACTTCCAAACCGAGGACGTAATCGCGGGTGACGCCGTATTTCAGGCAGCGGGGTCCGCCAGCGTTGGTGGCGATGTTGCCACCGAGGGAGCAATCGGCGCGGCTCGCGGGGTCGGGGGGGTAAAACAGGCCGCGGCGCTCGACGGCTTCCTGAAAGGTTTGGGTGCGGACCGCCGGTTGGACCACCGCCACGAAGTCGCGGGGGTTGATTTCCAGAATCCGGTCCAGCTTTTCCAAGGCCAGCACCACTCCCCCGCGCACGGGCACGCAACCACCCACATAGCCGTAGCCGGCGCCACGGGTGGTCACGGGAATCCGGTGGGTGTGCGCCCAGCGGAGGGTGTGGGCCACGGAGGCGGTGTTGCCGGGGAGCACCACCGCGTCGGGCACGTGGTGGGCGAACCACTTGTCGCCCCCCCGCGCGGCGCGGGCGGCTTCATCCAACACGACTTCCCCGGGGGGAAGCAGGGCGGCCAGTTCAGTCAGGGCTTTGCGGGGCGTCGGTTTCATCGGCGACAGGGGTGGCGGCGAGGTAGGCACGGGCGGCATTCGCTTGGTCCGCGGGCACGCGCACGCGAATCCCGCCGACGCCCAAACCATAGCCGTCCGTACTCAGGGCGGCGAGTTCCCCTTCCACGAAGACGACGAAGCCGGCCGCTTCCAACTGGGCGCGCACCAATTGCGCCGTCATGGGGTTGAAGGCGTGGGTGAGGGTGGTGAGTTCCATGGGGCAGGATGGTCCTGTCGGCCCCCAAGATCAAGCGGCTTCCGCGACATCGGGCACTTCGAGGAACCCCTTCAGGTGGCGCACGCGGGTGGGGTGGCGCAATTTGCGGAGGGCCTTGGCTTCAATCTGGCGGATGCGTTCGCGGGTGACGCTGTATTGCCGGCCCACTTCTTCCAAGGTGCGGGGGTAGCCGTCCAAAAGGCCGAAGCGGAGTTCGACGATGCGGCGTTCGCGCTCGGAGAGGGTGGCGAGGACGCCGCTGAGCTTGTCCTTGAGCAGACTGTTGCTGGTGCCCACCGAGGGGTTTTCCGCCGTCTTGTCTTCGAGGAAATCCCCGAAGCAGGCGTCATCGCCGTCCCCGACGGCGGATTGCATGGAAATGGGCTGTTGGGCCATTTTGAGGATGGCGCGGACCCGCTCGCTGGTGAGCTGCAATTCGTCGGCGATTTCCTCCGGCGTGGCTTCGCGGCCGAATTCCTGGAGCAGCTCCTTTTGGGCGCGCATCAGTTTGCCGATGATTTCGATCATGTGCACCGGGATGCGGATGGTGCGGGCCTGGTCGGCAATGGCGCGGGTGATACCCTGGCGGATCCACCAAGTGGCGTAGGTGGAGAATTTGTAGCCGCGACGGTACTCGAACTTCTCAACGCCGCGCATGAGCCCGATGTTGCCCTCTTGGATGATGTCGAGGAAGGGGAGGCCGCGGTTGGCGTATTTCTTGCCGATGGAGATGACGAGGCGCAGATTGGCTTCCGCCATTTCGGTGCGGGCCTGGTCGATCCGGGCGGTGGCCTGCTTCAATTCATGGTAGGCGGTGACGTATTCGTCGGCCGACATCCGGGCGAGGTCTTCGAGGGAGCGGAGTTTGGCGTGTTCGGCTTCGATTTGGGCATCGGCGGCGGCGGAGTGGCGATGGCGCTGGAAGTCCTCAATGGCGCGCTGGCCGGTGCGGATGCGGTCATAGATGTTCTGGGCGAACCCGCCCATTTCCTCCAACACCTTGGGCTTGAAAAAGAATTTCGGGAAGCCCGCCTGCAGCTTTTGATCCAGGGTCTTGAGTTCGGCGGCGAGGGTTTCGCGCTCCGCGGGGTTGGCGGCCGCGCGCATCCGGGCGTAGGCTTGGTCCACTTCGAGATCCAGCGCGGCGGTCTTCTTTACCAACACCCGCACGGCTTTGAGATGCCGGTCGCGACTGACGACTTTTTTGTCCACGATCACGCGGTCAAAGCGCTCCTTGGGCGGCTCGGCGATCAGTTTCTCGGCCAGGGCGATGTGTTCCTTCGCGGCAAAACCAAAACCGCAGACAATCCGGCGAAAATCCGCTTCGGCCGCCTCCATGCGCTGGCAAATGGCCACTTCCTGTTCGCGGGTCAAGAGGGGGACTTTGCCCATCTGGCGCAGGTACATGCGCACCGGGTCGTCGAGAATATCCAGCCGCCCTTTTTCGCGGTCTTCCTCCTCTTCCGGCTCCGGCTGTTTGATGCGGTCCACCTCCGCCGGGTCCACAATTTCGATGTCCAGGTTGTTGAGCTTGGAGTAGATCAAGTCCAAGTCTTCCGGCGTGACGATGGAATCGGGGAGGGCGTCATTGACGTCGTCGTAGGTGAGATGCCCCTGTTCCTTGGCGAGGCGGACCAGTTCCCGCACTTTTTCGGTAAGATCCAGGCCGGTGGAGGAGGTGATGGAGCCGGCGGCAATCTTCGCGTCGGAGACGGCGGTGGCCGCGGGGGTCTTGGCTGGCGCGGCGGCGGGTTTGGCGGCGGCGGGTTTGGCGGTCGCGGGCTTGGCGGTCGCGGGCGCTTTGGCGGGAGGCGTGGCGGGGCCGGCAGGTTTGGCGGGTTTCGTCGCTTTGGCCGCCGGGGTCGATTTGCGGGCCTTCACGGCGCCGGTCGAGGGGGCGGACTTTCGGGCGGATTTGTCTGCGGAGTTCGGCTTATCTTTGCTTTTCACCATAGGGACGACTTTCCAAAACTTTACAATGATTCCATTGCAGTCCGCGATTCTCCCAAGAATGATCAGTTAAGTCAATGATTTCATCGGGTTTTTTTTGAGGCGGGGCCGCGCCGGACCAACGGGCGTGCTTTGTGCTTTCGCGGAGCAAGGGTTTGGGGCAGGCTGCGGGCAGACTCATGAACACCAAAACTCCGTGGCGGTCCGCGCCGGCCCGATGGGATTTTTGCCGCCGGGCGGCCGGGCTCGCCTTGTCCGTTTATCTGGCGGGTGGCTCCGGCGCCCGGGCGGCGGATCCGTTCGAGGACATCATCCGCAAAACCGAGCCGCTGACGCCCGAGCAGGAGCGGCGGGCGTTTCATTTGCCGCCGGGTTTTGAAATCCAACTGGTGGCCTCCGAGCCCGCCATCGGCAAACCGATGAACCTGGCGTTTGACGAGCGGGGGCGGCTCTGGCTGACCCAATCGCGGGAGTATCCCTTCCCGGCGCCCAGCGGGCAGCCCGCGCGGGATGCGGTGAAGGTGTTGTCCGCCTGGCAACCGAACGGGCGGGCGGGCGCGGTCGCCACGTTTGCCGAGGGCTTGAACATTCCCATTGGGATCTACCCGTACCGGGGTGGGGCGATCACGTTCAGTATCCCCTACGTTCATTACCTGCAGGACACCAATCACGACGGGCGGGCGGATACGGACACCACGGTGCTGGGGCGGTATGGCTTTGACCGCGACACCCACGGGCTGACGAGTTCCTTCCGGCGCGGTTACGATGGCTGGATTTACGCCGACCACGGCTTCAACAACAACACGACGCTCACGGCCGCGGACGGCAGTTCGATCACGATGAATTCCGGCAACTGCTACCGCTTCCAGCCGGACGGGTCGCGCGTGGAGCAGTACAGTTGGGGGCAGGTAAATCCGTTCGGCCTGATGTTTGACCCGCTGGGCGACCTGTGGTCGGCGGACTGCCACAGCGCGCCGGTCTACCAATTATTGCGGGGGGCGTATTATCCAAGTTTCGGCAAACCGGACGACGGGCTCGGGTTCGGGCCCTCCGTCATTGCGCACCAGCACGGCTCCACCGCCATTGCCGGGATGGTGCATTACGATGCCACCAACTTCCCGGCGGAGTACCGCGAAAACACGTTCATCGGGAACGTGATGACCTGCCGGATCAACCGGGATTCCTACGTGGCGCACGGTTCCACGCGCCCGGGACGGGAGGAAGCGGATTTTCTGAGTTGCGACGACCCTTGGTTCCGCCCGGTGGATTTGCAACTGGGGCCGGATGGGGCGATTTACGTGGCCGACTTTTACAACCGCATCATCGGACACTACGAAGTGCCGCTGGATCATCCGGGGCGGGACCGGGAGCGGGGACGAATTTGGCGGATTGTTTACACCGGTGGCCAGGCGGCCGCGGCGGCCGTCACGCCGGCGGAGTTCAATTTGGAAACGGACACCCCCGCCGAATTGGTGCGGAAGCTGGGGCACTCGAACATCACGCTGCGGCAATTGGTCATGAATCATTTGGTGGACAACGTCGGGGCGGCCGCGGCGGGGCCGGTGGCGGCCATGCTGCGGGACCGGGGGGCGAACGCCTTTCAAAAGCTGCACGGTTTGTGGGTGTTGCACCGGCTGGGCAAATTGGAACCGGAGCTGTTGGCGCGGGCCGCGGCCGACGGGGACCGTTTGGTGCGCACGCACGCCATGCGGGTGTTGTCCGAGACGCCCGCGCCGAGCCCCGCCCAGGCGGAACTGGCCCGGGCGGGCCTGCGGGATCCGGACGCCTTCGTGCGGCGGGCGGCGGCGGATGCGCTGGGCCGGCACGCGGACCGCGCGAACTTGGCGCCGTTGCTGGCGTTGCTGCGGGAGGCGCCCGCGGACGATTCGCAGTTGCGGCATACCGCGCGCATGGCGTTGCGCAATCAACTCATCCCCGCGGGGAATTTTGCGGGGCTGGACGGGGTGGGGGAGCCGGCGGCGCGCGCCCTGGCCGATGTGGCGGTGGCCGTGGCCACGCCGGAGGCGGGGGCGTTCTTGGTCCGGCATTGCGCCCGGTATGCCGAGCCCCAAGCCACGCTGGCGCGGTACCTGCGGCATGCGGCGCGGTATGTGCCCGCATCGGAGATCGACCGATTGGCCGCGTTCGCCCGCGATAAATTCGCCGACGACGTGGATCAACAATACGGCTTGTTCAAGTCCGTGCAGGACGGTTTGGCGCAGCGCGGGACGGCGCCCCCGGCGGCCGTTCGCGAGTGGGGGGCGGCGCTGGCGGCGGAATTGTTGCGCGCGGCGCGGGAGGCGGCGGGCGGTTGGTACAACTCGCCGGCGCCTGGCCGGAAGGAATCCGCGAACCCGTGGTCGTTGCAAGACCGGCCCTCCGCCGACGGCGTGCGCTCCGCGCCCTTTCTGTCCTCCCTGCCGGCCGGGGAGACGCTGACGGGAGTGTTGCGTTCACCGGAGTTTCCTTTGCCGGCGGAGCTGCGTTTCTTTCTGGCCGGGCATGACGGCTATCCGAACCAACCGTTGCAGCATCAGAATTCGGTGCGGCTGCGGGCGGCCGAAGGCACGCTGCTGGCGGAGACTTCGCCGCCGCGCAACGATTTGGCGCAGCCGATGCGGTGGGATTTGGCCGCGCACGCGGGCCAACACGGGTATGTTGAGATTACCGATGGCGATGAAGCCACGGCGTACGCCTGGCTGGCCGTGGGGCGGTTCGAGCCGGCCGTGGTGCCCTGGCCCACGCTCTCCCCGAACCAAAATGGCCGCCGGGAGCAGACGGCGGCGGAGCTCGCGCGCACGCTGGAGTTGAAGGAATTGACGCCCGCTTTCCGGGAATTGCTCACCGCGCCCGGCCGGGATTTGGCGACGCGGGCGGCCGCGGCGCGGGCGTTGGTGGTGCTGGAGCCGGGCGAGATCGCGGGCGCGCTGGCCCCGTTGCTCGGCGATGGGGCGCTGGCCCCCGCGGTCCATCAAGAAGTGATCGGGGCTTTGACCGTGCGCGGGGACGAAAGCGCGCGGACGGCGCTGCGCCGGGTGCTGCAAATGGCGCCCTTCCGGGCGCAGGTGGCGGTGGCGCAGGCGCTGGCGGGAAGCCGGGGCGGGGCGGAGACGTTGTTGGCCCTCATGGAGGAGGGAGCGGCCGCGCCGAGCCTGCTGCTCAACCGCACGGTAAAGGACAAATTGACCGCCGCCGGGCCGGAACGCGGGGCGCCACGGGTGGCGGCCCTGAGCGGCAAGCTCACCCCCGCCTCGGAAACGGTTCAAAAACTAATCGATGAACGCCGCGCCGGTTACGCCAAGGCGCCGGGGGATCCGGGCGCGGGCGCCCAACTGTTTAACAAGGTCTGCTCGGTGTGCCACACGATCGACGGCCGGGGCGGGCTGGTCGGGCCGCAATTGGACGGGGTGGGCGGCCGTGGTTTGGAACGTTTGATGGAGGATGTCCTCGATCCGAGCCGGAACGTGGACCGGGCGTTTCGCACGCACATCATCACCCTGAAAAACGGGGACGTGGTCAGCGGCCTCCCCCGGCGTGAGGAAGGCGAATTGTTGGTCCTCGCCAACGCCGCCGGTCAGGAAGTGAGCTTGCCCAAGCAGGACATCGTGGAGCGCCGGGAATCCGAAACGAGCCTGATGCCGGACAATTTCGGGGAAATGCTGACGCCGGCGGATTTCAACCACCTGATGGCGTTTCTGCTCACCAAGGGACCGGCACCCGCGGCGAAGGCGAAACCGTGAGCTGAAGGTGCCGGCGATGAACGACGCGGGAAACGGCCCCCACCAGTCCGAGGTGCGCCCGGTTGCTCAGGGGAGCCGGTCCAGGGCGGCCAGGGCGGGAATGGGCCGCGCCCCTTGCTTGGGTGGGGTCGCGGGTTGGTCGTGGAACAGCACCAGCAGCGCAACCCCCACGACAATGCGGTAATAACCGAAGGCTTGGAAAGTGTGGGATTGGACGTAGCGCAGGAGCCACTTGACCGCGACAAAGGAAACAACGGCGGCGATGAGGGTGGCAACGATCACCATGGTCCAGTTCTCCGGCGGGGTTCCCGGCACCGGGTGGTGGAAGGCTTTAAAAATCTTGTAGCCGCCCGCCGCCAGCATGGTTGGGATGCCGACCAGGAAGCAGAATTCGGTGGCGGCGATCCGGCTCAGCCCCAGTATCAAACAGAGGATGATCGTGGTGCCGGAGCGGGAGGAGCCGGGAAAATAGGCGGCCACCAATTGACCGAAGCCGACGGCGACGGCAATGGCCCAAGTGATTTGGTCGTTGGCCTTGCGTCCGCGCAACCAGAATTCAATCGCGAGGAAGGCCACGCCGCCGAGCAGCAGGGCCCAGGCGATGTGATGGACATTCTCCGTGAGTTTAAAGCCCTTCTTCTCCATCAGGAAGCCCCCCGCGCCCGTGATCACAAAGGCGAGCAAAACCTGGAGGGCGTAATCCCGGGCGGCGGGATTGGTGAGCGCCTTGGTGAATTGCCGGAGGCGGTTCTGGAACAGCGGGAGCACCGCAATCACGGCCCCGCATTGGATCACGATGTTGAACAAGTCGGACTGCTTCCAACCCGGGCCGAAGTGTTCGGTGATCAACAAATGCCCGGTGGAGGAAATGGGCAGGAATTCTGTGATCCCTTCAACAATTCCCAAAACGATGGCGATAAGCGGGTCAAACATCGCGTGTTTTAGAATGGAAATCCGGCGGGCCGGCAAGCCCTAAACGCCGACCGCCGGGTGACAAAAAAAAGGCGGCGCGCACCCGAAGGTGCGCGCCGCGGCGAGGGTCCGGGCTGGCGACTTATTCCGCCACGATGCGGTAGAACCGGGTGTTCTGACCGGCCGGCGGGTTATTGCTGACGGTCAAGCTGCCGCCCGTGCCGAGTTGCACCGGGAGGGAAACCCAGGCGGAGTCGGTGAGGTTGTTCTTATACTGCACCGTATAGAGCGAGCCCGACTGGGTCGGGAACGTGAGGGTAAAGCCGCCCGCGCCGTTGGGCAGCACGCTGCTGAAAGCGGGCGTGGGGGGCGGCACGACGGGCACCGGGTTGCTCCCCAGCACCCGGAGGGTGCCGGAGGCGGCGCCGGAGAAGGAACCATTCTTCGGGATCCAAGACGCCGGGAAGTTGGTGTAGGTGGCGCTCAATTGGGCCGCAGTGTAGAGGCCGGGGGCCAGCGGGGTGCCGTTGATCACCACGGCGTTGAACAGGTCGTTCTGATGCAGGAACAACTGCCCGTCGAGCGTGAGGGTGGCTTGGGGGGCGAACAGGTCATAGGCCGTTTCCAAGGCGCCGGTAGCCGTCACGGTGATGCTGTTGGTGCCGAGGCTGCCCGGGGCGCTGCCCAGGAGCACGCCGGTGACCACGTTCCACGTGCCGGAATAGGTGTTGTTCGTGCCGGTGATGTTCAGGCTGCCCAGATAGGACGGAATGAACACGGTGGGCGGGGTGGCGGCGTTGTAGCCGTGGTACTCGATGCTGCCGGCGCCCTTGAGCACGGCGTCGATTTGGTAGCCGCGATCGTTGGCGGAGTCGTTGTTGATGGGGGCGTTGACGGGCACATCGATCTCGCCGCCGATGATGACGAGGCCATCATCGCCGTTGTCCAACTGGCCGCCGTTCATGACGAGTTTCGGGAACACGACCGTGCCCACCGGGACGGGCTGCTTGAAGCGGATTTCGCCGATGGTGGCGCCCGCGGCGGGATTCACATTCCAGACCCCGTCGCCATCAATCGTCAGCACCTGGCCGGGGAAGGTGGCGCTCAGCGGGTTGAGGGGGGTGCGCAGGCGGGCGCCTGCGAGCACTTCAAACGTGCTGCCGGGGTAGGTGAGGGCGGAGAGGGTGGCGCCGTAGCCGGTGCTCCATTGGCCGGTGCTGTCCCAATCCAAACCGCCGGCTTCCTGGAGACCCAGGGTGATGTTTTGCGCCGGACCGGCGGTCAGTACCGTCACCGTCGCGACCGCGCTGGTGGCGCGGCCGGCGGAGTTGGCCGCGACCACGAGATAATCGCCGAGGGCGGCCGAAGCCAGATTGCCCAGGGTGAGGGTGGCGGTACCGGAACCGGAAACGCCCGCCCCGTCCGCGAGATTGGTGAAGACGCCGCTGCCGGACACCCCGCCCATCCATTGGTACGTGAAGGGCTGGCCTCCGGTCAGGCCCACCGTCAGAATCGCGGATTGGCCGGGCGCATAGGTGCCGCCGGCGGGCTGGGTTTGGATCACCGGCGGCGCGCCGCGCAGGACCGTGATGCTGCCGGAAGCGGTGGTGAAGTTGGTCGCGCCGACGAGCGGCGCCCAATTCGTGGGGAAGTACGTCGGATAGGCCGCGTTCAATTGCGCGGCGGTGTAGGTGCCGGGCACGAGTGAGTTCGTGCCCACCGTCAGGGACCCGAAGGTGTCGTTCTGATTCAGGAACATCCGGCCGTTCAAATACATGTTCGCTTGCGGGCTGTACATGTTGTAGGTCGTTTGCAACACCCCGGCGGTGCCGATGACGATGCCGTTGGTGCCCAACGAATTCGTGCCGTTGCCGATCAGCGCGCCTTGGACGATGTTCCAAGTGCCGGAATAGGTGTTCGTGGTGCCGGTGATGTTCAGACTGGCCGACAGGGAGGCGTCGAAGTCATGGTACTCAATGCTGGCGTTGCCGGTGAGCCAGGCATCAATTTGGTACGCGCGGCCCGTGCCGCCGCCGCTGTCCACATAGATCGGCGTATTCGACACGATGTCCACCTGGCCTTGAACAATGACCAAGCCGCCATTTCCGTTGTCCCACTGGCCGCCGTTCATGATCAGGTGCGGGAAGAAAACGGTCGAGCCGGAGACGGGTTGTTTGAAGCGGATTTCCGCGGTCGGGGCGCCCGCGGCGGGATTGTTGGAGAACACGGCGCTGCCGTCGATCTGGAGGATGGTGCCGGCCGGGAAGACCGCCGCGGCGCTGCCGGCGGGCGTGCGCAAGCGCGCGCCAACCAACACTTCGAAGGTGCTGCCGGGGTTACTGTAAGCGGTTTGCTGGGCGGATTGGCTGTTGCTCCAATCGCCCGCGCTGTTCCAGTCGTTGCCCGCCACCTGCTGCACGGCCATGGTGATCGTTTCCGGACTGCCATCGGGGTTGACCGCCAGGTTGGCCGTCGCGCTGGTCACGGTGTTTGCCGGATTGGAGACCAGCACTTGGTAGTCCGCGGCATTGGCCAGTTGAACGCTGCTGATACTGAGCGTCGCCGTTTGCGAGCCGGAGATGGTCCCGCCATCGGTGAGGTTGGCCCAGAGTCCGGAGCCCGCGGGGGCGGACTGCCATTGATAAGCGGGGGCCGGGTTGGCGCCCGCCACGACCGTGAACTGAACCGGTTGCCCGACGAAGGCGGTCTGGCTGGCCGGCTGCACCGCGATGGTGGGCGGGATCAGGGCGCTGCCCTGGCTGGCGTTGGTATACAGCGACACCAACTGCCCTTGGCTCAGGGTTTGGTTGAAGATGGCGACGTCGTCCAAGACGCCGCTGTACTCCCGGTTGCCCGCGCCGGTGCCCACGTTCAGCGAATCGGCCCCAATGAGCGTGGGGCCGTTGAAGGCCGCGTTCGTGTGCGGGTAGGCGTGGCTGGCGGCGGTGAGGCCGTTGGCGTTGAGGATGTAAATGGTGGCGTTGGTGGGCCCGACACTGAGGGCGACGAAGGACCATTGACCTTGGGGCACGGCGACCCCCGAGTTCCAGTTGTAAGTGTTCGCGTCGTTGTTCCAGTTGTAACCGATCGTGTAGTTCCCGTTGGCATCCTGGTAGCCGGTGTAAGTGAGGCCGGCGACGGTGGTGCCGCTGCGGCAGAAGACCACGCCGTCGTTGGCCAACTGGGGACCGGAAGGATTCATCCACGCGGTGATGGTGACGGTGTTGGTGTTGAGGTTGAGCGCGGGCAGCGTGATGAAGGAGTTCACGCCGAATTGGGTGAATTGGGCCGCGCCGTTCGGGTTCGGGAAACCGGGGAAGCCGTTCGCGGGCAGCGGGCCGGAGATGCCGTAGCTGGGGTTGGCGTCCTGCACCCCGTTGCCGTAGATCCCGTTGTGGCCGCCGATGTACTCCCAGGCGGTGATGCCCGTGCCGGGATCGCCGGTTTCGTTAAGTTCGTAAA
>CAIYZC010000183.1 GCA_903930565.1 uncultured Pedosphaera sp.
GATCGCCTCCGAGGCGGCGTCCCGCAGGTGCCGGAAATCTTCCATGTGGGGAACTGCGGGCGAATTGGGATCCTCCGCCAGCTTGCGGAGTCGGGGTAGAGCGGCCACCGCATTGGTGCCGTATTTTCCCAAGGCGAGGACGGCACCATGGGCGATTACCAAATCCGGGTCATCCAAGGTTCTGAGCAAGGCGGGCACCGCCAATTCCGGTCGGCGGGCGAAGGCCGTCAATCCCAGCAAGTCGAGCGATCGTCGTTTTGCGTCGCGGCTGGATTCCAATTCCCGAACCAATTCGGGAATGTAGGGCTCGCCCCCGGGACCGATCGCGAACAGGGCCATACCGATTGCAGCCCGCTCAAACACGTCCCGGTCCGGGGCCAGCCACAATTCGAAGAGCCGGGGGATTGCGGGGGCGGCCTCCGGACCCAGCAAATCGAAGAAAGCAAGCGCGTGATTACCCCGTTCCCGCGCCGTGGCATGGTGCCACGCCTTGGGAAGGCGGTGGTTGAGCCAATCCCAGGTCTTGGCACTCCAGGGAGGTTCACGAACCACGAGTTGCCGTGTGTAGCGCAAGCAGACATTCGTGGTTCCCTGCATTTTTGCCAGTTCCCGGACCGCCAACAATGAAGCGGCATCTTCCTCGCCATGGTAGGAGCCCAACCATTCCTCCAGGGTCGCTCCTTGGAAACGCGGTTCCGGGGCGGGGCGGAGGCAGAGCAGGAGGGAGAGCAGCGCCAGCGCCGCGAAGGCGGTCCACAGGAGGCGGCGGCGGCGCTGCTTTTGCATGGGGCACAGGATGGCCCGGGGCGCGGAAAATGCAAGCGGGGGGTGGGGGTGGTGGCGGCCAGATCAGTCTGTTCTGGCCGATCGGTCGGATCCGTTCGATTTGGGGGAGCACCCGTAACCAAGCCAGATTTCGCTCCCGGCGGGCGGGGGGATGGGTTATGTTCCGGGGCATGGCACGGGGAATCGCATGAATGCTTTGCCGATTGTGGAGCGGGAGTTGCGCGTGGCCGCGCGGCGGGCGGGCGGTCACCGGAGCCGGGTGCTCACGGCGCTGGCGGCGGTGGGGGTGTTGCTGTACCTGCGGCTCCACGGGAATCGCCTGGGGCCGGGCATGCCCACCGGCTGGTTGCGTTCGTTGGCCTGGGTGGGGTTGGTGGCGTGCTTGGTGGAGGGACTGCGTCGCACGGCCGATTGCATCAGCGAGGAACGCCGGGAAGGCACCTTGGGACTGCTGTTCCTCACCGACTTGCGCCCGCACGACATCGTGTTGGGCAAACTGGCCGCGGCGGCCTTGACCCCCCTTTACTGTCTGCTGGCCACGCTGCCCGTGCTGGCCAACTCCCTGTTGGCCGGCGGGGTGACCATGGGTGAAGTCGTGCGCACCGCGCTGGTGCTGGTGAACGCCCTGGGCTTTTCCCTGTGCGCCGGGTTGTGGGTCTCCGCCCGCAGTCGGCGGGAAATGCGCGCCCTGGCGGGGGCTTTTTGGTTGGTGTTGGTGGCGGTGCTGCTGGGGCGAGCGCCCATCCCGTTCCTCCCCTTGGCCAGCCCGCTCTACGCTTTCGACCGTTGTCTGGAAGGGGAGTATCTGTTCGCGCCGGAAAGCTTTTGGATTTCACTGCTATTGGTGGGGGGGCTCAACCTGGTATTTCTGGCCGCCGCCTGTTGGGCCGTGCGGGATTTTGCGGAGGCGGCGGAACCGCGCGCCGTCCGGGGGGCGGACAGCGCCGCCGGGCCGGGGTCCGGGGCTTCGGCGGCCGCCGCCGCGCGCGGCCGCCGGGCGGAATTGCTGAGCCGCAATCCCGCCCTCTGGCTCGCGCTGCGCAATCAGCGGCCGGGTTGGTATTTCCCGGTGGTGTTCCTGCTGGTGGCGGCGGCAGGGGGTGACTTGCTCCTGGCGCCGTCGGCAGGCGGCGCGCGGCAATTCCTGCTGATCCTGCTGGCGGCGAACTTTATCCTCAAGGTGCGGGTGGGAATGGCGGCCTGCCACGGCCTGGCGGAAATCCGCCGGCACAACGCCTTGGAAACCCTGCTCTGCACGCCGGTCACGGTGGATGAAATCGTCGCCGGTCAGCTCCAAGCCTTGGCGCGCCGGTTGGTCCCCCCCTTGATCCTGATCGAGCTTTTGCAATGGGGCCTCTGGCTGGCGGCGGATGGGGAGGGGCTGCTGTCCGTGTTCCGGTTCCCCCTGCCCGGTCCGGGATTGGCGGCGTTCGGCGGGTTCGCCCTGGACCTGCTGGCGGCGGCTTGGGTGGGGGTGTGGTATGGGTTGGCGAGCCGGCAGGAGGCGGTGGCACGAGTGAAAGTAACGGCCTACGTGCTCCTGCTGCCGGGGTTGCTCTTCGGCCTGATCCTGCCCTTGAAGCTGCTGGCTTCGGTCCTGTGGCTGGGGTGGGCGCGGCAAAAGCTGTTCACGGAATTTCGCACCCAGGCGGAGCGGCGGTTTTTGCGGACGCCGGAGGGCTCCGGTTGGTGGCCGGCGGAGAGGACGGAGCGGGCATGAGTTTCCTGCCCATCGTGGACCGGGAATTGCGGGTGGCGGCGCGTTCGCCGCTGACATACCGCAATCGCGTGCTCGCGGCGGGCGGCTTGGCGGCGGTGGCCATGGCCATGCTGGTGTTGGGCCTGATCCTGCCCGCGCCCATCCGGCCCACCGAGGCCATGTTTGCGGTGCTGTCTTGGGCGCTGTTCGCGTACTGCCTGCTGGAGGGGGTGCGGAAGACGGCCGACTGCCTGAGCGAGGAGCGCCGCGACGGAACCCTGGGGCTGCTCTTCCTCACCGACCTGCGGGGGTACGACGTGGTGTTGGGCAAGCTCGCGGCCACCTCGCTGCCGTCGGTATACGGCTTGTTCGCGCTCCTGCCCATACTTTCGCTGGCACTGTTGCTGGGCGGCGTGGCGCCCGCGGAGTATTGGCGGATGGCGTTGGCGCTGTACGACGTGCTCTTTGTCAGCCTCGCGGCGGGGTTGCTGGTTTCCGCGCTGTGCCGGGAGGAACGGCAGGCGATGGGGGGCGCCTGCCTGTTGCTCGGATTGCTTATCGTGGTGCCCGTGGTGTTGCCGCCAGGGTTCTGGACGCACTTCAGCCCGTTGCGCGCGTTCCGCCTGGCTTTTGATGACAATTACCGACGGTCGGGCGCGGGCGATTATTACCGGGCCTTGGCGGCCACTCAGGGGTTGGCATGGCTGTTTCTGGCCGCGGCGGCCGGGTTGGTGACCCGTTTCCGCCAGGGCGACGCCGACGCGCGCGTCCGCTCCTCGAAATGGGCGGCGCGTTGGGAACGATGGCGGTTCGGTTCGCCCCGGAAACGGGCGGCGCGACGTACGCGGCTTTTGGAAATCTCGCCCATCACCTGGCTGGTGTGCCGGGACCAAGGGGTGGGGGTGTTGCTGTGGTTGCTGGCGGGGGTGATGTTGGCGGCCGCGGTGACCATGGCGTTGGCCGCGGGGTGGGATGGCGTCGGAGCCCCGTCGACGTTGGGTTACCTCATGAGCTTCGTCTGGCTGAGCATGGCGGTGAATTTTTTGGTCAAAATGCGGCTGGGCGCCATGGCCTGCCATTTGCTGGCGCGTTCCCGGGCCGAGGGCACGCTGGAACTGTTGCTCTGCACGCCCCTGAAATTGAATGACTTGGTGCGCGGCCAAGTGTCCGCCTTTTACCGAAATTTCGCCGCCCCGTTGGCGGTTCTGCTGGCGGCGGAAGCCCTGGGCATCGTCGGCATGGCGGTGGTGGTGAGCGGCGGCCGGTGGGACGCCACGTCGGGGACGCTGAGCGTGGTCGCCGCCGCGCTGTATGCGGCGATTTTCGTGCTGGATGTCCGGGCGCTGGTTTGGGTGGGGATGTGGTTCGGCCTTTCCTCCCAGCGGGAGAGTCAGGCGGTGTTCAAGACGATCGGGGCGGTGCTGTTGTTGCCCCTGGTCTTCGTGGTGACTTTTTTCTTTATGATTTTTTACCCCTTGGCGGGCCTGATTTGGCCGCTCATCTGCCAGGCGATGGCCATGCAGAAGCTCCAATATCATTTCCGCCGCCTGGCGGGCCAGCGGTTCCTAACGCCCGCGGTTCCGACCTCCGGAAACAACGGCTCATGGACGTGGAAGCGCACCTACACCCGGCTGCCGCCGCTGCTCGCCGACTCCGGCGGGATCGCGGAAGGGCGCCTGGAGGAACCGACGGTGTTTGGCGCGCCGCCGCCACCGCCCGCGCGAAAGCAACCGGCGGAGACGCCGCGCATCCCCCCGCCCATCGCATGAGGAAGTGGCGGGCGGGGAGAAGGGGTGGGGGAAGGGTTCGCTGGAGGGCGCGCGCATGAGTTTCCTGCCGATTGTGGAGCGGGAGCTGCGGTTGGCGGCGCGCCGTCCGACCACTTATCGGAACCGCGTGCTGGCGGCCGGCGCTATGGCCTTGGTGGCCGCGGGAATGTTGGTGAGCAACCCGTTCCCGATCACTTCCGCCCCGGCTTACGGGGACATGTTCCGGGTGCTCTCTTGGATGCTGCTGGTCTATTGCCTGCTGGCGGGGGTGCGCAAGACGGCGGATTGCCTGAGCCAGGAGCGCCGTGAAGGGACGCTGGGCCTCCTGTTTCTGACCGACCTGCGCGGATACGACGTGGTGCTGGGCAAACTCGCGGCCGGCTCACTCCCCTCCGTGTTCGGCTTGTTCGCGCTGCTGCCCATTCTCGCGTTGGCGTTGGTGCTGGGCGGGGTGACGCCGGGGGAGTATTGGCGGATGGCGTTGGCGTTGTACAATGCGCTCTTTTTTAGTTTGGCGGCGGGGTTGCTGGTGTCTTCGCTGTGCCGGGAGGAACGGCAGGCGATGGGGCTCACCGCCGCTCTGCTCTTGGTGACCGTCGGCTTGCCGGCGGTTATGCCGCCGGGCTTTTGGACCGGGTTCAGTCCCTGGCAGCCGTTTACACTCGCGTTCGAGACCAATTACCAATCGGCCGGAGCGGGTGGTTATTCCCGCTCCTGGGTTGCCTCGCAGGGCTTGGCTTGGCTGTTCCTGGCCATCGCCGGTTGGGTGGTCATTCGTTTCAGTCAAGGCGGGGACACCGAGCGGTCCCGGCCATCAGATTGGTGGGGTCGTCGACTTGGCCGGCGGTTGGGTTCGCCGCAAAAGCGGGCCGAGCGTCGGACGCGGTGGCTGGCCATCCATCCCATCAATTGGTTGGTCCGGCGGGAACAAGGCCCGGGAGTGCTGCTGTGGCTGCTGACTGCCGGCATGATTGTCGACACCGTGGCCATGGACCGGGGTGTGGCGAGGGCGCCCGCCTACCGGGCGCCAGACTACTTTTGGAACTTTATTTGGTTTGGCTGGATCGTGAATTTGGTGGTGAAAATGCGGATCGGGGCGCTGGCCTGCCATTTGTTCGCCCGCGGGCGGGCCGAGGGCACGCTGGAACTGTTGCTTTGCACCCCCCTCAAGTTCCATGACTTGGTGCAGGGCCAGATCGTCGCCCTGCACCGTTCCGTGGCGGTGCCGCTGACGGTGTTGTTCGCAGTCGAAGCTTTCGGGGCGGTCACCATGAGCACTGCGGTGTACCGCGTGCACTTCTTTGAGTGCGTGGTTGCCGGGGCGGTTTATACCCTCGTCTGTGCGCTCGAGTTGCGGGCGCTCATTTGGGTGGGCATGTGGTTTGGACTCTCCTCCGGGCGCGAGAGCCTGGCGGTGTGCAAAAACCTTGGCGTCGTCCTGTGGTTGTCCATGCTGCCGTTCCTGAACGAGGGCTTTTTCCTAATTTATCCGCTGGCGGCTTTCTTCTGGCTCATCATCGCGCAACTCATCGCGCAGCAGAAGCTGCAATACAATTTCCGCCGTCTGGCGGGGCAACGCAACTTGGTCCCGGCGGGTGCCGGCGGCGGGCGTTGGCGTTGGCAGCGCACTTATTTGCGGCTGCCGCCCTTGCTGGCCGACTCCGGTCCGGTTATGGAAGGGCGCTTGGAGGAACCGCAGGTGTTTGGGACGCCGGCACCGCCCGGGCCGCGCCGGTCGAAACCCCCGCAGTTATGAACTTCCACGGAGATCACAGTCTGGTTGTGGGGCGGCGCTGCCCAGCCGACAGGGGGTGCCCATTGTGCTGGTTGGACTTATGGGATCGGCGCGCGCTTAATTTATGACTTCAGCAAATACGGATGCTTTTCCGATCGTTTGCCTCAATGGCGAATTCCTGCCCGCGCACCAAGCTCGGGTTTCGATTTTTGACCGTGGTTTTCTTTATGGCGACAGCGTGTTTGAGACGCTGCGGGTGGCGCGGGGCGAACTTTGCTGGTGGACGGCGCACGCGGAGCGTCTGGAGACCGGTTCGGCCGGGTTGGGGTTTGCCGGGGTGCCGGGGCGGGCGGAACTGCGGTGTTGGGCGGACGAATTGATCCGCCGGAACGCCGCCACAGAGGCCCTGCTGCGGCTGACGATTTCGCGCGGGCCCGGGCCCCGGGGCTATAATCCCCGCGGCGCGGGGCCGCCGACGGTGGCGCTGACGCTGCATCCCGCACCGGAGTGCCGGCCGGGCCGGCCGACGGCGTGGCGGTTGATCACCTCGCAATACCGGTTGCCAACGGACGGGCCGCTCACGCGGGTGAAGCACGGGGCCCGGTTGTTGCAGGTGGTGGCGCGCGCCGAGGCGGATGCCGCAGGGGTGGAGGATGCGCTGCTGCTCGATGCCGCCGGGGGGGCGGTGGAAACCACGGGGGCGAATTTGTTCTGGCTCGCCGAGGGCAAACTAGGCACGCCGCCGCTGAGTTCCGGCGTCCTGCCGGGGATCACCCGGGCGCGCCTGCTTGCGCTGGCGCCGGGCTTGGGCCGGCCGGTGGTGGAAATGAGCATCCTACCGGAGGAGTTGCGCCAAGCGCAGGCGGTGTTCCTCACCCTTACCAGCCGCGGGTTGGTCGAGGTGGTTGAGTTGGATGGGCGGCCGCTGGGGCGGTCGCCCGACACCGCGGCGCAACTGCACCGGGCATTGCAGCCCGGCGACGTTTGAACCCGCCCGCGCCCTACACCGTGGCGGCTTCGGGATGGACCCAGGGGGCGCGGTAAGGGCGGCGGAGGAGGAGGTTGGCCTCGGGGTCGCCGGCGATCTCGCCCTTGGCGGCGTCCCATTTGAGGGTGCGGCCTAGCTTGGCGGAGAGGTTGGCGAGGATGCAGGAGGTGGTGGAAATGTAGCCCTGCTCGATGTCGGCCACGGGTTTGCCGCGGGTGGCGATGTTGGCCAACAGGTCGCGCATGTGTCCGCGGATGGCGGGGGCGACGTGGGTTTCCAAATCCTTCTCCGTCTTGTCCTCGGGATACTGGTCAAACTCGTAGGTGACATCCTTGTGAATCGGTTTGCCCGAGCCGTTGGGGATGAAATCGTAGCCCATGACACTGGCCTTGAGGGTGCCCTTTTCGCCGTAGAAGGTGGTGCCCCACGGGTATTTGGGATCGTTGGCCTGGCCCCAGGAACGGTGCTGCCAGAGGACTTGGAGATCGCCATAGTCGAAGGTGGCGCTCTGGGTGTCGGTGATATTGGCCTTGCTGCGTGGATCGATCAGGATGCCGCCGCTGGAGGAAATGGTCTTGGGCCAGCCGAGATCCATCATCCAGCGGGCCATGTCGAACATGTGGACGCACATGTCGCCGACGATGCCGTTGCCATACTCCATGAAGGCGCGCCAACTGCGGGGGTGCACCATGCGGTTGTAGGGGCGGAGGGGCGCGGGGCCGGTCCACATGTCGTAGTCGAAATAGTCGGGCGCCGTGCCGTCGGGCAGGTTGCGGCCGTCGCGCATGTGGTAGTAGCAGTAGGTCTCGACGAGGGCGATTTTGCCGAGCTGGCCCTCCTGGATGATTTTGCGCGCCTCGATGAGGTGCGGCGTGCTGCGGCGCTGGGTGCCGATCTGGACGACGCGCTTGTACTTGCGCGCGGCGGCGAGCATGGCCTGGCCTTCGACGACGTCCACGCTGATGGGTTTCTGGCAGTAGATGTCGGCGCCCGATTTGGCGGCCTCGATCATGGCGAGGGCGTGCCAGTGGTCGGGGGTGCCGATGAGGACCACGTCGAGGTCCTTTTCCTTGAGCATGAGGCGGTAGTCGGCGTAGGTGCGGGGCTTTTTCTTGGAGAGCTGGCGGGTGGCGACGAGGTCGGCCGCCTCGCCGAGCATGTGCTGGTCGACGTCGCAGAGCGACACGACCTCGACGGGGGCGACTTGGATGAGGCGGAGCAGGTCGGCCTTGCCGTACCAGCCGCAACCAATCAGGCCGACGCGCTTCTTTTGGTCGGCGAAATCAACGGCATAACTGCCCACGGCGGACATGGCGAGCCCGGCGGCGCTCACTTGGAGAAATTTTCGGCGGTTCATGCGGCCAGATTTAGGCCGGCCGGCCGGCGAACTCAAGCCCTTTCTGCGCCCTCAGAAGGTCAGCAGGTCGAGCGTGCTCAAACCGTGTGTGGTCAATTCCCAGCCCGCGCCCCGCTTGGCCACCAGGCGGCGGGCGGGATGCCGGGTTTGCTCGCCTTCATTGACGGACAGCAGGGTGAATTTTCCCGGGCCCCGCAGTTCCTCGGCGGACCGGGGGATGAGGTCGATCGGGACCGCGTTGTAATCCAACGCGATCTCATAGCCCGCGACGCCCGCGCGTTCCGCAACCGGATTGCGGCGCACCAAGGCGGGGCAGCGGCGCAAAAAGGGAAAATTGGTCGCCCGCACTTGGACGCGGCACAATTCCGGCTCGGAACGAATGAACCGGACCAGGCTGAACTGCGCGCCGAGTTTTTGTTGTTCGAGCAGGATGAGGCGCGGATCCAGACCGTTGAGGTTCTGGCCGTTCCAATCACCGTGGTCGTTGCGCTGGCCGGGGAGGTTTTTGCGGTGCCAGTCGGCGAACCGGTCGTTCATGATGAGGTCCAGTTCGAAGTGGACGTGCGCGCGGTCCTTGGAAATGCCTTCGCGCGTGTTGGTGGAGCGGCCCATGGTGGCGATCACTTCCCCGGCGCGCACTTCCTGCCCGTGGTGCAGGCCTTCGGCCACGCTCTGCAAATGGGCGTACAGGGAATACACTTCCATGCCCTCCAGCAAATGCCGGAGGACCACATACCGCCCGTAATTGGACAAGCCGGACTTCTGGTTGACGTACATGACCGTGCCCGCGGCGGTGGCCATGACCGGGTCCTCCGGCTCCCCGTGCCGGTCGCGGCGCAGGCAACGGATATCCAATCCTTCATGGATTTTCCAACCCTCCGAGCGCACGCAGCCAAAAGTGCCGGTGGTCCACGGCTGGCCCACGGTGCCCACAAAAAAACGCTCCTCCCCGCCCGGCTCAAAGAGCGCCTGGTTGGCGGTGGGAAGCTGGAGGCGCTCGGCGGATGCGCCCAGAGCGAAGCCCGCGGCAGTCCAGACCGCCACTTTCAGTGATCGCAAGTTAAATCCTCCCCCTGCCCGCATGCTCCGATTGATTCTCCCGTGGCACCAAATCGGGCTCAAAACTTGTCCTTCTTCTTGAGTTCTTTCGCCACATTGTTCAGCCCGCGGACGATGCGGCCGGCTTCCTCCCGGGTGGCGTCGGGGGTGAACACGAAGATGCCGTCCGAGGAGCGCCGGTTGATCACTTTGGCGCCAATCCAGCGGATTTCGTCATCCCATTTGCAGAAGATAATCACGCGTTTGCCGTGGTTGCCGCTGGTCATTTGGTCCAATTGCATGGCGCCGTGGTTGTTGAACTTGAGCTGGATGGAGAACGCCCCGGCATCGTCCAGGACCGCGGCCCCCTCGATGGAACCGGAGTCCACGTAGGGGTCGGACTCGATGTTCACGTACATCGGGGCCTGGCGGAAAACGGCGACGTGTTTGATTTTGGGGCCGCCCTCCTGATCGGTTTGCAGGTGCAGGGAGAGGAGGGTGCGGTCCTTCTCCTCCTTGCTCTTGGGATTGGAAGCGCAGCCGGTGGCCGCGACCAGCAGCAGGAGCACAGCGGCGGCGAAATAGGTGTTGATACGCGCCAGTTTAGTTGTCATAGTTCGGTTCGCGAGCGCATTGCGCCCGCCTAGCAACGATACTGAATTATGGGCCGCCAATACAACAAGAACGAAAAACGCAAACGTCGCGAAGCTTACCTGACGCGCAAAAAGAATAATATCAAGGTGGCCCTCGCCGCCAAGGGTATTACCAAGGGCGCCTAAGCCCCTTCGCCCGCCCACCGCCCCGCCAAACGGGGCGGTCGGGTGAGCAGCAACGCCCGCCCGGTGTGGTGCCGGTAGTGGGTGTCGTTTTTACGTTCCGCCCGGCCCCGTCCCCAGTCATATGGCCAGCGAACCGTCTACCCCCCCGCCCTCCGGGCCGGGGTTGCATTCCTATATCCCGGCGGCGGTGCGGATGCCCGAATTTTCGGCCCGCGCGGTGATTCTCGGCGCCCTCCTGGGGGTGGTCTTTGGTGCTTCCTCGCTTTATTTGGTGCTCAAGGTTGGCATCACGGTCAGTGCTTCCATTCCCGTCGCGGTCATCTCCCTCGCCCTCTTTCGGGCCGCCTCGCGCCTGGGTTTTGCCAAGGACGCCACCATTCTGGAGCACAACATTGTGCAAACCGCCGGGTCCGCCGGCGAATCCATCGCTTTCGGCATCGGGGTGACGATGCCCGCCATCATGATCTTGGGGTTCGATCTGGAGATCGCCCGGGTCATGCTCGTCGCCCTGCTCGGCGGCCTGCTGGGCATTTTGATGATGATCCCGCTGCGCCGCGCCTTGATCGTGCAGCAGCATGGCATTCTGAAGTATCCCGAGGGCACGGCTTGCGCGGAAGTGCTGAAAGCGGGGGCGAACGCCGAATCCCGCGCCCAGGCCTCCGTCGCCGCGCAAGCCGAGGCCCGCCGCTTGAGTGCGATGCGGGGGGGCGACGCCTCCGACACCAGCGGCCGCACCATTTTTGCCGGTTTCGGCATCGGCTTGGCCTATGGCGCGGCTATGCGCGCCTTCAAGCTGTGGAAGGACACGCCCGAAAAAATCTTTGGCGCACCCCTCACGGCCGGTTCGGTGGCGGCTGAAATCTCGCCCGAGTTGCTGGGCGTCGGTTATGTCATTGGGCCGCGCATCGCCTCGATCATGATGGCCGGCGGCGTGCTTTCTTATTTGCTGCTCATCCCGATGATTAAGTTCTTCGGGGCGGGCCTGCCCGGTCCGCTGGCCCCCGGCACGATTCCGATCAAGGACATGAGTCCGGGGGACATCCGGGGCAAATACATCCTCTACATCGGCGCCGGGGCGGTCGCGGCGGGCGGGATCATCAGCCTGCTGCGCTCCGGCCCGACCATCCTGCGCGGCATCCGCGCCGGGTTGGCCGATTTCGGCGCGGTCGCGGGCAACGCGCGCGCCAATTTCCTCCGGACCGACCAAGATTTGTCCATGAAGTTCGTCGCGGGCGGTTGCGTGGCGCTGGTGCTGTCGATCTTGTTTGCCCCCTCGCTGCACATGAACCTGCTCGGGGCGATTTTGATCGTGGTGTTCGGTTTCCTGTTCGTGACGGTTTCCTCCCGGCTCACGGGCGAAATTGGATCCTCGTCAAACCCCATTTCCGGCATGACGGTGGCGACGCTGCTGCTCACCTGCCTGATCTTTGTGCTCATCGGTTGGACCGGACCGGATTACTACGTCACGGCGCTATCGGTTGGCGGCATCGTCTGCATCGCGGCCTCCAATGGCGGCTCCACGTCCCAGGACTTGAAAACGGGTTACCTGCTGGGCGCCACGCCGAAATACCAGCAAATCGCCATTTTGATCGGCGCGGCCGCTTCGGCTTTGGTGCTCGGGTCCATTCTGCTGCAATTGAACAAACAGGGAACGCTTTACATTCCGGCCGCCAAGGCCGCCCCCGGCTTGCATGCCCCGGCGGACGCGCGGTACGCCGCGTCGGAAAAACTCAGCGGCAAAGCCGCCGTCGCGGACCCCAAGGAATACAGCGTGTGGCACAAGCTGGATGACGCCGGCGGCCCCGCCGGACGCTACCTCGTCGATGAGGCTGGCGCCGCGGCGTACTGGGTGGACCCCGGCATCAATGGTTCCTACCAAGAATGGAACGACGTCAAACCTCAGAAGTTCACCGCGCCCAAGGCCGTGCTGATGTCTTACATCATCAAGGGCATTCTGGATCGCAAACTGCCGTGGACCCTGGTGATGTTCGGGGTGATGATCGCCCTGGTGTTGGAGCTGTCGGGCATTCCTTCGCTGGCGTTTGCCGTGGGGGTTTACCTGCCGATTTCATCCTCCGCCCCGGTGTTGGTGGGGGGCATGATCCGCTGGCTGGTGGACCGGCACCTGCGGCATTCCTTGCGGGAACACGACCTCACCATGGACCAGATCGCGGCGGAGAGCGATAAAAGCCCCGGCGTGTTGCTGGCGAGCGGTTACATCGCCGGCGGCGCGATCGCGGGCATCACGCAGGCCATTGTTCAGGGGGTGACGACGGGTTTCGACGCCCGGTTGGAGACTTGGTCCTCCAGTTTCAATCCGTTTTACGCCGGGCCATGGTCGGACGCCCTGGCGTTGCTGCCGTTTGCGGCGATTACGGTGGTGCTGTACCTGGTGGGGCGGAAGTTCCTCCTCGCCGGACCCGCGCGACGGTGATGCGCGCGCGGGCAACCCACCGGGTTGCCCGTAGTTTCCGCCGCCTGCCAACCTTAGGCGAAGAACGGGTTCGACGCCTTTTCCTCTGCCACGGTGGTGAGGGGGCCGTGGCCCGGGCAGATCAGCGTTTCCGGGGGCAGGGTGAAGATTTGCTCGCGGATCTTCTGCTTGGCCAAATCCCACGACTGCTTGCCGGAGCCGATGGAGCCGGCAAAAATCGCGTCCCCCACAAACGCCACGAACGGCGCGTCTTCGGCCCAATTGCCCACCACATACGTCACGCCATCCTCCGCGTGGCCGGGAGTTTCCCGGTTGGTGACGCGCAGGCTGCCCAGGTGGATGAAGTCATTCGGCCGGATGCGTTGCTGGGGCGGAGCGTTCTTCGAGGCGGTGTGGACGCGAAGTTTGGGGAACTTCTCCCGCAGCACGGCCATCCCCGCAATGTGATCCTCGTGGGTGTGGGTGATGAAGAGGTGCAGCAAATCCAGCTTGTTTTCCGCGATCGCAGCGAGGGCGGGTTCGGCCGTCCAACCGGTGTCGAACAGGGCCGCTTCGCGGGTGATTTCATCCCAGATCAGGTAGCAATTCACGGCCATGCCGTGCTGCTCGGTGGAGAGGACGCGCAGTTCGCGCCAGGTGCTCAAATCCTTTTCGGAGGGCAGCCAGCCTTTGGCGATGGCTTCCAATTTGGCGGGGTGCAGACCGAGGAGGGCGGCCAGGGCCGGGAGGTTTGGGCGTTTGGCTGAGGTGCCACTGGTTTCCAGCGCGGTCAATTCGTCCGGGCTCAAGCCGGCCGCTTTCGCCGCCGCCGCCAACTCCACTTTCGCCGCCGTGCGCGCCTTGCGCAAAATATCACCCAGATGGTCTTCCAAATTCATGGGCGGAGGCTAGCGTGGCGCTGCTGGCGCGGCAAGCTTATGTGGCGGGGGGCGGGGCGGGCGATGTTGGGCCGCGGGTGGCGGGGAGGGTTCGAAAGCGGTGCCGAGCGTTTGCTTTCAGGGCCCTCCAAGCTGCCGGCGCGCCGAAGAATACCCCCGGGGGGTCGGCCGAGCTCAGGTTTTGGGCGCGCAATAATCCGTCGCCGTGAGCCGGGCCAGTTCGGTGAGCCAGTGCGCGGGGTTGGTCATCGCCTCTTGGGATGTCGTTAGCTCCACGCAACCACGCGCCACGGTGAACCCGCCGCGGGCGGGGTCGCGGGCGGTGACCACTCCGGCCAAGCCAACACAGGGGAGGCCGCGTTGCTTGGCCCAGAGCGCCACTTGGCCCACGCCTTTGCCCATGAGGGTCGATGCATCGATGGCGCCTTCGCCGGTGATCACGAGGTCCTTGCCCATCATCCGTCGGGCCAGGCCGGCGTGGTCCGCGAAAATGTCGAAGCCAGGTTCCAAGCGCGCCCCCAAGAAGGCGCGGAAGCCGAAGCCCAAGCCGCCCGCCGCACCCGCGCCCGGTTCGGCCGCGTAATCCCGTCCGAACGTCGTCCGGGCCACCTCGGCCAACCGGCTCAACGCCGCTTCCGCGGCCGGCCAATCGGGGGCGTGCAGTCCTTTCTGGGGGCCGTAGATGCGCGTGCAACCCCGCTCGCCGAGCAGCGGATTGGCCACGTCCACCGCCACGACCAACTTGGGGAACCATTCCCTCCGCTCCGACGCGGCGATCCGCACCAGTCGGGTCAAATCCGGCCAACGCAGGATGGGTTGTTCGGCGGCGTCCAAAAAACGCCAACCCAGCGCCCGCGCCATGCCGAAGCCGGCATCGTTGGTGGAGCTGCCGCCGATGCCGACCGAGCACCGCTCTGCCCCCGCTTCCACCGCGGCCAGGATGGCCGCGCCGAGGCCGAAAGTATCGCGGTCGAACGGATGGGGTGGATTCTTGGGCAGATTCGCCAGGCCGTTGATCTGCGCGGCTTCGATCACCGCCGTCCTTGACGGCGCTGCATACCACCAGAGCGCCTGGCAGTTTTGACCGACGGAATCCACCGTGGCCACGCGCCGCGCGGTGGCGCCCAGCGCCGTCCCCATGACCTCCCCGAAGCCGTCCCCGCCGTCGCTCATAGGCAGGAGCTCCAGGACATCATCGGGACGAGCCTGCGCCCACCCCTCCGCCATCGCCGCGGCCGCCGCGGCGGCGGTCAGGGTGCCTTTGAATTTGTCCGGAACCAGCAACACGTGCAACGCCATGGCGCCAACATCCCCGAGCCGGGAAAGCGGGGCAATGCAAAAGCCGAATTCCCAGTGGGCCTTGATCCGCTCCGTGGTGCTTGGCTGGAGAAACCGTCACGCCCGTCCGAGAGCGGAACTTCCTTCCGCACGCCACAAAGCTGCCGGGCGGTTGTGTGACCGGTAGGCGACGGGGCCAACGGCTGGCACCCCGGTGTTGGTGGACAAAGCAAAACCCGCCCTGGTCGAAAAACGACCACCGGCGGGTGGTGATTGGGGGGGGACGCAGGAATCAGATCGCGGCGGCGATGGCGGCGCCCATTTCGCGGGTGCCGACACGGCGGGCGCCGGGTTCGGTGGGGCTGAAGATGTCGCCGGTGCGGAGGCCGGCGGCGATGACGGCGGCGACCGCATTTTCGATGGCGGCCGCGGCGTCATGCAGGCCGAAGCTGTGGCGGAGCAGGAGCGCGGCGGAGAGAATTTGCGCGATGGGGTTCGCCAGGTTTTTGCCGGCGATGTCCGGGGCGGTGCCGCCGGCGGGTTCGTAGAAGCCAAACACGCGGTCCCCGGTGGCGGCGCCCAGGCTGGCGCTGGGCAACATGCCCAGGGACCCGGCCAAGGCGGCGGCCTCATCGCTGAGGATGTCGCCGAACATGTTTTCGCAGAGGAGCACGTCGAACTGGGTGGGGCGCAACACGAGCTGCATGGCGCCGTTGTCCACGAACATGTGGTCCAGGGCCACATCGGGATAGGCTTTGGCCACGCGCGTGACGACCTCGCGCCAGAGGACACCGTTTTCGAGAACGTTGGCCTTGTCGATGCTGGTCAGTTTTTTGCGGCGCAACTGGGCGGTGCGGAAGGCGACGTGGGCGATGCGCTCAATCTCCGGGGTGGTGTACACCATGGTGTCGATGGCGCGGAAGCCGCCGGCGGCGTCGCCCAGGGGTTCGGTCTTCTTGGGCTGGCCGAAGTACATGCCGCCGGTGAGTTCGCGGACGACGAGGATGTCGATCCCCGTGCCCTGGCGCTCCGGAGTGAGGGGGCAGGCGTGGGCCAGTTCACGGGGCAGTTTGACGGGGCGGAGGTTGGCGAAAAGGCCAAACTCCTTGCGCAGCCGCAGGAGGGCGGCGCGTTCCGGGCGTTGCTCCTTGGGGATCGTCGGATCGCGGTCGGGCAGACCGACGGAGCCGAAGAGGATGCAATCCGAGGCGCGGCAGAGGGCGAGGGTGGCGTCCGGGAGCGCCTGGCCGGCGGCGTCGATGCCGGCCCAGCCGACGGGCGCTTCGGTGATTTGAACGGTGAGCTGGAATTTTTGGCCGACGACGCGGAGCACTTGGATGGCTTCGCGCATCACTTCGGGGCCGATGCCGTCCCCGGCGAGGGCGGCGATTTTCAAAACGGTGGGGGTCATGTCAGGTCGCGGGAGTCGAAAACAGGAGTTCGGGGTGGGGGAGGGTTAGTATTTGGGGATGGAGGAGTCGATTTCATCCGACCAGGCATTGATGCCGCCTTTGACGCTCTTGAGGTATTTGAAGCCTTGTTCGCGGAGGAAGTTGAGGGCTTTCATCGAACGCACGCCGCCTTTGCAATGCAGGTAAATCTGCTGGTTGGGGTTGAGTTCGGTGAAGCGCCGGGGCAGGTCACCCAAGGGAATCTGGGGGACGCCTTTGACATGGGCGATTTCGTATTCGTCGGGATCGCGGACATCCAAGACGTGGATGCCGAGTTCCGGGTGCTCCAAGGCGCGCTTCATTTCCTGGACGGTGACTTCGTCCGGATTGGCGACGGGGTGCGCGGGGGCGGCGGGGATGCCGCAGAATTGCTGGTAATCAATGAGGCCCGTGATGGTGGGGTGGTCGCCGCAGATGGGGCATTGGGGATCGCGGCGGAGCTTGAGCTCGCGGAACTTCATGTCCAGGGCGTTGAAGAGCAGGAGCCGGCCGACGAGGGAGGTGCCGCGGCCGAGGGCGAGCTTGAGGATTTCCGTGGCCTGGATGCAACCAATGATGCCGGGGAGCACGCCGAGGACGCCGCCTTCGGCGCAGCTGGGGACCATGCCGGGCGGGGGCGGCTCGGGGTAGAGGCAGCGGTAGCAGGGGCCGCCCAGATGGGGGGCGAACACGCTGGCCTGGCCTTCGAAGCGGAAGATGGAGCCGTAGACATTCGGCTTCTTCAGGAGCACGCAGGCGTCGTTGGTGAGGTAACGCGTGGGGAAATTGTCGGTGCCGTCCACGACGATGTCGTAGGGGGCGATGATCTCCAAGGCGTTCTCGCTGGTGATCATCGTGTTGTGGATCACGACCTCGCAGGTGGGGTTGATGCCAAGGATGGTCTCGCGGGCCGAATCCGCCTTGGGGCGGCCGACATCGGCGGTGGCGTGGATGATCTGGCGCTGGAGGTTGGAATAATCAACGGTGTCAAAATCCACGATGCCGATGCGGCCGACGCCGGCGGCGGCGAGGTACATGGCGATGGGTGAGCCGAGGCCGCCGGCACCGATGCACAGGACGCTGGTCCCGCAGATTTTCTTTTGCCCGGCCAGGCCCACCTCGGGAAGGATCAGGTGGCGCGAGTACCGGCGGATTTGATCGTTGTCTAATTCCATAAATACGTTAAAGAAAGGCAGCGTAGAGCAGAACGCAAATAAATCAAGCCGGCGAAATAGGCGATGAAGCAGAGTTTGCACCCCGAGCGGGCCGCGCGGCAGGTGTTCCGAATGACGGCCCGGCGACCGGCCTTGGGGCTCGTGTTGGGGAGCGGGTTCCAAGCCGCCCTGGCGGACCTGCAGGTGGAAGCCGAGATCGGCTACGACCAATTGCCGGGATTCCCACCCGTGGGGGTGAGCGGGCACGCGGGCAAGCTGTTGGTCGGCATGCTGGGCGGCACGCCGGTGGTGGTGCTGAGCGGGCGCAGCCATTATTACGAAGGCCATTCCCTGGCAGCGGTGACTTTTGGCGTGCGCGTGCTCGCCGCGCTCGGGGTGCGCGACTTGGTGCTCACCAACGCGGCCGGGGGCATCAACCGCAAATTCCGGCCGGGCGACTTCATGGGCCTGCGCGACCACATCAATTTCCTGGGGGAGAACCCGTTGCGTGGACCCGAGTGGCCGGGATGCCCGCGGTTCATCGATTTGACCGAGGCGTATGATCCCGGGCTGCGGCGGATGCTGGCGCGGGCGGCGCGGGCGGCGGGGGCACGCTGGCACACGGGAGTGTATCTGGCCGTGCCGGGGCCAAGCTACGAGACGCCGGCGGAGATTCGGGCCTTCGCGCGGTGGGGGGCGGACGCGGTCGGGATGAGCACGGTGCCGGAGGCGATTGCGGCGCGCCATTGCGGGCTGCGTGTCGCGGGGGTGTCGTGCATCACCAATCCCGCCGCGGGGCGGGGCCGGGGCGGGCTCTCGCACGCCGAGGTGTTGGCCACCGCGGAGCGCGTGCGATTGCAGGCGGGCGGCCTGTTGACCCGCTTCGCGGAAGCATACGGTCGGGCGACGGGGGCGGCGGCGGGACGATAAATACTTTCCCCGATTTCGGCAAGTTTTGTTGACCGTTCTGTCGAATTCCAACACAATTACCGGCGCTTATGCAAATCGAGAGCCTTAAAGTGTTTTGCGACCTCGCCGAAACGGAGAGTTTCACCAAGGCCGCTCAGATCAATAATGTAACGCAGTCGGCGGTGAGTCAGCAGATCAGCGCCCTGGAAAAGCAATTTGACGCCCTCTTGATTGAGCGGAGTAAAAAGAAGTTCCGACTGACCCGCGAAGGCCAGGTGCTGTACGAATACAGCCAGCAGATCATGCACAAGTACCAGGCGATGCAGGGCAAGATCCAGGAGATCAAGGAGGTCATCTCCGGCACCATCCGCGTGGCCACCATTTACAGCATCGGGCTCCACGATCTGCCCCCGTACATCAAGGGTTTCCTGAAGACCTATCCGAAGGTGAACGTGCATGTGGAATACCAGCGCGCGAACCAGGTGTACGAGGACGTGCTGAGCAATGTGGTTGATCTGGGTTTGGTCGCTTATCCGACGCGCGACGCGAAGCTGGAGACCATTCCGTTGCGCAAGGATCCGCTCGTGCTCATCTGCCATCCGCAGCATCCCTTCGCGCGGCTCAAAGCGGTGAAGCTCAAGGCGCTGGCGGGGCAGAATTTCATCGGCTTCGAGCCGGACATTCCGACGCGCAAAGCGCTGGACAAGATCTTGAAAGACCACGGGGTGGAAGTGCGCCACGTGATGGAGTTCGACAACATCGAGACGGTGAAACGCGCCGTGGAAATCGACGCCGGGGTGTCGGTGGTGCCGCTCGGTGCCATCCAGCAGGAAATGTCCAGCAAGACCTTGGCTCACGTGCAGTTGGAGGATGGAGAATTCTACCGGCCGCTGGCAGGAATTTACAAGAAACACAAGGTGCTCAGCCCGGCCTTGCGCGAATTCATCGCGCAATTAAAACAGGGTTAGTTCGGACTAGGCCGTTCAGTCGGTCAAATTTGCAAATTGTCCCCGCTCCGTCCGGCCGGAGCGGGGACGCTCCCGGGCTCATCCCTCCCCCCAACCGACGGCCGGCGCCGCGACCGCTTGGTGGGTTTCCGCGCTGCGGTAGGCGGCATCCACCAAACCCATGGTGGCCAGGTTGTCGCGGCCGCTGATCGCGGGTTCGCGGCCTTCCTCCAGCGCGCACAACAGCTCCCCCATGGTGCCGGCGAAAGCGTCCGGGAACCAACTTTCGCGCCAAACCGGTTCTTGAAACTCCGCCTGACCCTTCGTCGCGTAACGCAGGCTGGAGGGCGTGGTGTAAGGATCGCGGCACCAGCCGATGTCGCC
>CAIYZC010000184.1 GCA_903930565.1 uncultured Pedosphaera sp.
GCTGCAAGCCGAACCGCTTGGTCAGGCCCTCGGTCTCAATGATCCACGGCGATGCGTTCACGCGCCGGCGCCCTTCCGGATTCCGCCGCCCGCCCGCAAAATGTTTTGGCTCTGCTTCATTCGTGTTCCGCCCGCACCGCCATCTGCTCTGAATACGCCCCACCCGGCAAAAGGTTTCAGCGAAGATTCAACCGGCACCCGTTGGACCCCGCCCGCCGCGATTCGTCACGCCCGCATCCTTCCCGAACGCGCCGCCCCCGCCAATCTAAAACCAACCGGGGGGGAGATCTGGTGCGAAGCCCGCCAAGGCGGAAAGTTGGGCGTTGCCAAAATGGCGGGTAGCGACCTGCGGGGGGATCTTTACTGCTCGCTGCCGGGCTTGGCCTCATACCCTGCCTCCGTCCAGTGTTTGCCAAAATGAGCTTCCACGAATCCGAACCAAGCGTGCAGGTTAGAGCGGCTGCCATTATTGACAAACACCAACGTCAATTTGCGGTTGTCCACTTCGGCTCGCAGGTATTTCGGGGATAGCTCGACCGGAAATTGCATGGACGCCCCCGTCGTGAGGACGACGAATCCCGTATCGCTACCTCCTGGATATTCAAACCAGTACGCAAGAGATCGGATCCAGGATTGTTCAATCCGATCCGGCTTTCGCGTGACGATCACCTCCCGCTTGGAGTGGTTGGTCAAGCGGATTGCCGCATTGGTGGTACCGTCTCCCACGACCTCGGCCTCCAACGGAAACGGATCGTCGGTTTGCAGCCGGTCCAAGGCCCGCTTGCGTGCCGCGCGGTCGGAGATGCCGGTCACGCTCTCCCAAGCGCGCCGGGAGGATTCCACTTCGTTGGGAAACTGGTGCCCCGTTATCAGCGTCAGTGATTTTTGGGCCAGCAGCGCGGCGTTAAAAAAGTCGTATTCATAACCCGTCTCAACATTTTCCCGCCGGAGGAAGGAGATCAAGGCGGGCACCAACCGGACATCGCCCCAATCCGCCAGGGCTCGGACTAGATTGCGGGCGTCGTCGCCGTTCCGAATACCTGCGACCGCCGCGGTGAACCAAGGAAGGGAAGGTTCATCCCGTTGGCGCGCCAACAGTACGACGGCGGCGGTTCGGACGCCGGGATCCGGATCTTGAAGCAATTGGCGGAGCACGGAGTTGCCGGCCGCCCCCGCCAGTCGCGAATAAACTACTGCGGCGGTGGCCCGCAATTCCTGATGGGTGGTTTGCCCAAGGAGGCCTCTTACCGCCTCCGCCTGCTCCACCAGCAGTTTGCCCGGTCGGGCGGGCCCGGTATAGAACGAGGAGTCATCCGGGTCGAGTGACGGAATCGTTTCGCCACAAACGTAACGTAACACCCGCTGCACCACCAAAGGCTCGCTGGAGTGCAGCAATTGGGGGGCCAGGATTTCTGGTTGCGCCGAGTTGAGGCTCTGAAAAAAGGGTTCCAGAACCAAGGGCTGGATCGCGCGATAATGGCTGATCGAGAGATAATTGGTGGGGTTGTGGTTGTCCCAGCTCGTGCTGCGCTGCAGGAACCAAAGATTCGGCTGGGTCACATCCGCCACCTCGCCTCGGAAATAAGACGAGGTGCCACTGGATAGATAATGGCCGTCGTCTTCCCAAACGATGCCCCAACCGAGTTTGATTTGGTTGGTTCCCGTCGAAACGTCGCCTTTGAGCACGCGCAGGATCTCCAAATCGGTGAAAAACTCCATGGCCGTGATCGAGTTTGCTTCATGACGGAGGTGCCCCTTGAAATTAACCCCAGTCCAGCGGGCCACAACAATGATGGGAAATTGGGCGAATTCCGCATCGGTAATAAAACCCGGTCCCATCGCCCAAACGCGGGGCATGAGGCAGACCAGTGCGGCCAGGAGGAAAGGTACGCTGGAGATTCTCATGAAGTGCTGGCTGAAGTGAGCGGGTTATCCAAACGGAATGATTTTGGCACCATAAAGAGTAAACCGGGATGGCCGTTTGTCAAAAAGTTCGGGTGCCACCGTTTCCGGGACCCCAAATTCCGCGGGAATTGCCAATCTCAAACGGCGGAGAGGGCTGGTCTTGCGCGAGGGCGCTTCCGCCGCGAAGGCGGCCAAGGGAAAAGGATTTGAGACCGCCCCTTGCTTGGACTGAGTGCGCCATCCGCGGTCAGAGCGGCCAGAGTCTGGAGCCTCTGATTCGTAGGGCATGAACTTGGGACCGACGCGGGTTTGGATCATCCAGTGGGAAGCCAGGTAGGGGAGGAGCCAGCGGAGCTCACGGCGTGGCAGGGAGCGCGACCTGGAAGCAGGTGGCACCCGGACCTTCCAAGGGTGGCTTTTCTTTGGCCGCCCAGCTTTTTGGGCTCTGCTCGGTAAA
>CAIYZC010000185.1 GCA_903930565.1 uncultured Pedosphaera sp.
CCGCGGCACAAGCGGCGGAACCGCCCGCGGCCGGCACGCCCCCGGGCTTCATTTGGCTGGAGGGGGAAGCGGCGCGCACCACCTTTGCGGCGGGGCGGAATGACGCCGGCCGCCCGCACCTGCTGGCCGGCGGCCAGTGGCTGCAGGTCAGCGTGGACGCCGACAAGGTGGAGGCCGGGGTGCCCGCCGAAGGGGTGCGGCTGGACTACGCTTTCCAATGCGCCCGGGCCGCCCGCTATGAAATTTGGAACCGGGTGGGCTTTGAATTCGCGCGCTCGGCGTTTGAATGGCGGGTGGACGCCCAGGCCTGGCAGACGGCCGCCCCCGAGGAGCTCACCACCGACTTGGTGGAATTGGGTTTCTGGATGGAGGTGGCGTGGCTGAAGCTGGGCGCCGCCGAACTCACGGCCGGGGAACATCATTTGGAAATCCGGCTGGCCAAAGTCCGCGACGCCAAAGGGCAATGGGGACGCCTGCTGTACGCCTCGGACGCCTTGTGCCTGACGGCCGGGCCCTTCGCGCCGAACGGCAAATACCGCCCGACGAAAGCGGGCGCGACGACGCCGACCGGGCCGCGACAGCCCACGTTTTCCATCTGCCCGCCGCGGCGCCGGGGACGCGGTCCAGCGTGCGCCTGGACGGCGCTTGGGAAATCGGGCGGGACGACGAACAAATGCCCGGCGAGGTGGCCGAGCCGATCCGTGAACTGCCCAAGCAAGCCTTTTGGCACGCCATCGCGGTACCGGGGGACAAGGGAGAGCTGCGACCCGAGCTGCGATTCGCGCACCGGGTCTGGTACCGCACCCGGGTGGCGGTGCCGGCGGAGTTCGCGGGCCGGGCCTGCCGGCTCGAATTTCCCGGCAACAACTTGAACACGACGATTTTCGTCAACGGCGTGTACTGCGGCTTCAGCCGGAATCCCTTCGCGCCCTTCGAGGTGGACATCACCCCCGGGTTGCGCGCCGGGATGACGAATGAAATCCAGGTGGGCATCCGGGATGCGTGGTACGGCCGCAGCGCCGACCCGGCGCGGCCGCTGAAGCTGCGCAAGACCTTCAACTTTCCCGTGGCCTGGTTCCACGAAGGCTTCCAGGATTTGGATTACCCGGTCTGGAACTGCCCGCAATCCGGCATTCTGGCCACGCCCGTGCTGGTGGCGGCGGGCGGGCCAGTGGCGGTGGCGGACGTGTTTGTGAAACCGGCGGTCGCGGCGCACCGGTTGGGCGCGGAGGTCACGGTGAGCAATCCCGGGGCGACGGCGGTGGCGGGGGAAATCCGTTGGGAGGCGGTGGAGGACGCCTCCGGGGAAACCCGCGCGGTTTTTCCGCCGCAGCCGTTCACCGCGCCGGCGGGCGGCACGAACGTGATCGAACTGTCCGCCCCCGCGGAGAACCTCCAACTGTGGTGGCCCGACGCGCCGCACTTGTACCGGCTGCGCACCACGGTGGCGGTGGCGGGCGCGGCCGCGGCGGACACGCGCGAGACGTTGTTCGGCTACCGGGAGTGGGGGGTGGCGGGCACGCAGTTCACTTTGAACGGCGTGGTGTGGCATTTGTGGGCGGACTTGATCGGCGAGGAGCGCTCGCCGGAGGCGTGGCTGGCGGCCTATCGGCACACCGACCAGCGCACGACGCGCTTGTCGACGGCGGGCCAGGCCGGGCACGACTTCCGCTGGCTCGGCCTCGAACCGCCCGCCGCGCTGGAGTTTTGCGACCGCCACGGCGTGGTGGTCCGCCGCAACACCACACTGGACGGCGAAACCATCGGCAGCCAGTTCAGCGAGGGCGATCCCGAAACCCGGCGGCAGCAGGGCGGCTCGGAGTTGAAACTGGCGCTCATGCGCAATTGGCGCGAGCAATGCGTCGCGCAGGTGCGCGGGGAACGGAATCATCCCAGCATTCAAATCTGGTCCTTGGAAAACGAATTCGCCTACATCAATTTGATCAATCTGCTGGGCAACTCGCCGAACATGGACCGGTATGAGGAGGAGATCACGCGGACGCACGCGGCGGTGCGCGCCGCGGACCCGACGCGGCCGGTGATGTCCGACGGCGGCGGGGCGACGCGCAAGAACACGCTGGGGGTGCAGGGCGACCATTATGTCGCCACGCTGGACAACCGGTACCCGGACCTGGCGTATGAACCGTTCGTGGAGGGCGGGGGCCGCGGCCGCTGGCGCTGGGACCAGCAACGCCCGCGGTTCATCGGGGAGGACTTTTTCGCCACGGGCATCAACCCCGCCGATTACGCGAGGTGGGGCGGGGAAATCGCCTTCCAAGGCAAGGCGGCGGCGCGGGGGGCGGTGACGGTTTGCTACCGGATGCTCATGGAAGGCTACCGCTGGGGCGGGCACTACGCGGGCTGGCACCTTTGGCTGGGGGCGGACGGGGGCCCCGGCCAGTGGGTGGCCAACGCGCCCCGGGCCGCGCTGGTGCGGCAGTGGGACTGGACCTTCGGCGGGGGCGCCACGGTGCCGCGCACGTACGGCTTGTTCAACGACACGGAGCACCCGGAGCCGCTGACCTTCGAGCGGCGTTTCATGCTGGGCGGCAAGGAGACCTTCCACCGAACCACCACGCATACCGTCGCCCCGGGAACGGCGCTCAAATTCGCCGAGGACCTGCCATTGCCCAGCGTGACCAGCCGCCAGGAAGGCGAACTGCGGCTCACGGTGAGCGCGGGCGGACGCGAGGTGTTCCGGGACACCAAGACCGTTTGGGTATTGCCGCCGGTGAAGGCGCCGAAGCTCGCGGCGGGGGCGCTGGCCGTCTGGGATCCCGCGGGCGAAACCAGCGCGTGGCTCCGGGAGTTGGGGGTGGCGTTCACGCCGGTGACCGGGCCGGGGTCGCTGCCCGCCGCCGTCAAAATCCTACTGGTGGGCCGCGACGCGCTGACCGAGGCCGACCAGAGCAGCACGGCCCTGGCGGTGCAGGCCGCCGCGGGCCGCGTGGTGATCGTGCTCGACCAGACGCATCCACTGCAATACCAGGCCCTGCCGGCGTCCTTGGAACCGGCGCCCCCCTTTCGGAAGGATGATTTCGGCACCGCGATTCCGGCCGATGAAGGGCGCACCGCCTTCGTGGAGGATGCCGCGCATCCCGCGCTGGCCGGCCTGCAAGATCGCGACTTTTTCACGTGGGGTCCGGAGGAACCCGCCGGGTCAACGGCGCCGGCGCACTTGGTGTACCGCCGGGCGTACTTGAAGCCGGCCCGCGGCGCCAAGAGCCTCGTGCAGTGCGGGCCGCGCCTGGCGCATTCCGCCTTGGTCGAAATGCCCGCGGGGCCCGGGGTGCTGTACCTCTGCCAACTGGACGTCGGCCGGCGGTTGGGCGCCAACGCCGTCGCCCGCCAACTCGTGGTGAACCTGCTCGCGGGCGCGACCGACTATCATCCCGAACGCGCGGAAGTGGCCGCGGTGCTGGGCAACGGCCCCTGGGCCGCGGCGGCCGCGGAGACCGGCCTGCAATTCAGCAACGCGCCGACGCCCCTCGCCGCGGTGGGGGATCCGGCCCGGCGGATCGCCTTCGTGACGGCAACGCCGGCCAACCTGCGGGAACTGGCCGCCCAACCGGCGGCGCTGGAGAAATTCCTGGCGCGCCGCGGGACGCTGGTGCTGGCCGGGTTGACACCCGAAGGCCTGGCGGATTTCAACCGCATTGTGGGGGTGCCGCACGTCCTGCGCCCCTTCACCCGCGAGCGCGTCACCTTCCCGCCCGTGCGCCATTCGCTCACCGCCGGTTTGACCACGGGCGACATGGTGCAACTTTCCGGGCAGCGGATGTTCGCGTGGAACGCGGATGAATACGTGGCGGCCGACACGTTCGGTTACGTGGTGGACCTGGAGGATCTGGCGCCCTTCGCGAAAAGCGATTTTCCCAGCTACGACAAGATTGTGAACGGTTTCGTCGGCTCCGACGGGTGGCCGTTGATCATCGACTTCCCCCACCCCCGCGACGGGAAACCGTTCTTCATCCAGATCGACCTGCCGCAGCCGGAGACCATCGTGGAATACACGCATGATCCCTCGGTGAATTACAACCCGACGACCAAGATTGCGTTGAGCTTCGACGGCCGGAACCGCCGGGAGTACGCGCTGGCGCCGAATGGCGAGGCGCAAACCTTCGCCATCGACCCGCCGCAACCCGCGCGGCGGGTGACGTTGGAACTGGTGTCCTGGCAGGTCGATCCCGCCAAAGCCGCCAACATCGGCATCGACAACATATACCTGAAAGTCGCGCGGTCGGCCGAATGGCGGGCCACGGTGAAACCGCTGCTGAACATCGGCGCGTTGGTTTACTACGCGAAGGGCGCCGGGGGCGTGCTCTTATGCGACTTGAACTGGCCGGAACACGAAGCCGTGGCGCAGAACCGGCAGAAGAAACTGACCATCCTCGCGACGCTCTTGCGCAACCTGCACGCGCCGTTTGCGGGCGGGCGCACGGTGATCGCCGGGGGGAATCTCAAGGCCAATCCCGTGGACCTGCACACCCGGGCCACGACCTACAAGGACGAGCGCGGCGGCTTCGGCCCCGGCAACCACACGCTCAAGGATTTGCCCACCGGCGAGCAAGTGCTGGCCGGCGTGAAATTCCAACTTTACGAACTCGCCACCTCCCCCGTGCCGCAAGTCCTCATGCTTGGTGGTGGCGGTGTACCGGGAAACCTGCCCGCCGCCATCACGAACATCAGTGTGCAACAATCCGCCGACGCATTGTTCTTCCTGCATACCGCCAAAATAAGCCGACCGCGGGACGACCGGGAACGGGCGGAGAACAAGGCCTGCGAAATCGCGCAGTATGTCATTCATTACGCCGACGGCCAAACGGCCCGGGTGCCGGTGCGCGCCGAAGGGGAAGTGGATGATTTCCGCCAAACCGCGCCCCGCTCCCTGCCGGGCGCGCAACTGGCCTGGACCGCCCCCTTCGCCGACCATCAGGGAAACGCGGCGGTGTACTCCCTGCAATGGAACAACCCCCGACCCGGAGTTCCCATCGCCTCGGTGGATTTGGTCCCCGGCGCGGAGCACGACCGCGGGGTGCCGGCGTTGCTGGCGCTCACGACGGTGACGGTGCGCAACTAAAAGCCGCAATTAAACTTGCATGCCTTCCGGCAGGGGATAGGTTTTGGCCTGCTTCAACCCGGGAAGATGCGAAGTGCCGGGATTCGCGGATGGATAAACAATTTTTATGATGATTCGGAAGCAGCTGGGTGCATGCGGTCTGACGGTTGGTCTGCTGGCGGCTTTGGGCGGGTTTGGGCCGGGCTGCGCCGCGCCGCAATCGCCGTCCCCCGCCCGGCCGGCCCCGGCGGCCGGCGGCGCCAAACACTACGCGGACAGCCGGGAGCAACTCGCCGGCATTTGGGCGGCCTTCAACGCCGGGCGGTTGGAGGAAGCCATGGCCCTGGCGGACCACTGCACGAGTGAGTACGGACCGTTGGCGCAGATTCTGGAAGCGGGGCTGGAAAAAATCGGCAAACCGCTGCCGGACGGCCCCGTGGACGACGCCACCCGAGCGGCGATTGACGCCAACGCCGCCTTGAATGATGTGGCCACCAGCCACTTCCTGAAAGGCTTGTGCGCCGAAAAGCTGGGCCACCCCGCCGAGGCCAAGGCGGCCTATGCCCTGGCCCTGCCCTACACGTACGCCCGCGCCTGGGATCCCAAGGGCTGGTTCTGGCGGCCCGCGCAAGCCGCGGCCATGCGTTTGAAGGCGCTCACCCCCTAAACGACAGCCCGCGCCATGGCCTGGAAAATTCTGATCACGGCAACGCCCATGGTGCGGGTGGGCCGGGCCGC
>CAIYZC010000186.1 GCA_903930565.1 uncultured Pedosphaera sp.
CGCATGGCCTCCGACACCGCCTGCCGGATGCCCGTTTGCGTCACGCCTTTCGGGGTCCAATATCGTTGAATGATCCGGTTCCGATGTTCCACTTCGATGAACGCGCGCCCTTCCCCATAACCCGTCCCCCAAACAGCGGCCAGCTCCTGTCCCGGCTCCAGCGACCACGCCGGCGCGCCCAGATATTGCGGCACCTTCGCCGCCAAACGCCGTTCCCGCGGATCCATCACCATGAAGGACGCCCGCGCGGTCACCGGCTTGCCGAACCGATCCTGCGTTTCCCAGGTCGCCCGGTACCGCCCCGGGGCGAGTTGCACGCCGATTTCCTTCCGCCCGCCCGCATCCGTCACCGTGCCCTGCGTCACCACCGGCGGCCCCACGGGCAATTCCTCCTCCACTTTGGGGGCCGGTTCGAGGGGCATGAAATTCCCCGGCCGACGATAACCAAACCGCCCGCCATAGCCGGGGTTCTCCACCCGCAGCCCGGCCCGCGGCACCGCGGCGGGTTCTTTCACGGGGTAAATCCGCAGCGTCCCCTCCGCGGTCTGCCCCGTTCCATCCAGGGTCTTGGTTGCCACCACCACTTTCACCGCCTGCGTCGCCGTCTGCCAGTCCCCGATGGTCAACTCCGCTTGCAGCGCCGTGTACCCCGCCCGCACCAAGGTCTCGCCCGAGCGGGTTTCCCCGGCGGCGTCCGTCACATCCGCCGTCACGTGATAGGTGAACACCGGCTCCTCCTGGGCGGAAATCGCCGCATCCGGCCGCGCGAAGAAGGTGATTTGGAAGGTTCCGTCCGGCCCGGTGGTCGTCGTGCCGTGCGCCAACTCCTGCCCGCCGGGCGCCCCCGGCCAACCGCCGCCAAAATACCGGCTCCACACCGGGAAGGAAGCCTCGCGCCGAACGTGGTAGGCGACCCGGGCCCCGTCCACCGCCGCGCCCGTGTAGCCCAGCGCATGGCCGGTGACCGTGGTCTTCTCGCCCAATTTCGCCCCCGCCGCCGGGGCGTCCAAGGTGGTCACGAATTTCGGCCGCTTGTATTCCTCCACCTGCACCATGGTCTGCCCGGGCGGTCCGACCAAGATCTCGATCAACATGCGGCCCGCCAACCGATCCCGCGGCGCCGTGAAGCTGCCCGCGAACGAACCAAAATCATTCACCGTCCGCTGCTGGCGCTCGATCTCCTTGCCATTGCCATCATGGAACACCACCGTGACCTCGCGGCGGGGCAATACGGAGTAGTTGTCCTGCTCCGGGTCCAAGCGCAGGCAAATGCCCTTGTATTGGATCGTTTGGCCCGGCCGGTAAATGGCCCGGTCGGGGAACAAGACGGTCCGATCCTCCGAACGCGGCCGCTCGGGAACGGGCCAGACCGATTGATCCCCGGTCGCCAGTTCGCGGCCCTGGTGCGTCGCCCGCAACACATAGCTGCGCTCCGCGCCCGCGCTGAAAGCAAAGAACCCGTCCGCATCCGTGACCATGGGCGTTTCGGGCACGCGGTTGCCTTGATTGTCCAAATGCCACGCCTCCACCCGCGCGCCCGCCAGGGGTTCCCCGGAACGCGCCTCCAGCACCAAGCCCTCCAACCGCCCGGCCCGCGGTCGCAGCACCAGAGCCAGGTCGCTCACCCACACGTCGGCATAGGTCACCGGATGATCCTGCCCCACGAAATCCTCGCTCGGACTGGCCAACAGAAAATAAAAGCCCGGCTTGATCCCGGTCGGCACGGGCAGCTTCAAAGTGTGCGACGCGTAGTCATTGGTCCCGGTCAACGGCGCGGTCCAGGCCGCCACCGGCTTGGCGGAAAGCAACGGCCGCTTGTCGGCGTCGCTCAGGTTTTCCGGGCGGCTGTGATTGCGCTGGAGATACAGTTTCCAATCCCCCGCCACCAAGCGAAAGTACACGCGCCCCAAGTTGCGGTAGCCCACCTGGATTTGCGTGTCCGCCCCGTTCCACACGCCCTCCGTGCTGACGTTCAAATCCTTCAGCTCCAATCGCACCAACAGGTTCCGGCATTCCGCCGCCCCGGCGCTCGTCGCCGCCCCCTTGGCCCCCAGCTCCGCCCAGCGATGGGCCTGCAAGAGATCCCCCGCCTGCTCCCGCATCCCCGCCAGCATTGCCAGCGCGGCCGGGGCCGGCTCCCGCCCGTCGCACCGCGTCACGAAGGCCGTCAACGCCGCCGCGTACCGCGCCTCCTTTTCCTCCCCATTGGCCACACTGTAGGCAAACCGCAAGCGCCCGAGATCGGCGTCCCACAAGGCCGCCGGGTCGGCGTCCCGGAGATGAAACCGGAGCACGTCCTGATACAATTGCAGCGCCCTTAATCCCGGCGCATCGGCCTCCCCCGCCGGCAGTTTCCACGCGAGGAATTCCGCCACCGTTCCCAACGCCGGACTGTCCGCCGCCACCTCGAAGGCATCCTCCGGCTTGGCCGCCGCCTGCTCCCCGGACGTGTAAAACCGCAGGGCCTCTTGGGCGATGAAATCATACAACGTCGGCCGGACCTGGTCCGGTAGGGTTCCCTTCGGAAACAGCGCGTCATACTGCGCGATGGGAATGCGCTTCAACTCGTCGGCCCCGGACAACGCCTGGCGGAATTGCCGGTCAATTTCCGCAAACAACCGCGGCAGGTCCCACGTTTTGAAATCCTTCCCCGGCGCTTCCGCCGTCGCCGTCCGCTGCATGAACCGCCAGCGGTTTTCTTGGAAATACCGCCAATACCAATCGGCCAACAGGGTATCCAACACCGGCCGCATTTCCTTGGGTGCTTTGGGCAACTCCGCCTGCAAACGCGTGATCAATTCCTCCGCCGAGCGCCCCGCCACCCCGCCCTCCAACACGATCCGCCGCCCCAAGGCCTTCACGGCCTCGGGATACGCTTTATCCCGCAACGCCCCTTGATAGATCGGCTCCAGTTCCGCCAGCGCCGTCTGCGGCAGCCCTTTGGCGACC
>CAIYZC010000187.1 GCA_903930565.1 uncultured Pedosphaera sp.
CGGAACTTCATTCCGCACTCCACAACGCTGGCGCGCGGGCGGATGACCGGGAACCGATGGCGCGTGGGGTTGGGTATGGTTTTGGCCGCTGTTTTGTGGGCAAATGCGCGACGGGCCTTCGGTGAGTGCGTAAGACTTGGGACCGGAAGCTCGCGCGAAGCCGCGGAGCCGCGAAGGGGGCCCCAAAGGGAAAGGCCAATTTTGACATGATTTACATGATGGACATGATTTGAAGATGGAGATTGGGGCGGGTGCCTGGCTGGCCTTGGGTGGGTGCGTAGGACAATGATTGCGCCGGTGGCCCGCTACCCCACCCCGAGGGGAAGCGGGCCAAAGGAGGGAAAGCCGGCAGGGATGCCGGCGGTCCCAAGTAGGATGTCAAAGAGCGATGCCCGCTACCCTTTGTCGGGGAGCGGGCGAAAGCGGGGGAATGGGTCGCATAGGTCCGATAGGTCGCATGGGACCCACATGGGTCGGAAACAACGGGCCGAACGGCGCGATCAGGGTATCGGTGGGGGGAGCGGGGCGTCGGGGGTGACCCTGCACGATTTGTCACTCAAATTGCCGGCTGCTCCGGACGGGACGAGTCGGTCAGGGTCCGGAATTTCCCCGGGTTCTTTACGGAACGGCGGGCGCGGCGGCGGCCAGGAAGCCTCCAGCGATTCGGCGGGCGCGGCCGGTTCGGTGGCGATTTTTAGGACTTCCGCGGGCGGGGCGGTGGAGAGGTAGGCGTTCGGACCCTTCACGGATGGGGTGATCAGGGATTCGGGCACTTCCAGGTTCCGGGCGCGGAGTTCGGCCACGCGGCCGGCGGCGTAGGCCGGCCAGTCGTCCTCCCACGGCATCGGAATCCAAGGCATTTTGGGCGGCTCGGCCGGGCCGTCCCACGGAAACTCGAAGCTCTCGGCGTAAATCCGCCGCGCGTTCATCCACGCGTCTTGGACATGCACGATCTTGCCCTGTTCCCGGTCGTAAATGTAATCGCCCTCCAGTTGCTGCCACTTGAACAGGTACTCCGCCTCCCGGCTCAGGGGCGGGCCGCGGAACACGGTTTTGATTTCCTGGCGTTGGGCGTAGGCAATGAACCGGTCTTCGAGGCCCTCCTCCTCTTTGGCGTCGAAGACCGCGACTTGGGCGCGGAGTTGGTCGTGGGCGGCGTCGCCGCGTTGCAGTTGGGTCAGGGTGTTGGCGGCGCGGAGGAGCAGGTCCAGTTGGGCGCCGGGGTCCGGTTCGGGAACGGCGGGATCGGGATTGGAATCGGGATCGGCCAGGGCGGAGGCCAGGTCGAGGAGGGGTTGATCGAGGAGGCGGGCGACCTCGGTGGTGAGCAGGGTGGCGAGGTCGTCGAGTAATCCCAGGCCGGGCGCCCCGTTGGGCGCAGAGGAAACGAGTTCGAGTTCCTCGGCGGTGTCGCGGGTGCGGCGGAGGACGGCGACATCGGCTTGGCGCTGGAGCCAGTCCTGGTAGCCGCCTTGTTTCCATTGGGAGAGGTTTTGCTGGGTGATGGGGGTGGTGTGGCCATAGGCGGCGAGGCGGGCTTGGACTTCGGGCAGGCCGTTGAGCCAAGTCACCAGGTCGGTTTGGGATTCCTGGTC
>CAIYZC010000188.1 GCA_903930565.1 uncultured Pedosphaera sp.
CGTAGCTTGTGTTTGTCCGACAACAACAGACACAAATCAACGAATGAACTATCATCATCATAAGCAGGCCGCCTTGGCGGCCGGGATGCTGGCTTCGGTGGCGCTGGCCGGGACGGCAACCGCCCAAACCACCGACCCGCTTTTGAACGCGCTCATTAAAAAGGGCGTTTTGACGGAAAAAGAGGCGAAGGAAGTCCAAACCGAGGTCAAGGACGCGAGCGAATCACCTTCGGCGCCGAAGTACCTGCTGGTAAACTCCGCGCTCAAGAACGTGGAATTATTCGGGGACGTGCGCACGCGGTATGAATATCGTAGCGCGGCGACTTCGGCCTCGACCTCCTCAGGCGACACGCTGGCCCGGGAGCGGTTCCGCTACGCCTTTCGGCTCGGCATCAAGGGCGAGGCATTCGACAACTTTTATTATGGCCTGCGCTTGGAAACCTCGGCCAACCCGCGCTCCACTTGGGTGACCTTTGGCGGCGAGAAAATCTCCGCCGCGAACACTGCGACCAGCGCGGCCAGCGCCGGTCCGTTTGGGAAGAATGACGACACCATCGCGGTCGGTTTGGCGTATGCGGGTTGGCGGCCGACGGATTGGCTGGACATCACCCTGGGCAAAATGGCGAACCCCCTTTACACAACCTGCATGGTCTGGGATCCGGATCTCACACCGGAAGGGGCCGCGGAACATTTGAAATTTACCCAGGGTGATTTTGAGCTCTTCGGCAACTTCGGGCAATTCGTTTATCAGGATGTGGATGCCGATAATCCCATTGGCGGCAGCGCCAATCCCAGCGATGCCTTCCTTTTGGCCTGGCAGTTGGGAGCGAAGTACAACGTCAACAAGGACATTTCCGCCAAATTTGCCACGACTCTCTACAATTACACCGGCCATGGTCAAAATTCGGGCTTCAACAGCGTGTTTGTCGGCCAGGGCAGCACGGGAGGCTTGAATTTCACCAGCACCAGCGCGCCCAACTTTGCCGCCAATCAGACGGCGATCAACGACCTCCTGATTTTGGACATCCCCGCCCAGATCGACTTCAAAATTGGCAAATATCCGGCCCGCGTGTTCGGTGATTTCGCCATCAATTTGGACGGCGGCGACCGGGCTCGGCAAGCCTACCTTCACGAAAACGACACGGCCGGCGTTCAGCCCATCAAGGGCGGGGCGCAAACCGATCAGACCAAGGCCTACCAAGTTGGTTTCGCCATTGGGAACGTGGATCTCGTCAATGGTCAGCATCCCAAGAAGGGCTCTTGGGAAGTGCGCACCTACTGGCAGCACATTGAGCAATACGCCTTGGACGTGAACTTGATTGACTCGGACTTCATGGAAGGCCGTGGCAATTTGGAAGGCGTTTATGCGGCGGTGGCCTATTCCCTCGCGAACAACGCCATCACCACCGTGCGCTACGGCTACGCCGATCGCATTGACAAAAACTTGGGCACCGGCGGCAGTAATCTGGATTTGCCGACCATCAATCCGGCGACCAAGTACCAGATCTTGCAACTGGATTTTACGCTAAAATTCTAAACCAAAACGGGTTCGGGAGTCGCTGCTCCCGGACCCACATTTTCCCCTTCCAAAATAAACCTTATGAAAAAGTTGATTTTATCGGTTGGACTGCTGGCCACGAGTTTGGCCTTCGCGGTCACGAGCAAAGCCGCGGACATCACCGTGAAAGGTTCCGACACGCTCGTCGTGCTGGCGCAAAAGTGGGCCGAAGTATACATGGGCAAGCATCCGGAAGTGAAAATCCAGGTGACCGGCGGCGGGTCGGGGGTGGGTTTCGCCGCGTTGCAGAACCAGACCACGGACATCGCGGACGCCTCGCGCCCGATC
>CAIYZC010000189.1 GCA_903930565.1 uncultured Pedosphaera sp.
ATCCCCTTCTCCACCAGCCACTCCACTGGATGGGCGCGGTGTCCCCGTTGGATTCCCATCCAACCAATACTGTGTTTGCTTTCGTTGCCGCGGGGGGCCATAGGGTCAGATTAAATCAAAAGGGACGGTCGCGGAAGCTTTTGGTGGCGGCCACCGCTTCGCTTCCGCCCGCCGTCCTAGTTCATCCCGGCCAAACCCTCCGGCCGGGCCGAAACCTCCCGGGCGGCGTCAGCCGCCGCCCGGGGTGCGCGTTTCGACTCATTTCGCCTGCAAATCGCCAGGCAAAGCGTAATACCCCACGTCCTTCACAATCTTCGGGCCCTCGGCCCCGCGGATCCATTCCAGATAGGCGTGGATGGCGTCCTTGTCCAAAGCCGGGTTGACGTAGTTGTACAAATACCGCCAGATCGGATAGGTCTGGTTCAAAACCGTGGTTTCATTCGGTTCCACGGCCGGGCTGGCCGCGTCCTTCTTGACGCCAATGGCCCGGGCACCGGCGCCATAGGCGGCCCCGCCGTAGCCGATGCCGCGCTTGTCCTTGGCGACGGATTGCAGGAGCAGCGCCGTGCCCTGCATGGTCTGCGCGCTGGCCGCGAAATCCTTGCCCTTCAGGACGTGTTCCTTGAAGAACTCATAGGTGCCGGAGCTGTTTTCGCGGCTGTACACCGTGATGGCCGCGTCGGCACCGCCGACTTCCTTCCAATTGGTGATGGCCCCGGTGAAAATGCCGGCCAGTTGCTCCAGCGAGAGCTCCTTCACCGAGTTGCCCGCGTTCACAAAAACGGACAGACCGTCCACCGCCACTTTGTATTCGGTGGGGACTTTTTTGAAGGCTTTGATGCAATCCGCTTTTTCTTTGGGCTTGATCGGGCGCGAGGCGTCCGCGATGTCCGTGGTCTGGTTCTGCAACGCGGCGAAACCCACCCCCGACCCGCCGCCGGTCACCTGGATTTTCACTTCCGGGTGCTTGCCCATGTACACTTCGGCCCACCATTGCGCCAGCACGACGAGCGTGTCGGAACCTTTCACGGTGATGTCCGCAGCCTGGCTCGTGACCGCGAAGGCCAAACTCGTGGCCAGCAGTCCAACCGATAAAATCAACTTTTTCATAAGGTTTGTATTGGAAGCGGAAATTGCGGGTCCGGGAGCAGCGGCTCGCGGACCCGCCAGGGGTTAGAATTTAAAGGCCAGATCCAATTGCAGGAGCTGGTATTTCGTCGCCGGATTGATCGTCGGCAGATCAAGATTGCTGCCGCCGGTGCCCAGATTCTTGTCAATGCGATCGGCATAGCCGTAGCGCACGGTGGTGATCACGTTGTTGGCGGGGCAATAGGCCACCGCCGCAAAAACGCCTTCCAAGTTGCCGCGGCCTTCCATGAAGTCCGAGTCCGTCAAGTTCACATCCAACGAGTACTGTTCAATGTGCTGCCAATACGAGCGGAATTCCCAAGAGTTTTTCTTGGGATGCGCGCCGTTGACGAGATCGACATTGCCGATGGCAAACCCGCCCATGTAGGCCTTGGTTTGACCGGTTTGCGCCCCGCCCGTGATGGGTTGGATGCCGGCCGTGTCGTTTTCATGGAGCAGGGCCGCGCGGGCGCGGGCGCCGCCGTCCAAGTTGATGGCGAAATCACCAAAAACCCGGGCGTTAAACTTGCCAACCTTGAAATCGATCTGGGCAGGAATGTCCAAGATCAACAGGTCGTTGATGCCGGTTTGATTCGCCGCGAAGTTAGGGTTGCTGGCCCCGGTGTAATTCAGCCCGCCCGTGCTCCCCTGGCCGACAAACGCCGCGTTGAAACCGGAGTTCTGTCCGTGGCTCGTGTAGTTGTAGAGGGCCGGTCCGATTTTGGCCGACACATCCTTGCTGAAATCGTACTTTGCACCTAATTGCCAGGCCAGGAGGAAGGTGTCCGACTGGTTGTTCCCGGCGCCGATGGGATTGTCATAATCCAAGTCCTGGTAAACAAACTGGCCAAAATTGGCGAACAGTTCCAGATCACCCCGCTTGAATTTGAAATGCTCCGCCGCCCCCTCCGGGGTGATATCCGGATCCCACGTCATGCTGGTGGTGTACAGCGGATTCATCATTTTGCCCAAGGTGACGTCCAGCCAATCCGTGGGCCGCCAACCGGCATAAGCCAGGCCGACTCCGATGGTGTCGTCGTTCTTGCCGGACGGACCCGCGCTGGCCGCGCTGGTGGCCACCGCCGTGGTGGCGGAAATCTTTTCACCGCCAAAGGTCACCCACGTGGAGCGCGGGTTGGCGGAAGTCTCCAAGCGGATGCCATAATAAAAGTCGTCGAACGCCTCGCCCCGAATCCCGAACCGCAGGGCGTAGCGAAAACGGTCCCGCGCCAGGCTGTCGCCGTTGGACAAGGTCGAAGCCGTCTGGGCCGTGCGGTATTCGTAGCGCAAGCGCACATCGCCGAACAATTCCACGTTTTTGAGCGCGGAGTTGACCAGCAGGTACTTCGGCGCCGAAGGTGATTCGCTCGCGTCCTTGACCTCGGTTTGGACTTCCTTCGCTTCTTTTTCCGTCAATACGCCCTTCTTAATGAGCGCGTTCAATAGCGGGTCGGTGGTTTGGGCGGTTGCCGTCCCGGCCAGCGCCACCGAAGCCAGCATCCCGGCCGCCAAGGCGGCCTGCTTATGATGATGATAGTTCATTCGTTGATTTGTGTCTGTTGTTGTCGGACAAACACAAGCTACG
>CAIYZC010000190.1 GCA_903930565.1 uncultured Pedosphaera sp.
CGCCCCTGACGGGACCCAGTCCATTGCGACCTATCAATACGGCCAAATGCTTTCCACCGTGACCACCAACACAACGCTTGGGCAATTGAGTGGCACAAGTTATGCTTACGATGCCCATGGCCGATTGAGCACAACGACCGATGCGCGGAACGGAACGAGCACCAACTACTACAACTTGGCCGATCAGGTCGCTGCCAACGCGACGCCACCGCCAGCCGGCGGAATTGGCTCGCAGGTGACAAGCAATTTCTTTGACGTGTCCGGGCGTTTGGTGGCCGTCCAATTGCCGGACGCCACCTGGGTAACCAATATGTACACGCCGTTGGGCCAAATCCAGCAGACGTATGGATCGCGCCAATACCCTGTGGGATACGGTTACGACGCACAAGGGCGGATGACCACCATGACGAATTGGGCGAATTTTGCGGCGGCGACGGGCGCAAGGGTGACCACATGGGCCTACGACCCTTATCGCGGCTGGTTGTTCGGAAAATCGTATCCCGGTTCCCCGACCAATGGCCCCTCCTACACGTATACCAGCGCCGGCCGCCTCAACACGCGGACATGGGCGCGCGGCATTGTGACCACCTACGCTTACAACGCCGCGGGTGAAGTGAAGACCACCACCTACAGCGACGGGACCACGCCGGCGGTGGGCTATGCGTACGACCGCCTGGGCCGCCAAACCGGCATCACCAACGGCACCTCGGTGACGGCCTTCACCCTCAACGATGCCGGAAGCGTCCTAATCGAGGCGTACACCAACGGACCCCTGAACGGCTGGGCGGTGACGAATGGCTACGATGCGCTGCTGCGCCGGACCAACTTGGTCACCTTGTACGGCGGAGTCCGCCAAACGGTGGCAACGAACAATTTCGACGCCGCTTCCCGGATGGGCACGATCTCGGATGGCACGAATTCGGCTACGTATTCTTTCCTTGCCTATTCGCCGCTGGTGAGCGAGATTCACTTCACTAACGCGGGCGCGTGGCGCATGACGACGACCAAGACATACGATTACCTGAACCGGTTGACGCAAATCGCTTCGACGCCGTCGGCGTCCCCAGTGATCTCGTTCGCGTATGCGTACAACAACGCCAACCAGCGGACCGCGGTCACCAACGCCGATGGCTCGTATTGGTTGTATGGATACGACGCCCTCGGGCAGGTGACGTCTGGAGTGAAGTATTTCAACACCGACGTCCCGGTTCCGGGCGAGCAGTTTGGCTACGCATTCGACAATATCGGCAACCGAACGAGCACCACGGTGGGCGGGGATCAGTATGGAAACAACCTGCGCACTTCGACGTATGGCGCGAATCTGAACAACCAGTACACGAACCGCACGGTGCCCGGCGCGGTGGATATTCTGGGTTCCGCGGTAACCAATGCCACGGTAACGGTGAACAATCAACCCACCTACCGCAATGGCACGTTCTACGAGGCGACGTTGGCGCTAACAAACACCAGCGCGGCTGTGTGGCAGTCCATCACGAATCTGGCGGTGGCGCACAGCAGTTCCACCACCGATCTGGTCGCCACGGTCACGGGCAATGAGTTCCTTCAACAAACGCCAGAGAGCTTTAGTTACGATTACGACGGCAATCTGACGCAAGATGGTCGCTGGACGTACCATTGGGATGCGGAAAATCGTCTGATCCAAATGGCCAGCCTGACGAATGCGCCGACGGCCTCCAAGCTGCGGTTGACCTTTGGGTATGATCCCAAGTGGCGCCGTGTGTCGAAGACGGTGGAAGCTTACAACGGCTCCTCTTGGACCACCAATCTGGCGGAGAGCTTCGTATATGACGGGTGGAATTTGGTGGATGAATTGAACGCGACGAACATTGCCGTGGTTCGATCATATATGTGGGGTTTGGATTTGAGCAGATCGTTGGACGGCGCTTGCGGTGTGGGTGGTTTGTTAACATTTGCAAATTGCCTGGTGCAGCCCTCGACAGCCTTTGCAGTATACGACGGAAGCGGAAATGTATCCACCCTTTCAGATGCCCTTGCGGGAACAATCAAGGCCAACTATGAATACAATGCGTCAGGTCAACTTCTGTACTCCGCAGGGGCGCTATCAAAGTTTAACCCGATCCGATTCTCCTCCAAATATCAGGATGAGGAAAGTGCACTGCTTAATTACTCCTATCGCTATTATGAGGTTGGGAGTGGAAGATGGCTAGGGCGTGATCCGGCGGCGGAACATGGCGGCTTAGCCCTCTATGGATTTGTTAAATGGGATGCCATAAATCTTGTCGATCCGGCGGGCAAGCGACCAATTGATTTTGCTTTCGATGCTTTCATAAATGGTAATAGTGGACTATGGCTCGATGAACCGTTCAGCCTGTTTACCCAGTTTGAAACTGACGGACGAGGTTTGGGGCAATTTGACAAGAATGCCGCCAACGCTCGGCTCTTTAGTTATGGCAGTATTGAGAGCACGATGATTGGCAAATCTTCGTTGGGGAGTGTATATGGCACTAGCAGAACCGGGGTGTCACATCGTCGTAAATGGACTATTGCGCATGGATGGGGCGAGCCGGAAGAAAAGCAGGCACAGATTCAAAATCCGGCTCCAGTGATCAAAGATGTTGGCCCCTGTGAGACGACCATTACCTTTAGCCCATCTGGTGGTTATCCGTTTACCCCAAGCGCGATCACTCCCAATAGCGACTACACGGTTACCTACGATTTCAAGGTAATTGGTAAGAATAAAGTTAAAGTAACCCTGTCCGGCACTCACAATTTGTTTCCGGATTATGAGGGGTATGCTGATGGAGCCTTCGTATGTAGTGACTCTTCCAGCTATTCTGGACCGGGACTTTGGGATCTTAGGGGCTGGACCAGCATAAAACCTAAGTCGCTCACCGTGGACGCAGAGACGGATTGTTGTGCCAGCGAGATGTTATGGGAGCTAACAACCTATGAAAAGTCCAAATCTAATTTCTAAAGCCGCAATTATGTTGTGCTTTTTGCTTCTTGAGGGATGCGCACGGAAGCAAACCATACGCTTTATTTTACCTAACGGTTTTAGGGGCATAGTCAAACTGCAATGTGGGCATTTTGAAGGGATCTCCATTAGGGCGACGAACAACACACTTTCCCTGGTTGTTCCAGAAACGGGAGTGCTCACCATAAAGGAGAGCTTGCCCACAACAGATTGGCACCTAACTGAAGCTTGCTATGCAAACGGCAATTTCATTCCGGTTGTTGATTCGGGCTACAGATCAGCTAATTCCATCGCGTTTCGAACAGTTGGCTCAAATGGAACATGTGAAGAATGGTTTGTAGTGGGAACATTTGAGGAGCTCAAGGCTGCCAAGGAGAAGCAAGACGGATTCAAATGGCCTTCATCCAAACCTTAATTCTACATTGTTAACTTGTCCCTTGTCCTTTTCGCCGCCCCGCGCCAAACTCCGTCCAGCATGTCGGGATAAACGAACAGACTTGGATCGCGAACCCAGCCGCCGCAGGGCGGCTTTTTCAGAATGAACGCGCACCCTTTTTCGCGGGCGCCGCGCGCCGCTTTCAACACTTTATGAAGTCCGTCGCCACCGTCTTTGACACGGGCACCCACCATGGGGCCATCCATGCCGAGACCTACTTGCAGGGCCTCCTGACCCAGTTGCCGGCCAAGAATATGGAACGGATGGCCGAGGCCCTCCCGGCGGCCAAACATCAGAATCTCCAGCAATTCCTCACCGACAGTCCCTGGTCCACCAGCCAACTCTGGGCGTGGGTGGGGCGGCGTGCCAATTACCACCTGGGCGGCCGGCCCCATTCGATGCTCCTCATCGATGAGAGCGCCAAACCAAGAAGGGCGGCCAATCCGCCGGGGTGGACCGCCAATACAACGGCCGCCTGGGCAAAGTGGACAATTGCCAGGTAGGGGTGTACTCCGCCCTGGCCTGCGAGACCCGCGCCACCTTGGTGGGGGCGCGCCTCTATCTACCCCAGGCTTGGGTGGGCAACCCCGCACGGTGTTTGAAAGCCGGAATTCCTACCGCCGAAATTCAACCGCGAACCAAAATTGATCTGGCCAAGGAATTGCTCACCGAAGCGCGGGTCAATGAGTTGAGGTTCCACTACGTGGGGGTGGATTGCGGCTACGGGCGCGAGCAGGGCTTGCTCAATTGGATCGAGGATCAGGGGCTGGGCTTTGTGGCGGATGTGCCCGCGGATATGCGGGTCTGGGAACAACGTCCGGCGGCCGGCCAACGGCCCAAGAACCTTGGGCGCGCCGGGGCGGGCAAGGTTGGGGCGGTGGCCGCCGCTTGGTGGGCGGGCGGCCCGGGCAAATTGGTGAGTATCCGTATTGCCAACCCCGGCTAGGCAAATTCCCGCGGCGGTCGCAAGCTCGGGTTCATGCAAATCTCCAAACCTGTTCGCAAGCACGCTTCTCCCGCCGACCGCCAAAGGATTCTCCAAGCTTATCGCCACACTCCTTTGAGTCAGCGGGAGTTCGCCACCCAAGTCGGCATCCGTGTGGCAACGCTCAACCAATGGCGCAGGCAGTCTGTCGGGCCGCCCCCACCGGATCGACCCCAGTTCGTGGCTTTGCCCAACCTCCTTCCCAACCCCACGCCGGGACCAACTTACCGGCTGGTGCTCCCTTCCGGCCTTGCGTTGGAGGTGCGTAACGGTTTCACGGCCCTGGAACTGGCCATGTGGTTGCAGTTATTGCCCCGGCTATGATCCCGTTGACGCCCGCCACCCGCGTCTTTCTGGCCGCCGGCAACACGGACTTGCGGAAGAGCTTCGAGCGCTTGGCTGACTTGGTCGCCCACTCGTTGAAGGAGGATCCTTTAAGTGGTCATCTGTATATCTTCGCCAATCGCCGCTGGCCCCGCTCTGGCCCGGCTCCGCGTGAGAAAATCCCCGGCCTTTTCCCTTTCGGGATGTCCGACCAAGAGGAACCAGAAACGGGAAGGGTTTCACGCGGAGCGGAGCCAGAGAAAGGCAGGAGAAGATCAAAAATGAAAACCGATGCTTTGCTTTTCCCCTCCGCCGCTGGCCCCGCTCTGGCCCGGCTCCGCGTGAGAATTTCCCCTGCTTTTTCCCTTTCCGGTTGTCCGGCCAAGAGGAACCAGAAAGGGGAAGGGTTTCACGCGGAGCGGGGCCAGAGGAAGGCTGGAGTAGACCAAGAATGAATGCCGGTGCTTTGGGTTTCCCCTCCGGCTCTGGCCCCGCTCTGGCCCGGCTCCGCGTGAGAATATCCCCGGCCTTTTGCCTTTCCGGATGTCCGCCCAAGAGGAACCAGAAAGGGGAAGGGTTTCACGCGGAGCGGGGCCAGAGGAAGGCAGGAGAAGGCCAATTCTCGGAGCTAACGCCGTCATTAACAGTATCACGAGGCACACAAACAAGGTTGAAGTGCATCATCTTGAAATCGCTGGAGCGCACACCTATTTGTATCCAAGGAAATGTTCTTGGTTCACAA
>CAIYZC010000191.1 GCA_903930565.1 uncultured Pedosphaera sp.
CGCTCCCCGCGTCCAAAATGATATTTCAAAGCCGCTTTTGGTTTTCGGCGGGATGCAGGGCGAGATTTGCTTGACGGGATTTGCCGGAATTATTATGAATTCCGGATTGGAAAAAGCGTTCCCCCACCCCAACTGAAACTCAACTGAAACCCGAGCTCTCCAGCCCTGAACTATATGAAACTCTTCGCCCTTGTTTGCGCCTCCGTTTTGGCGGTCACCGCCCTCTGGGTCGCCACTTCCACGGTCACCACCACCGCCAGTGCGGCGGAGCCCAAGGATGATGCCAGCCCGATCCAGGGTGCCTGGCAAGCGGTGTCCGGGGAAATCGGCGGAAAACCGCTGCCCGAGGCGGCGGTCAAAAGCACCATTTTGAAACTCGCCAACGGCAAATACGAGGTTTCGGCGGTGGACGGCAAACCCGATACGGGCACCTATCGCCTGCCGGCCAGTGCCAAGCCGAAGCGCATCGATGTGATCCTGGGCGTGGGTCCGGATGCGGGAAAAATCATACCGGCCATCTATGAACTTTCGGGTGATTCCTTGAAAATCTGCTACAGCCTGCGCGGCTCCAACGCCCCGACGGAATTCAAAACTGCCGCCGGCACTTTCGCCTATTTGCTCAATTATAAGCGGATCCAATCTACCACCAAGTAAAGCGCCGCACACCTGAAAGGGTCCTCAGTTTTAAGCTTGGGGAGTGCGAGGCGGCCGATTGCCACAAGACCAGGGGGTGGAGGCAGACCCGCGCGAGCCTGACCGACGCGGAAATTGGGGAAACCTTCCTCACCGTGGGTCACGCCCACCGGGGGAAGCGGCAGAACGGACACGAAAAGACCCGGACGGGGACGAAGAAAGGCGTTTTTTTGACAGGATTCACAGGATTCACAGGATTTCGGAGGGGTAAGGCGAAAGCGGGATCAAGCCAGAGTCTCGTGCCCTCGTCTCCCACAAGATGTGTAAATGTCGAGTTGCAGGAGACTACTTGACTCGTGAATCGTGCGCGGCATCGGCGCAAAAGCAAACCGGCCCGGAGCGTTGGCTCCGGGCCGGCGGCAGGACCGGCCACTGGCGCACCACCACCCGTGAGAGGACGGGAAGCGGGGGCAGGGAGCCGGTTACTTGCCGAGCTGACGGCGCAGGCGGGGGGCGGCCAGCAACGCCAAGGCGCTGAGGCCAAACAACACGCCGGTGGCGGCGCTGTCGGGAACGGAGGTGGTGTCCACCAAGGAGACGCCATCCAAAAGGGCGAAGGGCGGGACGCCGTTCGGCGTGCCGGTGGCGAGGAAGGACAAAACCTCCGAGGCGCTCGAGGCGGTGTAATTAAACGTTTGCTGCGACCAACCGCTGAAGCCGTGGCTCGGCAAGGAAACGATGGAGGTATCGAAGGACTGCGCACCGAGGCTGGCGGTCCATTTGTCGGTCGTGTCCCCGGTAAACCCGGACTGTTGCGCGCCGGCCCAGGAAAAGGACAGTGCGTAGTTGTGGCCCACCGTCAAACCGTTGATGGTTTGGGTGATGGCGGCCACCGTGAAGGCGCCGTCGGCCGCCAAATAATTGCCGCCGGTGGGACTGGCGGTCAATCCGTTGGCCACGCCATTGCCGGGGCCCCAAAGTTGGAGTCCGCCGAACTCACCGGGATTGGAACCGGTATCAGCGGAGGTCGCGGTCATGACCCAGTTGTAGCCTGTGGTGGCCCAATGATCGACTTGGCGGGAGGAGAAGCGGGAACCAAATTCCCCGGAAACGGAGGAGGCGGAAGTGGTGACGTTTTCGAAATCCCCGTTTTGCACGAGGTTGTTGGCGTGGGCGAAGGGCGCGGCGGCGAGGACCACAGCCAAAGGAGTGAGATATTTGCGGAGGAACATGGGTTTATTGATGCGTATGATAAGGGTTGGCAACCAACTATTTCAGGTTTTTTTATAAGCGCAAAAATTTGGGCGAGCAGGCCTTTCATGAAAAAAAATTAATGTGGCGACCCCGCGGGCCAATCCAGCAGTGAGGGCGGGCGGGGACCAAGGGTCCCAAATGGAGAGGCCAAAAGGCGCGCCGGGCGTGGAAAGCCGCCAAGCAGGCCTGGTGGCCGGATGCGCAACACATTGTCCCCGCGGGAAAGCAGAGCTTTCACGCCGCGCCTGGCGACGACGGCGGCGAGTTCACCGGGCGGCGGCTTTTTCCAATTTGGGCCGCTGTGAGGCACGCTTGTTTAAGCGGGCCACGGCCGCGTCGAGCACTGCCATTTTCTTTTCAAGGTACGCCAGCCGGGATCTAAATTGCGCATTAACCAAATCGTGTTCGGGTGCCAATTTACGCTTCATGGCCGGATGAGCTGGGCGGCAAAGTGCCCGCATCTGGGAGCCACGGTCGGTGAGCAGGCGGCATTAAGTTTGGAGCCGGCGGCGGCGATTCCGGCAGACAGCAGATTCCGTTTGCCAAAAAAGTTTACACTCGCCAGCCGGACGTCATTAAGCCCGCGGCCGGCCTGGAACCGCAAGGTTTCGAGTTCCTTGGAGACGCCAGCCACCGGCTGGTGGAAGCACGATTCCCGAGGGTTTACATTCACGCCTAACGCTCTGGCACTAACCATTGGTTGTCAAGTGCAGAACAAAAAACAGTGCATGGGTCCGTTCCTGATATTTAAGCTGCACGAATCGACAGCGACTGCACCCCTCGCCCCGGGAGGCCGAATCTGGCGGGGGCCGGGTCAGAGCCTCGTCACCTCGACTGCCACAAATTTCCCAGTTGTGAGGGCGGCGGGGCCGCCGGGCATTGGCGGGGGCCGGGTCAGAGTCTCGTTACCTCGACTGCCACAAATTTGCCAGTTGTGGGGGCGGCGGGGCCGCCGGGCATTGGCGGGGGCCGGGTCAGAGTCTCGTCACCTCGACTGCCACAAATTTGCCAGTTGTGAGGGCGGCGGGGCCGCCGGGCATTGGCGGCCGGTTGCGGCACGATTTCCAGGCTTGGATGCCGTCATGAGCCGCCCGTTACCCAAGTTTGACCCCGGGAATTTTCCATGGCGGCGGGGGGCGGCTTGGGCTACCTTTCCCCTGCGTGATGATGCTCCAGCGGAACCAATTGGCGATGGCGAAACCCGGCGGCCGCGGCCCGGCCGGAGTCGGTGGGCGGTGGGCGGTGGTTTTCGGGCTCCTCTGCGCGGCGCTCACCCCGGCCACCGCAGCTGAAGCGCCCGTGGAGTTCAACCGCGACATCCGCCCCATCCTCACCGAACACTGCTACAAATGCCACGGTCCGGATGACCTGGAGCGCAAGGGCGGCCTGCGGCTCGATGTGCGCGCCGACGCCCTGCGTCCGGCCAAATCGGGCGCCACTGCGATCACTCCCTCCGCGCCGGAGCGGAGCGAACTGCTCCGCCGGGTGGCGACGACCGATTTGGACGACCGCATGCCGCCGGTCAAGGCGGGCTCGGCGCTCGCCTCGGCGCAAATCGAGACCCTGCGCCGCTGGATCGGGCAAGGCGCCCCGTACGCCACGCATTGGGCGTACGCCACCCCCACCCGGCCGGCGCTGCCGAGCGTCAAACATCCGCAGTGGCCGCGCAATCCCGTGGATCAATTTCTCCTCGCCCGGCTGGAACGCGAAGGGCTGGTCCCCTCGCCCGAGGCGGACCGGCTGACGCTGGCGCGGCGGCTCGCGCTGGACTTGACCGGGCTGCCACCCTCCCCGGAAGCCGCGGACCGCTTCGTGCGGGACAACCGGTTGAACGCGTACGAGGCTTATGTGGACGAATTGCTCGCCCAACCCGCCTTCGGCGAGCACTGGGCGCGGCTTTGGCTCGACCTGGCGCGCTACGCCGACTCCGCCGGCTACGCCGACGACACGGCGCGCACGATCTGGGCCTACCGCGATTACGTCATCCGGTCTTTCAACGCGAACAAACATTTCGACCGCTTCACCATTGAGCAAATCGCCGGCGACCTGCTGCCGGACGCCTCGGAGGAGGACGTCATCGCCACCGCGTTCCACCGCAACACGATGACGAACAACGAGGGCGGCACGGATGACGAGGAATTCCGCAACGCGGCCGTGATCGACCGGGTGAACACCACCATGGCCGTGTGGATGGGCACCTCGATGGCCTGCGCCCAGTGCCACAACCACAAATACGATCCCATTTCCCAGAAGGAGTACTTCAGTGTCTTCGCCATCCTGAACAACACCGCCGACGCCGATCGCAACGATGAGGCCCCGGTCCTGCGCTTCTACACCGAGCGCGAAAAGGCGCAACGCAAAGCCCTGGAAGCCGAGGCCGCCCGCCTGGCCGAAAAACTCGGCACCCCCACGCCGGAACTCAACGCGGCGCAAACGGAATGGGAGCACGGGTTCGCCCGGCAACCGGTTTGGCGGCCGCTGGAACGTCAAACCTTGGGGGCTCCCGCCAAGGTCGCCACCGCAGGCCGCAGCACCAACAGCGCCTACGTCTTCGAATCCCCCGTCGCCTTGAACCAACTGGCCGGCTTGCGTTTGGTGCTGGATCCCGCGGGAAGCACGAACCGCCCCTTTGTGCTCAACCGCCTCACCGCCGCCTTGCTGCCGCCCGGCCGGCCCGCGGTGAACGGCCGGTATGTGCGCATCGAACTCCCGGGCAAGGGCAAGTTCCTTTCCCTGGCCGAAGTGCAGGTGTTCCAAGGCGCGACGAACCTCGCCCGCCACGGCGAAGCCACCCAAAGCAGCACGGATTTTGACGGCCCGGCGCGCCTGGCGATCGATGGCAACACGGACGGCCATTTCGCCGCCGCCCATTCCACCACCCACACCGCGCAATCCGACAATCCATGGTGGGAGGTCGATCTCCGCCAGTCCGCGTCCCTGGAACGTATCGTGGTGTGGAACCGCGCCGACGAAGGTGTCGAAGTCCGCCTCGCGGATTTCCGGGTCCTGGTGTTGAACGAAAAGCGCGAAACGGTTTGGGAGACGACGGTTCACGAAACGCCCCGCCCCGAGGTGGCGCTGACGCTGGACGGCGTGCGCCCCATCGCTTTCGCCCTGGCCGCGGCCGACCGCACGGCCGAAGGCTCCGACGCGGCCGCCGTGCTCGCGGCAAAACCCGGCGGCCGCAAAAGCTGGTCCCCGGGCAAGCCCGATGGCCGGCCCCACACGCTCACGCTGCTGGCGGATCCCAAGGTGGCGATTCCCGCCGGCTCGACGTTGCGGGTCACCTTGGAAACCAAAGCGGCCGCCGTGGATCAGTCCATCGCCTTGGAACTGACGGAAGACCCCGCCCTCGCCAGTTGGCTGCGCCTGCCCGCGGACATCGCGACCGTGCTGAACACGCCCGCCGACCGCCGTTCGCCCGAACAAACCCAGGCGCTTGCCCAACATTACCGCCAAGCCGTCGCCCCCGCGTTGCAACCCACCCGCGACCGGCTCGCCGCCGTGCAGCAGGAGCTCGCCGGCATCAAGGGCAGCACGGTCCCCGTGATGCGCGAGCTCACGGGTGACCAGCGTCGGCGCACGCGCCTGCAAATGCGCGGCAATTTCAAGAGCCTCGGCGATGAGGTTCCCCCCGCCATCCCCGCGGCCTTCCATCCCCTGCCCGCCGCGGCCACTCCGCCCGACCGCCTCGCGCTAGCCCGGTGGCTGGTGGATGACCACAATCCCCTCACCTCCCGCGTGTTGGCCAACCGCCTCTGGGAACAGCTTTTCGGGATCGGCATCGTGCGCACCAGCGAAGATTTTGGTTCCCAAGGTGAACGCCCCACGCACCCGGAACTCCTCGACTGGCTGGCGACCGAGTTGGTGGCCAAGCATTGGGACATGAAGCAATTCCTCAAGCTGCTGGTCACCTCCGCGGCCTACCGGCAATCGTCCCGCGTGCCCCCCGAACTGCAGGAGCGCGATCCCGACAACGTCTGGCTGGCCCGCGGCCCCCGCGCCCGGATGACCGCCGAGGTCGTGCGCGACCAAGCGCTGGCGGTGAGCGGCTTGTTGAGCCCCAAGATGCTCGGCCCCTCCGTGCGCCCCCCGCAGCCCGCCTCCGGTCTGTCCGCCGCGTTCGGCAGTTCCTTGGATTGGAAAACGAGCGAGGGCGAGGACCGTTACCGGCGCGCCCTCTATGTCGAATGGCGGCGCACCCGGCCCTACCCCTCGCTGGCCACGTTCGACGCCCCCAACCGCGAGGTGTGCATCATCCGCCGCCCGCGCAGCAACACGCCCCTGCAAGCCTTGGTGACGCTGAACGATCCCGTCTTCCTCGAAGCCGCACGCGCCCTGGGCCTGCGGATGGCGCGCACGCCGGGAACGGTCGCGGACCAAATCACGCTCGGTTTCCGCCGCTGCCTGATCCGGCCGCCCACCCCGGGCGAAGTCAACCGCCTGGCCGCCTGCTGCGCCGAAACCCGCGCCCATTTCCTCGCCCATCCCGAGGCGGCGCGGCAACTCGCGATGGATCCCGTCGCCCCCGCGCCCACGGACGTGTCGCCCGGGGACCTCGCCGCCTGGACCACCGTGGCCAACGTGCTCCTGAACCTGGATGAAACGCTGATGCGTCCGTAACCGCCGACACCCCGCCATGAACCCCGCTTTCGATCGGTTGCAAAACCTCACCCGCCGGAATTTCCTCCGCCGCACGGGCCAGTTCAGCCTGGGCGCCATCGCGCTGGCCTCCCTGTTCGGTCGCGACGCCGCCAACGCCGCCGCCGGCGGGACGCCCACCGGCACGCCGGAACCGCTCCTGCCCCGCCAACCGCACTTTCAGCCCCGCGCCAAGCGCGTCATCTATTTGCACATGTCCGGCGGGCCGCCGCACCTGGACTTGTTCGATTACAAGCCCGAGTTGGTCAAACGCAACGATGAAGCCTGCCCGGACGCCTTCCTCAAAGGTCGCAAGTTCGCCTTCACCTCCGGCGTCCCCAAGCTCCTCGGCACGCCCCGCACCTTCGCGCAATACGGCCAAGGGGGCACTTGGATGTCCGACGCCATTCCCGAGCTCCATTCCCTGGCCGATGAAATGTGCGTGATTCGCTCCATGCACACGGACCAGTTCAACCACGCCCCGGCGGAGCTGCTCCTCTTCACCGGCTCGGCGCGCCAAGGCCGGCCCTCCATGGGCTCCTGGGTCACCTACGGCCTCGGTTCCGAAAACGCCAACCTGCCCGGCTTCGTGGTGCTGATCTCGAGCGGCGTGCAACCCAGCGCGGGCCAAAACGCCTGGGCCAGCGGCTTCCTGCCCTCGGTCTTCCAAGGGGTGCAATGCCGCTCCCAGGGCGATCCGGTGCTCTACGTTTCCGACCCGCCTGGAATGGACCGCGCCCTGCGCCGCCGCACCTTGGACGCCCTCCGCGACCTCAACGAAACCCAGGCCCGCGAACTCGGCCATCCGGAAACCATCACCCGCATCGCCCAATACGAGCTGGCGTACCGCATGCAAATGTCCGTCCCGGAAGTGATGGACATCTCCCGCGAGCCGAAAGCCGTCCTCGAAGCCTACGGCGCGGAACCCGGCGGCGCGAGTTTCGCCAACAACTGCCTCCTCGCCCGCCGCTTGGTGGAGCAGGATGTCCGGTTCGTGCAGTTGTTTGATTGGGGCTGGGATTTCCACGGCACGAACGAGGGCGAAGACATCCGCGGCGGGCTCACCCGCAAGTGCGCCCGCATGGACAAAGCCGTCGCCGCCCTCCTCCGCGACCTGCGCCAACGCGGCCTCCTGGACGACACCTTGGTGGTCTGGGGTGGTGAGTTTGGACGCACCCCCTTCCGCGAGGGCCGCACCGCCGCCGGCTCCATCCTCGGGCGCGACCATTACCCCGACTGTTTCTCCCTGTTCATGGCGGGCGCCGGCGTGAAGCGCGGCACCACCTACGGCGAAACCGACGAGTTGGGCTTCTCCGTCACGAAGGATCCGGTGCCCGTCCATAATCTCCAAGCCACCATCCTGCACCTCCTCGGCTTCGACCACACCAAACTCTCCTACCGCTTCCAAGGCCGCGATTTCCGCCTCACCGACGTCTTCGGCGAGGTGGTGCCGGGCTTGTTGGCCTAGTCCAATACTTGGGGGAGATGACGCTTGCGCCCACCCCGCGCCGGGATTAGCTTCTGCGGGACACCGGTGGGGGGACTGCGGCTTTCGCCGCGTGCAACGGGGCCCGCCGGAGTTCACAACCGAAACGACCGTTTAGAACTTTATGTGCGGAATTGTGGGATATGTTGGCAAACAGTCGGCGGCGCCCATCATCTTGGAAGGCCTGCGACGGCTGGAATACCGCGGCTATGACAGCGCGGGCATCTCCGTCATCACCCCCGACGGTTTGGCTATGCGCAAACGCAAGGGCAAGATCGACGAAGGCCTGGCCAAATTGCTCAAGGTGCAGCCCTTGGCCGGCGGCTTGGGCATCGGCCACACCCGCTGGGCCACCCACGGCCCGCCCTCGGACGAAAATTCCCACCCCCACCAGGACGCCTCCGGCCGCATCGCCGTGGTGCACAACGGCATCATTGAGAATTTCGACCGCTTGAAGGACCGCCAAATCAAGGCGGGCCACCATTTTCTTTCCGCGACGGACACCGAAGTGCTCGCCCACCTCATCGGCGAACATTACGAACGCCAAAGGGCCGCGAACGTCATCCCGCCCGCGGGCATCCACCCGCTCGCCCATGCCGTCATGGAAGCGCTCCGCGAAGTCATCGGCACCTACGGCATCGCCGTGGTGTGCGCCGATTACCCCGGTGTCATCATCGGCGCGCGGCGCGGCTCCCCGCTGATCATCGGCGTGGGGGACGGCGAAAACCTCCTCGCCAGCGACGCCACCGCCGTTGCCCCCCACACCCGCCAGGTCGTTTACCTGAACGATTACGACGTCGCCACCCTCACCGCGGATCGCTTCACCGTCGCCAGCCTGGGCTCGGACACCGCCCAAGTGCAGATCAGCCAGTTGGAGTTCAGTCCCGAAGCGGCCGAGCGCGGCGAATTCGCCCACTACATGCTCAAAGAAATCTTCGAGCAACCCCGCACCGTGGCGAACGCCCTGCGCGGGCGCGTGGACCTGGAGGACGGCACCGCCAAATTCGGCGGCCTCAACCTCACCACCGCCGAACTGCGCGCGATCGATCAAATCGTCATCACCGCCTGCGGCACCAGTTGGCACGCCGCGCTGGTGGGCGAATACTTGTTTGAGGAATTCGCCCACATCCCCGTGGAAGTCGAGTACGCCAGCGAATTCCGCTACCGCAACGCCCCCATCGAGACCGACACCCTCGTGCTGGCCATCACCCAGTCCGGCGAGACCGCCGACACCCTGGCCAGCCTGCGCGAAACCCGCCGTCGCGGGCACAAAGTCCTCGCCATCTGCAACGTGGTGGGCAGCACCATCGCGCGCGAGGCGGATGGCGGCATCTACCTCCACGCCGGTCCGGAAATTGGCGTCGCCTCAACCAAGGCCTTCACTTCGCAGGTCACCGCCCTGACCCTGCTCGCCCTGCACATGGGCCGTATCCGCATGTTGTCGCTCAACCGCGGCCGACAAATCCTCCAAGCCTTGGAGGCCATCCCGGCCCAGATCGAGCGGATTCTCGGCCAAAACGCCACCATCGAACGGCTCGCGAAGAAATACGCCGGGGCGCGGAATTTCTTCTTCCTCGGCCGCCAGTACAACTTCCCCGTCGCCCTGGAAGGCGCGCTGAAGCTCAAGGAAATCTCCTACATCCACGCCGAGGGCTACCCCGCCGCGGAGATGAAGCACGGCCCCATCGCGCTGATCGACGACACCACGCCCAGCGTCGTCATCATTCCCTCGGACGCGATGTACGACAAGACCCTCAGCAATCTGGAGGTCGTCAAGGCGCGCAAGGGCCCCGTGATCGCCATCGCCACCGAGGGCAACTCCACCCTCGCGAAACAAGTGGACGACATCATTTACGTCCCCGCCACCCTGGAACCCCTCTTCCCGCTCCTGGCCGTGGTGCCCCTCCAGCTCCTCGCCTACCACATCGCCGTGGCCCGCGGCTGCGACGTGGACAAGCCGCGCAACCTGGCGAAGAGCGTGACCGTGGAGTAATCGGGCGGGGGGGCCGCAGGACACCGCCGAAAGCTCGCCCCCCGAAAACAGCCCAAACGGCCGAGATTCCTCAGCCCGGCCTACCGGGCCACGGCCATTGGGTTAAGAACCTTGGCCCGTCATCGGCGTGGCGGGGTGGTGGAGTCGCTGGAAAACAGAGCCGCTGCGACCCCGCCGGGGTCGCCGATTTCGTGGCGGAATACCGGTGGTATCGTCGCGCTGCTCCGCAACCACCGGCTAATGGCTATCATCCCTCCGGGATGCAGGGATGGGCGAAACCGGCGCTTTCGAAAGCTTAAGTCAATGGCCGTGGCCTACCAGGCTGGGACTAGCGCGGTTGTGCTCGCAGCGCCCTGAAAGCGGCGCGACACCGGCCGAGAGCCTCGCTTGGCTCCGGCCGCAAACGCCGCGGATCGGCACGCTGCAAACCGCCAGGTCTTGGAGGGCGGTGAAGCAACGCGCAGCACCGCTTTTGGGGGTGTGCGGAAACCGCTGCCTGGGAACTAGCCCCGCATAAAACGAACAAACCCGTCTTGGATTTCTCAAGCCCGAACGCCAGGGTTTGGACAACGGCCGAACAAGTTCGCCGGGTTTCCAGTGGCGGGACGAGTTCAAAAGCGGTGCAACGCTACGCGACACCGCACTCCAAGACGCTGGCGCGCGGTTCGGAGGCGAGCGGCGAACAGTTTGGCTCCCCCCGGGCCAATCCGCCGAAAGGAGAGGACCTCCTTGGACCGGAACGATTTGACTTCCCCATCCAATAGGAGCAATTTGGCCCGATGATAAGCGCCGGCACCAAGTTGCTCATCCAGCGCGCCGCGGAAGAACTCAAGGCCGCCGGAGCCCGCGAAGTTTATGTTTTCGGCTCGGTGGCCAAGGGAACGAGTGACCTTGGATCCGATCTTGATTTGGCCGTCAGCGGTTTGCCGCCCGCCGTTTTTTATCGCCTGGGCGCCCGGCTGAGTAATTTGGCGGGCTGCGAGGTGGATTTGGTGGATTTGGACCGCCCGACCCCGTTCACCCGATATTTGCACAGCGAGAATGAACTCATCCGCGTGGGATAAATTCCGCAAACAACCGGCGGCCGAACGGGAGCAATTGGTGGAAGCCGAAAAGCCAAACCATGAAAACACTTGCCTCGCGGGAATATTCGGCTGTAGTTTGCCGACGCGATGAATGACCTCACAAAAATGGTCCGCACCTACCGGCTGACGCAGCCGCCCCAGGCCGTTAACTCTGGCCTGTCCCGATTCGGCGCAGCCGGCAACCTCTCCCCACACTTTCAAGACCCTCCGCCCATGCAAATGAACCCCTCAAAATCCATGAAACTGCTCCGATTCATCACCCCCCTCGCCATACTCCTCCTGGCGGCGGCACCCTCCCCGGCCCAACTGGTCATTCCCGGTGCGGACGGCTCGGATGGCGCCTTGAACATCACGACCAACACGGTGATTGACCTGTCCCAGGCACTGACCACCAACTGGAATGCCGACAACACCGGCAACGCCGGCGGTGGCGTTTATGACTCCAATCAATGGGCGGTAGTGTATAAATACTCCAGCGTCAACGTGGCCGCTGGCGCAACTGTCACTTTCAACAACCATTCGAGCCGCGCGCCGGTGGTATGGTTGGTGAGCGGGGATGTGACCATTAATGGGACTGTAATTTTGGATGGCGGAAATTGGGTGCCTGCTCCGGGTTTGTCTGAGCCGGGGCCGGGCGGGTTTCGTGGTGGGTGTGGCTACTACACTGCCGGGGTTGCTAATGGCCCTGGATTTGGGCCTGGAGGTGGCTATGCAGGTTCCGTAGGCTATTGTTGCGGCGGTTATCACGGCCCCGCAGGTGGAGGTGCCTCATACGGAAGCGTTGGGGAGAATGTATCAGGTAATTTTCCTGTAGCCCCAGTTTACGGAAATCCATCACTTGTTCCTCTAATTGGCGGTTCCGGTGGTGGTGGCGGTATAGTTGACGGAGTGGGGGCAAGTGGGGGGGCGGGTGGAGGAGCCATTTTGATCGCATGCGGCGGTACACTTACACTCTCCGGAATCATCCAAGCCAATGGAGGATTGGGAAATTCTAGGAACTACGGTGGTAACTATGGAAGCGGCGACGGCAGTGGCGGCGGCATCCGCCTGGTGGCGCAGGCCCTTGTCGGTACTGGTTCAATCTTAGCCCTCGGAGGCAATGATACAATCTTTGGCGGGCTCGGCCGCATCCGCATTGAACGTGTTGTCAACACCAATTCCATCAGAGTCACGCCCGACCCAAGTGTTGTAAGTTTGACTCCCGGATCCACTGCCTTGATTTGGCCACCCACCAACGCACCGACAATAAAGATTGTTTCGATTGGCACCCAACATGCTCCTACCGACCCGCTTACGGCATTTGGTACTCAAGGGGCCGATATCGTTCAGCCCTTGACCAATTCAATTCCTGTGGTGATTGAGACAACAAACGTAGAACAAGCGTCCCAGGTATCTGTCATCGTGACCCCTCGTTCTAACGGCGGCGCCACTACCGTCAACGCCTCTGTTACTTCGGTTGTCAACAGCAATCCACTTACACTTCTGTGGACGGCGAATATGCCAGTCAACTTGGGCTATTCCGCAATTCAAGTGCAAGTCGTTCGTCCGTAGATTTAACAAAAAGCTAATGGCTTGGACTGCCCGACACCATTAAGCTGTGTTCTAGACGTCTCGAAAGTGATGAAATCTTTGGCTCGCAGCCTGCTGAAATGCCTGCTGATCACAGCGTTTTTCGGAACCGCTCCGATCACTCGCGCTCAGCCAGTTCTGACAAATGCCTTTATCACGCAATTGATTTCGCGGGAGTATTCCGTCGATATTGGCGGGGTGCAGACCCCGGACATTAAACAGGTGACTTCCCGTGAGTTTTCCCTGTTCATCAACAA
>CAIYZC010000192.1 GCA_903930565.1 uncultured Pedosphaera sp.
GCCCCCACCGCCCCAACCCTACGCACTCACCGAAGGCCCGACGGGCATTTCCCCACCAAAAAGCGGCCCAAACCATACCCAGCCCCCACGCGCCATCGTTTCCCGGTCATCCGCCCGCGCGCCAGCGTTGTGGAGTGCGGAATGAAGTTTCGCTCGATCGGACCAGCCGCCATCCACCACCAAAAGACTCCGAGCGGATAACAGCTCCGGTCCTGTCGTCCCGTGCCCGCACCGCCCCAGCCACACGCACTCACCGCAGGCCCAGCCCACCGCCCACCGCCCCGGAGGGAGGAAAGTCTTGCGATGTCCCGAGGGCTGCGGAATGCTGCGGGCCATGCATTGCAAGTTGATTCCCCTCCCGGTTTTTGGGTTGATGTTGGGCCTTTTGACGGCCGCCCCGGGTGCCATCGGCGCGGCGGACTATTTCCCTCCGCCGGACGCCGCCGGCGGGTGGCGCGTGGCGACCAGCCCCTCTGAATTACGGGACCAGGCGGGCTTGGAACCGGCGCGGCTGGAGCGGGCCTGGGACTTCACGCAACGGTGCACCCAGAATGCCGGGTTGCTGGTGGTGCGCCATGGTTACCTGGCTTGGGAGCGCTACGTGGGGCGCGCGAGCCGCAACGCAAACCCCGACATGGCTTCGACGGGCAAGGCGTACACCAGCATCGCCTGCGGGATTATGCTCCGCGAATTCCCGGGCAAAATTCCCCAAGGCTTGGCCACGAAGGTTTTTACCCCGGCATACCTGCCCGAAGCGTTTGGCCCGGACGGCTCATTGGATGACGCGCGCCGGGCGGACATCCAGCTCGGCCAGCTCTTGTGCATGACGGCCGGGTACAATGGGGAGGGTGGGGCGCCCTCGGCGGTGGTTTTCGGGCAGCCGTTGGCGCTGAAGGCGGTGCCCGGGCAAAACATCCGCGATTTGGACCAATCCTCCCTCCGCTGCGCCCTCTGGACGAACGCCGGGGGCGGTTACTCCTACAGCTCGCCGGCGCCGCACATCGCTTCGATCGTGCTCCGGCGGGTGACCGGGATGGAACTGGCGGACTATATCGACCGCCGCCTGGCCCAACCCATGGGGTGGGGGCCGTGGGGCTACTGCCTGCACCGCGGTGACTATGTGATGCCCCATGCCAACGGCGCGGGGAGCATCGCCGTGCACGCCACGGACGCGCTCCGGTTCGGCTACTGCCTCCTGCACGACGGCAACTGGGCGGGAATATCGCTGGTGCCCGCGGATTATATCGCCCAATGCCGGACCCCGTCGCCCTACAACCCGCACAGCCCCTTTTCGCTGCAGTTCGAGCACAACGCGGACGGCCACGTGCCCGGGGCGCCGCGGGATGCGTTTTGGAAGTCCGGCGCGGGCGGCTTCGCCCTCTTGGTGGTGCCCTCGCTGGACTTGGTGATTTACAAGCTGGGCGGCAACAACGGGCAATATGAGCCGGCCCTCACGGGGCTGCCGCAGCCCGCGCCGGACCACGCGCGGGACAATTGGAAGCCGCAGCCCCGCACCCCCTTCAACGAGGGCAGCTTGGGCGGGGATGACGGCATCCGCCGCGTGCTCGAGTTGGTCTGCGCGGCGGTGCGGGAACCGTGAAGGGCGCGGGGATCAGACGACGCGGCTGACGCCCGTGCCTTTGACCACTTCCCCGATGACCCAGGCCTTGGTCTTCCGGGCGGCGATGAATTTGAGCACGGCGGCGACTTGGTCCGCGGCCACGAACAAGGTCATCCCGATGCCCATGTTGAAAACTTGGTAGAGTTCGGCCTCGGGCACCCCGCCCTTTTCCTGAATGATTTGGAAGATGGGGAGAATGTCCCAACTGCCTTTGCGGATCACGACATCGCACTTGGCGGGCAGCACGCGGGGCAGGTTGTCGATGAAGCCGCCGCCCGTGATGTGGGCCAGGCCCTTGATCACCCGCCCGGTGGCCGGGGCGTCGGGGGCGTTGAACTTGCGGAGCAGTTGCTGCACCAACGGGCCGTAGCTGACGTGCACCTTGAGCAATTCCGCGCCGATGGTGCCGTCCAACCCCGCGAGGCGGCTGGTGGGACGCAGCTTCATTTGCTCGAAAAAGATCTTCCGCGCGAGCGAGTAGCCGTTCGTGTGGAGCCCGCTGGCGGCCAGGCCGATGATCGCGTCGCCCGGGCGGATGCCTTTGCCGTTGAGCATGCGGGACTTTTCCACGACCCCGACGATGGTGCCGCTGACGTCGTACTCCCCGGGTTGGTAGAAGCCGGGCATCTGGGCGGTTTCGCCGCCGATCAAGGCGCAGCGGTTCGCGGCGCAGCCCCGCGCGAACCCGGTGATCAATTCCGTAAAAACATGGGGTTCCAGCCGGCCGGTGCCGATGTAATCCAAAAAGAAAAGCGGCTCGGCGCCGAGCACGGCGATGTCGTCCACGCAGTGGTTCACCAAGTCCTCCCCGATGGTGTCATGCTTGTCCATCGCGAAGGCGAGCTTGAGTTTGGTGCCGACGCCGTCGGTGCTGGAGACGAGCACCGGCTGGCGGTATTTCTTCACGTCCAAGGCGAACAGACCGCCGAACCCCCCCACTTTGCCCAGCACTTCGGGGCGGTGCGTGGAGGCCAGTAGTTGGGGCAGGGTGGCTTTGACCCGGTTGCCCAGTTCGATATCGACGCCCGCGCGGGCGTATGCGTTCTCTTTCATCCCCGCCATGGTAGCGGCGCCCGGGCCAAATCCAAGTATACATTTGCTTGCACCCCGACGGACGCCGGGTTACACTCGCCCCGTGCGGATGCGGCGACCATGGATGTTGGGCCTTTCAATCGGTTTGAACGGCGTGCTGGCGGCAGGCTGGTATTTTACCGCCCGCCGCGCTGCTTTGCCCGTGACCACCGCCGGCGTCGAGGCTCCCGCCGCCACCAACCGCCTGGCGGGCCGCACCCACGTGGTGTACCGCCGCCAAGTGTTTTCCTGGCGCGAGGTGGAATCGCCCGATTACGCCACTTACATCGACCGGCTGCGGGATATCGGCTGCCCGGAACCCACCATTCGCGACATCATCGTCGCGGATGTGAATCAGCTCTACGCGCGGAAACGGCTGGCGGAAACACCGCCCTTGGACTTTGAATGGTGGCGGACGACGCCGGACCCAAACCAACAGGAGTTGGCGCAGGTCAAACTGGCCGCCTTGGAGCAGGAGCGGCGCACGGTGCTCACGGAATTGCTGGGGCCGGATTGGGAAACGCCCACTCCGGGCTCGGCCGAGCGGCCGCTGGTGTCTTTGACCGGCCCCGTCCTCGGGGATTTGCCCCCGGAAACCAAGGAGGCGGTCGAAGGGATTGTGCGCGGCTCGCAGGAACGCGTGGATGCTTATGTGGCGCAGCGCCGCGGGGCCGGATTGGGCGTGGAGCCTGCGGAATTGGCGCGCATCCGGCTGGCCGCGCGGGGTGAACTGGCGGCCGTGCTGGCGCCTCCGCAATTGGAGGAGTTCCTGCTCCGTTACTCCCAGACGGCCGTCACGCTCCGGCAAAATTTTGCCGGCTTGCAACTCGCGCCGGAAGAATTTCGCAAAGTGTTCCGCGCGGTCGATCCGCTGGATCAACAACTGCAACTCGCCGCCGGGGCGACGAACGCCGCCGCGCTCGCCCAACGGGACTTGTGGGAAAAACGCCGGGACGAAGCCATCCGGGCCGCTTTGGGGGCGGACCGGGCGGCCCAATACGTCGCGGCCCGGGACCGGGCGGCTTCGTTGGACGCCGGCGGGGACGGGGAAACCATCGGGGCGGAAGCCGCCCCGGCCAACGGCACGTTGCCCGCCACGCTGGCCGCGCTGTCGCAGGTCACCGCCCGGGAGATCGAGCGGATCCGGCAGGACCCCAATCTGACGGAGGAGCAACGGGCGGCGCAAATTCGCTCCACGCTGGAGCAGTTGCAGACGGCCCGGTCCCAGGTGCTGGGTACGGCCGCCGCGACCCCGCCGCCGCCCGCCGCCGCCGGGGCGGTGCACACGTTTTCCCCGGGGGAAACTTTGGATGGGATCGCCGGCCAATACGGGGTGAGCATCGGCAACCTCTTGCAAGCGAACCCGGCCTTGAATCTCAATCAGTTGAGCAAGGGGATGCAGCTGCGGATTCCGGTGGCCGCGCGGTGAGGTTCGTTCGTTGGGGAGGGTGGAAGACCGGGGTGGGTTTTCCAGGGGCTCCGCTTCCGTCAATCAGTCCTCGCCAAATGATTGACAGCGGGGTCCGTATAATTGATACTAATCATTAATAAGCATTAATACTAAAGCGAAATATGGCAGTATTTAACAAGCGCGCATCGCGTGCGGTCGGGGGTGGGGGGACAGCATCGGCCGGGGGAGGCCGGATTCTCGTGGCGGATGGGGAGCCGGCCAGCCGGGACCAATTGCAACTGCAATTGCGCGCGGCGGGCCACGAATTCGTCGCGTGGCCGGAAGGCGTCTCCGGACGCCAATCCGGCGCGGAAAACTGCGCCTGCGCCATCATCCGTCTGAACCTGCGCGAACCGGACGGACTCACGCTCCTGGCGGGACTGCTGGAGTTCCAGCCCCGGCTGCCGGTGATTGTGGTGGCCGGGGCCGGCCAGGCCCGCGAATCCCTCGCGGCCCTCCGCCAGGGGGCCTATGACGTGCTGGCGGAACCCTTCGCCCCGGCCGAATTGCTGGCGGCGCTGGACGCGGCGCTGGACGCGGCGCCCGCCCTCGGGTCGGGCCCGTCGAATCCGCCGCCCCGCGAAGCCGCGCCCGCGGGTTGGGAGCGCGAATTGCCGGGCACCTCCCCGGCGATGGTGCGCCTGCGGGAGCAAATCCGGGTGGTCGCCGCGCGGAACCTGCCGGTGCTGCTCACGGGGGAACCCGGGGTGGGCAAACGCCGGGTCGCCCGCCTGATTCACACCGCCGGCCCGCGCCGGGAGTGGCCGCTGGTGGCGCTGGAAGCCCCTGCCCTGACCCTGGCCACGGCGGCGGGCGGGGCGGCGACGCTTTGGGAGGAAGCTTGGGCGGCGGCGCGGGGCGGCAGCTTGGTGCTTTCCGGGGTGGGGGAGTTGAGCCACCCCTGGCAGGTCTGGTTGGCCCGCGAATTGGCCGACCGCCTGGGCGGCGCCTCCGGGGACGCGGCGGCGCCCCGCCTGGTGGCCACGGCCGCGGAGGATTTGCCGTCCCGGGTCGAACAGCGCCGTTTTGCGGCCGAGTTGTATTACCGACTCGGTGTTCACAC
>CAIYZC010000193.1 GCA_903930565.1 uncultured Pedosphaera sp.
CCGCAGCCAATTCCCCCTGAAGGACCTGCGCCATTTCTTTGTCGCCCCAATTGCGATGGTTACCCATCCAGTCCCAAAGCGGCGCATTATCCGTGGGCTTGCGCGCGCGGCCCAGATTGGCCTCTTGCTCAAATATTTTGATGAGTTGAGCTTGCATCGCCGGATTGCCCGGATTCTGCAGCCAAGCGACGCCCCACCAACAATTCCGGTAGTTGTCGCCGTCAAACTCAAATCCAAATCGGAGGTTTCTCGCCGAAGCCTGCTCGTTGGTAAAGAAAAACCCCGCCCATTGCTCTCCCTTGGCCTGCAATCGTTTCGTCGTTGTCCAGCCGCGTTTTTCCGCAAGACCCTCCAATTGCGAGTTCAACCTCTCGACGATGGCGGCGCGAACTTCGACCTGCGCGTTTACCAGGGCGGCATAAGCCTCATAGGTTTCGACATCATGAGTGGCGGTTTTAACAATTTCTTCATTCATATGCGCGCTGGTGTTTTGCTGGGTGAGCTGCTGGATGAGATGGATGTACTGGGTGACGGCCTCGCGCACCACCGGGACGGTGGCGGCCTCCTGCCGGCAGGCGGACAACCAGGCGAGGATTTCTCGATCATACCCAATGGATTGAAAATTCTGTTTGAATTCTTTGGTATAGGATGAATTCGTAGCCCAATCGACCGGATCCCGGCCATCCAGAGTGAGGAAAAGCAGCCGGGCCGCAGGCTTGGACCGGTGATAGCGGCCCAATTGATCGTTCTGCAACTGAGCGAAAATCTTGTTCTCAATCACAATCTCTCGTCGCTGGCCGTCACGGAGCACGATGTCCATCCGGCCATCGCTCACGGACACTTCGGTCATAACCTTGGCCGAGTCGGCATCGAAATCGCTGATCTGCAATTCGACGAGAAAGCGCTTCAGGAAAACCGCCCCTTGCGCGTGGGAACCGTTTGGGTCCAAAAGTTCCGCCAGCATCCTCGAGTGACTGGCCTCGTCGGACTGCAACCGCAGGATTTCAAACAGATTGAACCGGTCGCCATTGGCCTTGGCCAGGGCATTCTCATAGTGGCGCAGCGTCCGCGCCAGCGTCAGCAAGGGATGGATGCGCGCCAATATTCCACTTTCAGTCATACGATCAGTCCCCAAACTTTTCCGGCGCCCGCCCGCCTGGGACCGCCGGCATCCTGCCGGCTCCCCATCCCGGAGCCGCCTGGCCCACACCCGCAAAAGCCACCAAGCCAAACCGCGCAGGCCCGATCCGGATTCCCCTCCAAAATCCTGTCAATCCTGTTAATCATGTCAAAAAAAGGTCTTTTCTGGCTTTTCTGGATTTCCACAAAAATCCTGCTCTTTCCGTGCCCGGTCATCCAAACATGTCCCCCTGTTTCTCCACCGCCGGTGCAAGCGCCGCCGCACTTTCAATACCCGTCCAACTGGTGATCAGCTCGTTATACGCCCGCGCATCCTCCGCCTGCCCCAACCGCTCGCAAAGCGTGTACAACCGGTAGGCCAACTGGCGCACGGCCTCGGCCTTGCCGCCGAGCGCGGCCAGCAACGCGCCGGACGCGGAATCGCCGCCCTGCCGGAAGGCGCGGGTGAGCTGGTGCAACGCTTCCCATATTGGCGTGCGCTTGTCGGTGCGAGGGTCCCAATCGGTGGGATATTCCGACCATTTGAGCAGGCGGACTTTGCCGCCGCCAGATTGGATCACGCCAGCTTCTTTGACACCATCAACGCTCGTTCCCTTGGCGCGGGCAAGCGTGTCAGCCTCGCCGAAAACACTTTCATTCCAGCCATGTTGCTCAAACCAATGCAGGCAGAATTGGGTGTCGGCGTCAAAATCATCTTCAGCAAGGAATCGGTTAATAAGCTGGAGCGCGGTTCGGATACTCATAGGAGAACCATCCGCCTCCAGAACGGCGGCGAATTTCGAGAAGACAGCCATGCCTGGCCCGATGATGGCCTGCGATAAATCCACCGGCGCGACTGGTGAATATTCGCCGCCTGCACCCTTGGTCATTTCATCCAGTGCTTCTGGCAATACTGCGTTCAATTCGCGAAGAAACTCACGGCGAGAAATAACAGGCGCGTCTGCCGGTCGTATTCGGCAGACCAGGACTATACTTGAGGCCAGCGAATTTATTGTTGTTTTCAATGCGGCGGACTGTTCCGTTCGCAGCGGCCAAGTTCCAGTAATTGAAAAGCCAGCAGACAGGACAGCCCCCAGGAAGGTTTCCCATCCTGTTGAAGCAACGCCTAACTCGGATGTGTCGGCC
>CAIYZC010000194.1 GCA_903930565.1 uncultured Pedosphaera sp.
CCAGCAGGCGACCCGCACCGCCGTCCCCGCCGGGAGGGTGGTGCGGGGGGCCACGTCCAGCAAGCCGTTGGCCGCGGCGAGGGAGCTCAAAATATGAGAGCCTTGGACGCGGCCGGGCGTCACGCCACCGGCGTCGTCCAAGCGCACCCGAACAAAATGGCGCCGCTCACCGGGGTTCGCCACGGGTTGCGTCAACACGCCGCCGTATTCAGGCAGCCGGACCCGCTCGGCCCCCTGCCAACGCCGGAGGGCGGGGCGGACCAACAACAGGGCGGTGACGAAGGCGGAGACGGGGTTGCCAGGCAGGCCGAAGAGGTATTTGTCGCCCCAGCGACCGAAGACAAACGGCCGGCCGGGGCGGATGGCCACTTTCCAGAATTCCATCGTACCGCCGAGGGCTTGGAAGGCGGGCTTCACAAAATCGAGTTCCCCAACGGAAACGCCGCCGGTGGTGACCAACAAATCGCACTCCGCAAAGGCCGCCTCGAGCGCCGCGCGGGTGTCCGCCAAGGTGTCCTTGACCAGGGGGAAAACGCGGGGGTCCGCCCCCGCGCCGGTGAAGAGCGCGGCCAGGCCGGCGCGGTTGCTTTCATAGATGCCTCCCGGGGGCAAAGGTTCCCCCGCCACCACCAATTCCGAACCGGTGGCCAGCAGGCCGACCCGCGGTCGCAGCGTGACGTCGATTTGCGTGACGCCCAGGGCGCCCAGCAAATGCACCAACCCGGCGCCCACCACGGCACCCGCCGGGGCCGCGCCCGCGCCGCGCTTCACATCCTCCCCGGCGAAGCGCACATTTTCCCAAGGTTTGACCCCTTCGAGAACGCGGATCCGCCTGGGATCGCCGGGGTCCGGCGCGGTGTCCTCCTGCATGATGACGGCGTCCGCCCCCGCCGGGAGTCGCGAACCGGTGAACACCCGCACGCAGGCGCCCGCAATGACTTCGGCCGTGGCCGCTTCCCCGGCCGGGACGCGGCCGTGCAGGGACAACACGGCGTTGGGGGACTGCGTATCGGCGGCGCGGACGGCATAGCCGTCCATGGCGGAATTGTCGAAGGGGGGCAGGTCGATGGGGGCGACGACGGCGGCGGCGAGGATGCGGCCCAGGGCGCGGTCGGGCGGGAGGGTTTCCCGCCGGGGCGGGGGCAGGGAACCCAGGATGCGCTCCAGCGCGGCTTCGTACTCCAACATGGGACGGATGGGCCGCCGGGCGCGGCGGGCGAAAATGCCGCGGCCGGCGGGCGGGGCGACCGGTGCGCCCCACTCCGCCGGCCGGGCCGGTAACTTAAGCTTGCGCGGGGGCTTCGGGGGCCGGGCTGAGCGTGCCGGGGGGCACGTCCTCGATCACGGCGTTGGCTTCCAACACGCCAAAAGCCTTTTCCGTGGCCACTTGGTCGTACAATTCGCCAACCGCGTTGCGTTCCTTCAAATCCGCGACGAATTCTTCGACGGGGATCTGGCGCACGGTGGCCAGGTGATAAATCAAGCGGCTGACTTCCTCCTGGGTCACTTGGAGCCCCTCGGCCTGGATGATCTTGCGGAGGATGAAGTTGATCTTCACCCGGGTGCGGCCGGCGTTGCTGGCGGCTTGGAAGACGGCTTCCTTCTGGCCGTCAATGACTTCCTTGGGCACGCCGCGCTGCTGGTTTTCGCTGACGATGTTGTAGATCATCCGCTGGGTTTCCGCCTTGAGGGCGGATTCCGGCAATTCAAAATCCACTCGGGAGAGGAGGGTGTCCATCAATTGGCTGCGGACACTGCGTTGTTTCTTGGAGTTAAGTTCGTTTTCCAAGTCCGTGCGGACGCCGGCGCGGAGCGTGGCGAGGTCGGCGGCTTCATAGCGCTTGGCGAATTCGTCGTCCAAGGGGGGCACCTGGCTGGCTTTGACCTCCAAGATTTCGACTTCGTAAACGCCCTTGAGGCCGGCGAGTTGCGGGGTGACAAAATCCGCGGGGAAATCCACGGTGACCGTGCGCTTGTCGCCGGCTTGGGCGCCGAGCAGCTGCGGGGCGAAACCAGGAATGAAATTATCGGGCTCGGTCCGAATCCAGAAGCTCTTCTGCTCGGCGAGGCCCTTGGAGGCGGGGGCGAGCTCGAGGATGGGTTTGCCGTCCACGGTGCCGGAGTAATTCACCACCACGACATCCCCGGTTTGGAGGGGGCGGGCGACGGTTTCATACTTGGTTTCCCGTTGTTGCAACATGCCCAGGGCGCGGTCGATATCGGCGTCGGCGACCTGCTGGGTTTCGCGTTTGGCGGCGAGGCCCTTGTACTCGGGAAGGTCGAATTGAGGGACGATCTCGACCTTGATGGCCAGCTGCAGGGGCTGACCTTTGGCGAATTGGATTTCCTCGACATCAGGCTCGCCCAGCACTTCAAATTTGTGGGCTTGCATGGCCTCTTGATAGGCCTTGGGCATGAGCTTGCGGCGGACCTCCTCCTGAATTTCCTTTTCGTACCGCTTGACGACCATGGAGCGGGGGGCCTTGCCGGGCCGGAAGCCCGGGAGCGCGGCCTGACGCGAGAAATCCTTCGTGATTTCTTCAAACGTCGCGTCCACTTGTTGCGCGTCCACTTCCACCCGCACCAATCGCTGGCAGGGGGCCAAATTTTCAACGGTCACATTCACAAAAAAAAGAGCCTTTCGCTTAACCACCGGAACATCCGGCCACGCCCGACACCGGGCGCCACCCGCCATGCGGCGAGCCGGGAACATTAGGGCGCGCCGGGGGCGGCGTCAAGCCTCGGAAAATGGAAAACAACGATCCGCGCGACGGGCGGAGGCGCGGCGCTTCCTGACTTGTGGTGGACGGGGGAAACGAGTTAAGTAGCCCTTGTGAGCAGCGAACCGATGGAAGAGAAGAAGCAGTTGCGCATGATGCCGTGCCCGCACTGCAAGGCCAAAGTCTTTGTCAACGTGGCCCTGCCACCCTTGAGCAACGTGCCGTGCAACAAATGCGGCGCCCCGATCATGATCCCGCTCCGGCTGCGGCAATTCGAACTCCGATCGGTCATCGCCTCCGGCGGGATGGGCACGGTTTACCGCTCGTTTGACCTGGCCTTGGAACGCGAAGTCGCGCTCAAAGTCATGAAGGCGGAAATGGCCGCCGAACCAATGGCCTTGGAGAGCTTTTATCGGGAAGCCCGGGCCTGCGCCTCCCTGAACCATACCAACATCATCCACATCTACACCTTCGACGAGGAAAACGGTCAGAAATACCTCGTCATGGAACTCGCCGACCAAGGCAGCCTCGACAGCAAAATCGAAACCCGGGGACGTCTGTCCGAGTTGGAGGTGTTGGATGTGGGCGAGAAGGTCGCTTCGGCGTTGAACCTCGCGCTCAAGCACGGCTTTTTGCACCGCGACATCAAACCGGGGAACATCCTGTTCAACGTGGACAACGAACCCAAGTTGATCGATTTCGGCCTCGCCCGCAAAGCGGAGGCGGAAGTCAACCCCGCCGAGGGCATTTGGGGGACGCCGTATTACGTGGCGCCGGAAAAGATCAAACTCGAAGCGGAAACCTTCCTGTCGGACATGTACAGCCTGGGCGGCACCTTGTACCACGCGCTGACGGGGCACGTGCCGTTCGAGGCGGCAACGGCCGAGGAGGTCGTGTACGCCCACGTCCACACCCCGCTCACGCCCCCGGATGCGGTCTTGCCGGAAATCAGCCAAGCCTGCAGCGACGCCTTGGTCCGGGCGATGGCCAAGGATCCGGTGGAGCGGTTCCAGACCTACGACGAGTTCATCATGGCGCTCACGCTGGCCCGCAGCCAATTGCTGATCCGGCAGTCGACCCAATTCGCGGAAACCGACCCCGCGCCCGCCGCCGCCCCCGAATCGGAGCCGGGTGCTCCCGGCGAAAAGCCGACGCGCGGCCGTTGGTGGCGACGGTCTTAAAAAGACGCTCCCCGCGCGGAGGCCGCGCGGGGAGGAGGGGGACGGACGCGTCGCCCGAGGGGGCGGGGGAGCAACCCGAAGGCGGCCCGCAATTCTTTACAACTTCGCGGGAGGCGCGTTCGTGTCCGCCGGGGCCGGGGCGGTCGCCGGCAGTTTCTCGGCCGCCGAAGCCTTGGCCGACGCCTTGGCCGCGGCTTTTTTGCCCGGCTTCTTCGCCGTCCCGGCCGGGTTGAAATTCAAGGTCTTGAGGATCATTTTGCCGTCCTCGGACTTCGTCCACGCACCAGTGACGCTGTCGCCCACCGAACCATCGTTCAAGGTGGCGGGCTTTTCGTCGTTTTTCGGTCCCTTCTGAATGCGCGTGGTGGAGCTCACATAGTAAACCAGGGCGTTGGTGCCTTCCAAAGTGATGCTCTTGGCGACTTGGTCGATGGCGGCCAATTTGCCCTTGAGGTTGCCCGCTTTGGCCGTGACCGTCTTTTTGGCGGCGGGTTTGGCTTTGGTTTTCGCTGGTTTGGCCTTGGCCTTGGCTTTGGCCGCCGGGGCGTTGGTGGTCACACCCGCGACCGGCGCGTTGGTGCCGGGCACCGTCGGCAGGTTGTCATCCGCGGCCGCCCGCAAGGGGGCGGCGAGCACCAGCGCCGCCAACAGGCCCGCGAAGGTGATTTTACCAATGGTTTGCATCATAGGGGAAAGCATCACAAATCAGTTTGAAACGAAAGCAATGCCACATGATGCCGCCAAAAAAGCGCGCATCGCAAGCCCTTTTTGGCCAACTTCTCGCTCGGAAGCGGCCGGACTATAGGTCCGGGGATTGGCGGCGGCCGAAATCCGCTTCGAGGGGGATAAAGTAGACCACCAGAAAGCCGGGGACCGTGGCCAGCAGGACCCAGATGAAGAAATTCTGGTAGCCCACCTGCTCCTGCAACCAACCGCTGAACATCCCCGGCACCATCATGCCGAGGGCCATGAATCCGGTGCAGATGGCGTAGTGCGCGGTGGCCTGCCGGCCGCGCGCAATGCGGATCATGTAGAGCATGTACGCGGCGAACCCGAAGCCGTAGCCAAATTGCTCCACCGCCAATCCCAAACTAATCAGCCAAAAACTGTCCGGTTGCGCCGTGGCGAGCCAAACGAACACCGCGTCCGGGAGATGGATCGCGCAAACCATGGGCCAAAGCCAAAACTTCAAGCCATTCCGGGCCGCCAAAAAGCCGCCCAACAAACCGCCGGCCGTCAGGGCGAGGATGCCCACGGTGCCGTACGCAAACCCGACCTGCCCGGGACTCAACCCCAGGCCGCCCAACGCCCGGGAATCGAGCAGAAACGGCGTGACCATTTTGACCAGCTGCGCCTCGGCAAACCGGTAAGTGAGCAGGAAAAGGAGCAGGACACCGATGCGCTCTTTGCGAAAAAAATCGGCGAACGTGCGGCCGAATTCCCGCCAGAAACGCCCCAGGGTGGCCACTTGACCGGGTTGGTCGCCGGCCGGCTTGGGCAGCATCATTTGGTGGTAGGCGGCGAACAGGAAGAAGACCACCGCCAGCAGTCCGAAGGTCACCGACCAGGACAACGGGACATTGCCCGCCCGCACTTCAAAGCCGGCCTCGGTGGCCGCGTGGAGTTTGGGATCGACCTGCCACACCACCGCCGCGGGTTGACTCCAGTTTTCGCTGGTGAAGGTCAGCCGCGCGCCCTCCGCCACGGCGAAGTTCTTTTCGTTCGCCGCGCCCAGGCCGAAATTCGCTTTCGGCCCCACTTGGACGACCACCGGCCGGGCGGGCGGCGCCGACAGGCGAAGGAAGGCGAGGCCCAGATTGCCACCGGCGGTCGCGGCGGCCTTGGCCGGGGGATGGAATCGTGCGCGCAAAAAAGCCTCCAGTGCATTGGGACGGGGGGAGTTTCCGGGGGCGGCGGCGGATGGCATTGCCGGGGCGGCCTCCGCGGGGCGGAAACCGAAATGGACGTTGTTGCTCCGCGCCGCGGCCAAAAGTTCACGGGCGACGGGAGCGGGCAGCGGTTCCGGGGCGATCAAAACCAGCTCCGGCTGGGCGAACAAGTGCGGTCCCCCGGCGGGGCTGGTCGTCAAGGCCGGCGGGGGCAAGAACGGCCGGCGCAAGGCCGGTGCTTCCGGCGCCGCCCGCACCACCACGGCCACGCCGGGGACACCGCTGTGCGTTTGCAACCAGCCGGCCAGCATGACCAGCAGGCCCTGCCCAAAGATCGTCGCGACGCGGTAAAAGGTGCTCCGAATACCCACAAAATAAGCCTGCTCCCGCTCGGTGGTCGCCAGGAGGTAAAAGCCGTCGATGGCGATGTCCTGGGTCGCCGAACTGAACGCCAGCAGCCACAAGCACGCCAGGGAGGATTGGAAAAAATGGGTGGTCGGCAGGGTGAAGGCCAGCGCCGCCAGGCCGCCGCCCACCACCACTTGCAGCCCGGCGATCCAAGCCCGCCGCGTCCCCAAGATATCCACCACCGGACTCCAAAACGGTTTGAGCACCCAGGGCAGGTACAACCAGCTCGTGTAGAGAGCCAAATCGGTGTTCGAGACGCCCAGCCCTTTGTACATGATGGCCGCCACCGTCATGACCACGACGTAAGGCAAGCCTTCGGCCAGGTACAGCGAAGGCACCCAGGCCCAGGGACCGGGCGGGGTTTTCGAAGGCGGCTTCACAGTCATGCGGCCCGACTTTGCCCCGCCCGCGACGAAAGTGCAATGCCCCGGCCGGCCTCAGCGCGCCGTGACGAGGAATTCCAACAGGTTGGCGACGTCCTGCGGGGTGAGGCCGGCCTCCAGGCCCTCGGGCATGAGGGATTGCTGCTGGCAGGTCATGCCCCGCAGGTCGGCGCGGCGGATGACCTCCTCGCGGCCGTAGGCCTGGCGGACGGTGACGCTCGTGGTGGTTTCCTGGGCGAGAATGCCCACGTGGCTTTCGCCGGCCTTGGTCTCCAGGGTGAACGCGAGGTACGGCGGCGCGACTTCGCGGTTGGGGTCCACGATGGCGATGAGGAGTTTTTCCCGGCCGTTGGCGCGCACGGAGGCGAGGTCGGGACCGACGGCAAAACCGAGTCCGGCCAACCGATGACAGGCGATGCAACGGACGCTGAACAAGGCGCGACCCGCGGCGGCGTCGCCCGGCAGCGTCAGGGCGGGTGCGAAGGCCCGCAGCGCGGCCGCGCGCTCCGCGGCGCCGGGTTGCTCGGGCAGAACTGTACGGGCGAGTTCGCGCACGGCGGGGCGGACATGGTTCCGCAGGAATTTGGTTTGCGCCAAGGTTAGGGCATCGATCGGAATCGTGCCCGCCCGCAGGGCCTGCAACAACGCCTCGGCCCGCTCGGGGCGGGCCAGGAGCGCGGCGAGCGCCAAGCTGCGCGCGCGCGCGCCCAAGACGGACCACGGCGCGAGCAAAGCACCGGCCGCGCCGGGCTCCGTAAACCGCGTCAGGGCGCCGACCGCCGCCAATTGCACGGCCTCCGGCTGCGGGGTGCCGAGCACGGCACGGAGCGCGTCGCCCGCCTGGGCGAACGGCGCCAGCGCGAGCAGGCCGAGCGCGGCCACGCGGGCCTTCTCGGGGGCGGCCGGCTCGGCGAGCCAAGCGGTGGCGCGCGCCCAGACCGGGGCCAGGCGATGGGCGGAATCGGCGGACGCCAGCGAACTGTGGCCTTGGAGCAAACCTTCCCCGAGGCACCGGGTTAATTCACAGGCGAACTCCGGATCAGCGGTTTGGCTGATGGCCTCGATCACGCGCGTGACTTCCACCGCCGCGTGCCGCGCGCCGGTTTGCCGCGCGAGTTCGCGCAGGCTTTCCCGCCGGGCCGGACCGGGGTCCGCCGCCAGTTCGCCGAACAGGGCGCCCGCCCCATCGTCCAAGGAGTTGAACACCGCCGCCCGCGTCATGGGGCTGTCTCCGGTTTCCCGCAGCAAACCGGCCAGGACACCGCGGCGCAGGTCGGCGGGCAATTCACCGGCGGTGAAGGCCAATTGCCGACGCACCCACGGCACGGGATCCGCCGTCAGCGCCGCCACGCGCGCCGCCAGACCCGGCGCGCCGGCCTGCAGGAGCGGTTCGGCCAGCTGCAGGGCGTGGACGCGGACGCCCGGATCGGGGTCCGCCAGCGCCGGCGCCAAATCTTCGGGGGTCAGGACGGTCAACCCCGCCAACGCATGGAGCGCCAGCAGCCGGGCCGCCGGCAGGCCGGACTTTTGGCGCAATTGTCGAAGCAGCGGGGCCGCGGTCGGATCGTTCCGCTCGTAAAGCAACCGGGAAGCCGTGTCGCGGTGCCAGCCGTTGGGATGCTCCAGGAGGGCGACCAGCGCGGGGATGTCCGCTTGGTCCAGGCGGGGCGCGGGGCGGCGGCGGAAACCGTCGGGCACGATCCGGAAAATGCGTCCGCACTGCGCGCCGCTGTCGAGATCGAGGAACTTCTTGATGCCCTCGGGCAGCGACCACGGGTGCTCGACCACCTCGCGGTGCATGTCGATGACGTAAAGGGCGCCGTCCGGCGCGTTGGCCAGTTGCACCGGGCGGAACCAATTGTCGGTGGAAGCCAAAAACTCCACCTGTTCCTCGCCGGCGGCGCGGCGGGCGGTGAGGCCCGCATCCTTGGGCGCCAGCTTTTTGCGTGAGACCAGGTTCCCGGCGCATTCGCCGATGAACGCGTCGCCCCGGTACTCCGCGGGAAACGCGTCCCCGCGGTAAATGGTGATGCCGGTGGCCCCGGTGAAGTATCCCGAGGCCCGGCCGCCGCCCTCCACCGGGCCGGTGACCAGGGACGCCACCCGCCACCGGGTGCGGATCACCCGCCAGGCTTCGTCCGGACTTTGCCGGAAGACCTCGGCCGCGGGGCCGTCCTCCGCGATGGAAGCCAGCGGCGGCGGGAGGTTGAAAGAGGGATTCCGCCCGGCATAGCGGTCGTCATATTGGAAGAGGCGGATATGGTCGCTGTTGTTGCAGGTGAAACGCCGCCCGTAATCATCGAAACTCAGGCCGTGCTGGCCGCCGCCCGCCTCCGTCGCCGCGGTGAAAGCGCGCGGATCAATGACGAAATCGCGGCCGCGGAGGTCCAGGACGGGGGCGTCGGGATGGCGGAGCGCGCGCAGTTTGCCGCCCTCGCCGCTCGTGGCGCCATGGATGTGTTGGTCCGGCCCCCAGCTCAAGCTGTTCGCCAGTTCCTGCACATTCAAGCGCGCCACCCCCTCCGCCAACCCGGTGAACACCACTTCGCGCACATCCGCGCGCCCGGTGCCGTGGGTGTCTTGCAGGAACAAAATATCCGGCGTCGCGACGACCAACAAGCCGCCCCGGCAGCAGAACACGGCGGTGGGCCAGGCGAGATTGTCCGCGAAGATGGTGCTGCGGTCATAGACCCCGTCGCCACGGGTGTCCTCCAACAACCGAATCCGGCCCAAATGGGGTTGGGCGTCACGGCGTTCCGAGTAATCGATCATTTCCGCGACAAACAGCCGGCCCCGTTCATCAAAGGCCAATGCAACCGGGCTGACCACCTGGGGCTCCGCCGCGGCGAGTTCGGCGTGGAAGCCGGGGCGCAGACGCAGCGTGCCGACGGCCGCCGCGGGCGCGATCAGCGGCGGGCGGGGCAGGTCGTTCGTGGTCAGGGCGGGCGCTTCCGCCCGGCCGCCGCGGGGGGCGGCGAACAGGAGGCCGGCCGCCAGGAGCCACCCGGTGCCGGGGCCGCTGGTCGATCGCAGTGAAATTCGAAGCATAAAAAGCATGGGCCGTCGTTGGGTCCGCGGGGGAGAGGTCCGCCCGGCGGCACGGCTCTAAATACGCGCGAACCGCAATCGTTCGCAAGCCGTTCCCGCTTGACGTCCCGTCCCGAGCCCGCGAATTTGGGGCCCGACCGTCCGCCCCGTTACTGATTATGCACCCATCGCTCTCCCGCCGTCGCTTTCTCCGCACCGGCACCGCCGCCTTGTTGGGCGCCGCTGGGTGCGCGGCCGGGCACGCCGCCCGGCCGGCCGAACCGCCCGCCGCCCCGGACGCCGAGCGGGTGATCGACATCCACCAACATTGCAACTATGGCGGAAAGCGCAACGCCCAGGGGGAACCGCTGACCCCCGGTCGCACGGACGCGGAACTGCTTGCGCACCAGCGGACCATGGGGATCACGCAAACCATCCTCCTGCCGGCCGGCACGCCGGTGAAGCGGCCTTCCACGCACGACGGCGTGTCCAATTGCCTGTTGGACACGTGCGCCGGAGTGGACGCCTGCCGCGCCCTGGCCGCTGCACATCCCGGGGAATATTATTATGCCGCAAACGAAGTGCCAGACCTGCCGGGGGCGGCGGAGCGGATCGAGGCGCAACTCAAAGCCGGGGCGGTGGCCATTGCGGAGCAAAAGTTCGGCGTCGACTGCGACGCGCCGGAAATGCAGACC
>CAIYZC010000195.1 GCA_903930565.1 uncultured Pedosphaera sp.
ACAGCTCAAGAACGGCCAGGCGGAGGCGGCGCAATCCACGTTGCAAAAGATGATCGACAAACTCGCGGCCAATCCCAGCCCGGAGGCGTTGCAAAAGCTCCGGGACGAAGTGGCGCGCGCGGTGGACCCGGCCAGCCCCTATGGCAAGGCGGCGCAGCATCTCAAGGACGCCACCGGCAAAATGCAGTCGGGCGACAAGGGCCAGGCCGCCAAGTCCCTGGCCGCCGCCAAGAAGGAATTGGATGACTTGATGAAGCAACTCAGCGACGCCGCGGCGTTGACGGAGGAGCTCAACGCCTTGAACAAGGCTTCCCAATGCGTCGGCACCTGCACGAGTTGGGGGCAATGCCAGAACCCGGGCTCCAAACCGGGCGGCAAACCCGGCCGCGGGGTCGGTACTTGGGCGGATGAAAACTCCGGCTGGGGCTACGACGGCCATCAGGAAACCGGTTGGGACAATTCCGGCATCCAACGCGCCGACCGCGAAGGCCGGGGCACGGCGGACCGCGGGGACGCCGAGCTGAACCCGGCGTTGCGCCCCGACAAGGTCAAAGGCCAGTTCTCCCCGGGCGGCCAGATGCCGAGCATCACGCTCAAGGGCATCAGCATCAAGGGCCAGAGCAAAGTGGCGTATGAGGAAACGGCGGCCACCGCGCAGGCGGACGCGCAGAGCGCGTTGAGCCAGGAGAAAGTGCCCCGCGCCTACCAAGGCGCGGTGCGGGATTATTTCGATGATCTGAAGAAGTGACCACGCCCGGCGAACACGGATGAAACCACTCCAAATTTTGGGAGGATTCCTCGCCGGCGTGCTGGCCACCAGCTGGGCTTTTTGGGCCGGCAGCGGCTCGCGCTTGGATTGGACGCGGCAGGGCTCCAATGGTTCGCTGCATCTCCACTTGCAGGGGCTTGGGGTGGGGGCGGATGCCGAAAATTGGGGGATCTTTCTGCTCGTGTTGGCGGTGCTCGCGGGCGCCCTGTGGCTGGGCGCCGGGGGCGGCGGCCGACTGTTTCCCTTGCTCCGCAACTTCCAACGGCAACCCAAGGATGCCTGGCTCGGCGGTGTCTGCGGTGGCTTGGGCGAGGCGACGCCGGCGCCTTCCTGGGTCTGGCGCCTGGGCTTCGCCCTGGCCATCTGCTGCTATGGCATGAGTTTTCTCACTTACGTGCTCTTGTGGATTTTTGTCCCTGAAGCGAAGCCGGCACCGGATGCCGCGCCCGCGGGCGCTCCCTCGTCCGCTCCCTGATCCCCTCCCTTATGAATACCGAAGAACAAATTCAAAACTTCCGCGCCGTTTACGCGGGCTTGCGGGCCGAGATCGGCAAAGTGATCGTCGGCCACGAAGCCATCGTGGACGGCACCTTGATCGCCGTGCTGGCGGGCGGCCATGTGCTGTTGGAGGGCGTGCCGGGGCTGGGCAAGACCCTGCTGGTGCGCACGCTCAGCGAAGTTTTGGATCTGTCGTTCAACCGCATCCAGTTCACCCCCGACCTGATGCCCGCGGACATCCTGGGCACGAACATGGTGATGGAGAACGAATCCGGCCGGCGGGCCTTCGAGTTCCAACGCGGCCCGATTTTCGCGCACCTGATTTTGGCGGACGAAATCAACCGCGCGACGCCCAAGACCCAGTCGGCGATGTTGGAGGCCATGCAGGAAAAGAGCGTGACCGCGGGCGGTGAAATCCGCCGGTTGGTCGAGCCTTTCTTCGTGCTGGCCACCCAGAACCCGATCGACCAGGAAGGCACCTATCCGCTGCCCGAAGCGCAGTTGGACCGGTTTTTCTTCAAGCTGGTGGTGGGGTATCCCTCGGCGGCGGATCTGAACGAGGTGCTCACCCGCACCACCGAGGGGCGCAAGGCGACGATCAACAAGGTGTTGGACCGCGAGAACCTGCTCGAACTTCAAAAGTTGGTGCGCGAGGTGCCGGTGGCCAGCCACGTGAAGGATTACGCCGTGCGCCTCGTGCTGGCGACCCATCCCAAGTCCGAAACAGCGCTGCCGGTCACGAACCAATACCTGCGCTTCGGCAGCAGCCCGCGCGGGGCGCAATGCCTGCTCCTCGGCGGCAAGGTGCGCGCCCTCACCCAGGGGCGGTTCAATGTGAGTTTTGACGACATCCAGGCCATCGCCACCGCCACGCTGCGGCACCGGTTGATCCTCAATTTCGAGGCGGAGGCGGAGGGGGTCACCACGGACCAGGTCATCGCCCAAATTTTGTCGGAAGTGCCGAAGGACGCGGGCGCCGGTCGCGCTTGAGCCGCGGCCCGTTCCTCACTCAACCGCCGCCACCATGTCCGCCCCGCTGCTCCCGCCCGAACTGCTGCGCCGCCTCGAGCAATTCCAACTGCTCGCGGCCCGGCGCGCCAAAAGCACGGCGCGCGGGGAGCGGCGGAGCGCGGCGCGCGGCCAGTCCGTCGAATTCGCCGACCACCGCAATTACGTGGCCGGGGACGACTTTCGCTACCTGGATTGGAACCTCTACGGCCGGTTGGACAAGTTTTTCCTCAAGCTCTACGAGGAGGAACGCGAACTGCCGGTGCGCATCTTTTTGGACGCCAGCGAGTCGATGGCCTTCGGCGAACCCCGCAAGTTTGATTTCGCCCGCCAGGTGGCGGCGGCGGTGGGTTACGTGGCGTTGTGCGGATTTGACCGGGTGAGCGTGGTGCCCTTTCCGGACAACCGAGACGAAGCCGCGGTGCGCGGGGCGTTGCGCGCCGTGCGCGGGCGCAAATCCACCCTGCAATATTTCAAGAACCTCACCGCCCTGACCGCCTCGGGCACGGCCAGCTTCAACGAGGCCATGCGCCGCGGGGCGTTGGAAGCCCGGCAAACCGGCATTGCCGTGGTGCTCAGCGACTTCCTGGATCCGGCGGGTTACGAAGCGGGGTTGACGGCCCTGGTCGGGCGGGGTTTCCAAGTCAACGCCGTGCAGATTCTCGCGCCCGATGAACTGGCGCCCGGCGCCTACGGCGACCTGCGGTTGATCGACTCGGAAACCGGCGGGGTGCAGGAGGTCACCTTCGGCAAATACCGCCTCGCGGCGTACCAGCAGATGGTGCAAAACTATTGCCAGCGGCTGCGGGAATTCAGCCAGTCCCGCGGCATCCATTTCTTCATGGTCAGTTCGGCCACGAACTTGGAGGAACTGCTGCTGAAACAACTGCGCCAGGCGGCGATGTGGGGATGAAGACCGCGCCATGAACTTTCTCGCGCCCGCCGCCTTCCTTTTCGCCTTCACCCTGCCGGTGGTGGTGGTCTTTTACCTGCTCAAGCGCAAGCGCGTGGCCCGGGTGGTGGCGAGCACCCTGCTGTGGCAGAAATTCCTGGCGGAAACGCAGGCCAGCGCCCCCTTTCAGAAACTGCGCCGGAACTGGCTGCTCATCCTGCAATTGCTCATGCTGCTGCTGGCCATCCTGGCCCTGGCGCGGCCGTACTTCGCGGCCAAAACCGGCCACAGCCGTTTGCGCGTGCTGATTATCGATGCCTCGGCCTCGATGCAGGCGGTGGATGAAAACCCCTCCCGCTTCGAGGTCGCGCGCAAGCAGGCCCTGGCCTGGGTGGACAGTCTGCGGGACGAGGACAAAATGGTCGTGCTCCAGGTGGCGGCGAACACCGAAGTGAAGCAATCCGAGACGAGCGACAAGTCCGCCCTGCGCCGGGCCATTCTCGCCTGCCAGGCGGTGGATTCTCCCACGCGCCTCCTGCCCGCTTTGAAGATGGCCGAGTCACTCATCCGCGACCACGGCAAGGAAAGCAACCCGGAGATTCATTTGTTCAGCGACGGGGCGGTGCCCGATCTCGCCGACTTCGGCAACCATACCCTCCCGCTGATCTACCACCGCATCGGGCACAGCGCGAACAACCTGGGCATCACCGCCCTGGACGCGCGGGCAAATCCCGAGGACGCCGGCCAGCGGGCGTTGTATGTGAGCGTGGGGAATTACTCCACGAACCAACTCCAAACCGACTTGGAACTCAGTTTCGACGGCAAGTTGTTGGAAACCCGGCCGCTGACCATCCCCGCGGGCCAAAGTTCCGCGCAGGTGTTCGTCGCGCGGCAGACGCACGACGGCGTGTTCACCGTGCGCTCGACGCTCACCGACGACCTTGCGGTGGACAACCAGGCTTCCATCGTGAGCCTGCTGCCGCAGCCGGTCAAAGTGCTGTTGGTCACCGCCGGCAACAAGTTTTTGGAACGCGCCCTGCGCGCCGCGCCGAATGTCTCCATGGCCGTGGCCGGGGATTGCACCGACACCGCCGCCGGGTTCGATTTTGTGGTGTTGGACGGCATCACCCCCAGCGTCTGGCCGACGGGTAATATCCTGGCGATCCATGTCGGCAACACCAACTGGTTCGCGCCGCCGACCGCCCTGGAGGCGCCCTCGATCGTGGATTGGCGGGCGACGCATCCGGTGCTGCGGTATGTGGGGTTCGACAACGTGCAGATCGCCCGCAGCCTGGCGACCAAGACGCCGACGTGGGCCGTTTCGCTGGTGGACGCGCCCCAGGCGCCGTTGATTCTGGCCGGCGAATTGGGCCGGCAACGGATTCTGTGGATCGGGTTCGATCCCTTGGACAGCAACTGGCCGCTGCGGGTCTCTTTCCCCATCTTCATTGCGAACGCGGCCGATTGGTTGAACCCCGCTTCCGTGCGGAGCGCGGAGTTGCTCGTGCGGGCGGGCGATCCCTTCCGCTACGGGCTCACTGCCGCCACGAACTCCGCGCAGGTCGTCCTGCCCGGGGGCGCCGTGGAGCAACTCACGGTGGATCCGAAAGCCACGGAACTGATTTTTGGCGACACTTTTCGGCAGGGCGTGTACCGCTTGCGCGTGGGCACGAACGACACGCAGTTTTGCGTGAATTTGCTCGATGCGGCGGAGAGCAACATCCTGCCGCGCGACACGATCAATTTGGGGACTTACAGCGCCGTGACGGCCACGCAGACGCGGCGCGCCAACTTGGAGCTCTGGCGCTGGATCGCCGCGGCGGCCTTGCTGGTCCTGCTGTTCGAATGGTGGTATTATCATCGGAGGACCGTATGAAGCGTCGGTTGCTTTCCGCCACGGGAGTGTTCGCGACCCTGTTGCCAGGGTTGGTCGTCATGAGCCTGCTGGTGTTGTTCATGCTGGGCACGGCCCGCTGGGTCCGGCGCGTCGCGGTGGCGGCCCGGACCGCGGGGATCTACACCGTGCAGGACGATTTTTACGTCGCGCCGGTCGTTCGCGAGTTCGAACCTGCCACCGGCGTCAAGGTGCGCGCATGGGTGGAAGGCGAGGCCGGGACGACGGTTGGCCTGTCGAACCAACCGCCGGCCGACCGCACGCTCCAGCCCCGCGACGGGTATCGTCACCGGAGGCCGCCGGTATGATTCGTGGGCCGGGCTTGGCCAAGGTTTGGTTGCCGTCCCTGTTGCCGGGGTTGGTGCTCCTGAGCCTGCTGGGGGTGTTCCTGCCGGGCGCCGCCCGTTGGTCCCGGCGCGTGGGGACGGCGGCCCGGACGGTGGTGGTCTACACCTCGCAGGACGAGGTGTACGCCGAGCCGATCTTCCGCGAGTTCGAAGCGGCCACCGGCATCAAGGTGCGCGCGGTGTTCGACAGCGAGGCCGTGAAAACCGTCGGCCTGGCCAACCGCCTGTTGGCCGAGCGCACGCACCCGCAGTGCGATGTCTTTTGGAACAACGAGGAGTTTCGGACGCGCGAACTGGCCGCGCGCGGCGCTTTCCGTCCGACGAATGGCTGGGCCGCGCTGGGCTACCGCTCGCGCCGCATCGTGGTGAACACGAACTTGGTGTCCGCCGGCCGGGCGCCGCATTCTTTTCTCGACGCCACCAACGCCCAATGGCGCGGCCGCGTGGCCCTCGCTTATCCCTTGTTCGGCACCACCGCCACGCATTTCCTGGCCTTGCGCCAAAAACTGGGGGACGCGGGCTGGCAAACTTGGTGCCGGGCGCTGGCCGCCAACCGGCCGTTCTTGGTGGACGGCAATTCCGTGGTGGTGAAAATGGTCGGGGCCGGGGAGGCCATTTGGGGGTTCACGGACAGCGATGACATTGAGGAAGGGCGGCACGACGGCTTGCCCGTGGCGGCCGTGGCGGTGGGCGAGGAAACGCTGCTGCTGTCGAACACCGTCGGGGTGGTGCGGGATGCCCCGCATCCCGAGGCGGCGGACGCGCTCTATACGTATTTGCGGACCCCGCAATTGGCCCGCCGGTTGGTGGCCGCGCACGCTTTGGAATCCGATCAGCCGCCGGGGGGCGGGTCGCCGGGATTGCGGGTGGATTGGGACGGGTTGCTCCGGGACACCGAAGTGGCGACCACCATGCTGCGGGGGATTTTTCTGCGATGAATTGGACGCTCCTTGCCAACAGCCTGCTCGTCAGCGGCCTCACCACGCTGCTGGCGGTGGCTTTTGGTCTCACGGGGGCGCTGTGGCTGGCGGGGCGCCCGCCCGGGGCGCGGCGGCGCTGGCTGGCGGCGGTGCTGGCCACGTTGTGTTTGCCGCCGTTTTTGGCCACCAATTGCTGGCTGCATTACCTCGGCCTGCAAGGCGTGTGGCGCGCCTGGCTGCCGCTGAATATTTACTCTCTGCCGGGCACGGTCTGGGTGCTGGCGCTGTTGCTCTGGCCCATCCCGCTGCTGGCGACCCTGGCGGCTTGGGAACGACTGGAGGCCGCGCAATTGGAGGGTGATGCCGCCGTAACCGGCGGGCATTTGGTGCGCGGGTTGCTGTGGCCCCTGGCGCGCGGGGCGGTGGCGCAGGCGGCCGTGCTGACTTTCGTGCTCGCCTTGAACAACTTCGCGGTGCCGGCGATTTTGCAGGTCAAAGTTTTTCCGGCGGAAGTCTGGGTGCGCTTCAACACCAATTTCGACCCCGCCGCGGCGCTGGTCGCGAGTTGGCCGATGGTCGTGGCGCCGTTGCTGCTTTTGTGGTGGTTTCGCCGGCGGGAACCGGCCTGGCCGCGCGCCGCGGGCCCGGCCTCCGCGGCTTTGTTCCGTCGCCAGTTGGGACCGGCTTGGAATCGCGCCTGCGGCGTGGCCACCGTCGGGTTGCTCGCCCTCTCCCTGGGTTTGCCGGTGGGGCAGATTGTGACTTCGCGCCGCACTTGGTCCGAGCTGCCGGGCGCCTTGGCGGCGGGGCAGGACGCCATTGGCAACTCCCTGGTATTCTCCGCGGGCACGGCCACCTTGTGCCTGCTGGTGGCGTTGGTCGGCGCGCGCCGGGGCCGGTGGGGGCTGTTTTTGTGGCTGCCGTTCCTGATCCCCGGCGTGTTGGTGGGCATCGCGCTGATCACCATTTTCAACCGCCCCCTGACCGCGGCGTTTTATCAGAGCGGCGGGATCGTTTTGTTCGCCTGTGGCTTGCGGTATCTCGGTTGCGCTTGGAACGGCCTGGCCCGGGCGCGGAGTCAGGCGGATCCGGATTTGGCCGAAGTGGCCCGGTTGGAGGGGGCCTCCGCCTGGCAAACTTTCCGGCACGCGACCTGGCCGCAGATCGCCCCGGCCGCGGCGGTGGTTTGGCAGGTGGTTTTCCTGCTGAGTTTGTGGGATGTCGAATCCATCGTGCTGATCGTGCCGCCGGGCGGCGAGACGGTGGCGCTGCGGGTGTTCAATCTGCTCCACTACGGCCGCAACCCGCAGGTGAACGCCCTGTGCCTGACGCTGCTGGTGCTCGGGCTGGCGCCGCTGCTCCTCGCCGGTTTGGCCCGCGGCGCCGCGACTTGGCTGCGGGCGCGGCGGCCCGCGGGCTTCGCGGCGGCCGGTGCCCTGACCTTGATGTTCACCGGTTGCTCGCCGGCGCCGTCCGGGTCACGGGAACTCACCAGCCCGTTGTTCAGCCGCGTGGAAGTGATCGGCACCCGCGGCGCCGGGGTGGGGCAGTTTAACAAACCCCGGTCCGTCGCCCTGGATCGCGCCGACAATCTCTACGTGGTGGACATGACCGGGCGGGTCCAGAAGTTCTCGCCGGACGGACGCTTTCTGCTCCAATGGCAGATGCCGCAGACCGATTTGGGCAAGGCGAAGGGCATGGCCATCGACCGCGACGGGCATTTGATTGTCGTGGAGCCCCATTACCAACGGATGAACCATTTCAGCACCGAGGGCAAGTTGCTCTCCCAATGGGGCGTGCGCGGCACCAATGCCGGCCAGTTGATCATGCCGCGCTCGGTCGCGGTCGATTCCCACGGTGGAATTTACACGTCCGAATACACTCTGGCGGAGCGCGTGCAGGAATTCTCGCCCGATGGCCGCACGTTGCTCAAATGCTTCGGCCAGGCCGGCACGGCCAACGGGGAATTCAGCCGGCCGGAGGGGCTCGGCTTGGACCGCCAGGACCGGTTGTATGTCGCGGATTCGTGCAACCATCGCATCCAAGTCTTCGGGCCGGATGGCCAATGGCTGCGCACGTATGGGAAGCCGGGCAAGGGCACCGGGGAATTGAGCTACCCGTACGATATCCGGATTGATGCCGAAGGCCGGCAGTACGTGTGCGAATTTGGAAACAGCCGCATTCAAATCTTTGACGCCGCCGACCATCCGCTGGAAGTGCTCGGCCGGGCCGGCGGGGAACCCGGGCAGTTCAGCAACCCTTGGGGGATCGCGCTGGATTCCCACGGCAACTTGTACGTGGCCGATTCCCAAAACCATCGCGTGCAAAAATTTGTGCGCCGCCATCCGCCAACTTCCGCCGCGGCGCCCCGGCCCCCCGCGGTTCTCTGATGCACTTCCAATTTTCCCATCCTTATTATCTGGTGCTGCTGCCCCTGGCGCTGGTCTGGGTCACGTGGTTGACGTGGAAGTCCGACGTGCAGGTCAGCCGCTGGCGGCGGTGGACGGCCTTCGGGATCCGCGTCACCGTGCTCAGCGCCCTCGTGCTGGCGCTCGCCGGCATCCAGTGGCTCCGGCAGTTGGAGGGCATGAATGTCTTCTTTCTCCTCGACCGCTCGGACAGCATCCCTTCGACCCAGCAGGATGACGCGCGCGCCGCGGTGAACCGGTTCACGGAGCGCAAGCAGAAGGTGGACAAGGGCGGGGTGATCATCTTCGGGTCCGAGGCCAGCATCGAAACGGTGGCCAATGCCGCCGTGGACGTGGAGAAGATTCAGGCCATCGTGCCGACGGAGCGCACGGACATCGCGGGCGCCATTCGGCTGGGCACGGCCGCCTTTCCCGAGGCCGGTCAGAAACGCCTCGTCCTGCTCTCGGACGGCAATGAAAACGTCGGCGACGCCCTAGCCGCCGTGGCGGCGGCGCGGCCGCTCGGGGTCACGGTCGATGTGGTGCCGCTGGGCGTTTCCCGCGGCAACGATGTGTCCGTGCAAAAGCTCGGGCTGCCGTCCAAATTGAAGAAGGGGCAATCCTTCGAGACCAAGATCTTCATCCAATCCGACCAGGCGCAGCGGGCCAATGTGTTCCTCTACCGCAATGAGCAACCGCTCGGGCAAAAGCAGGTGGAGCTTTCCGCGGGCAAAAACCTGTTCACCATTCCGCAGCGGTTGGATGAGCCGGGTTTTTACAAATACGAAGTGCGCGTCGAAGCGCCCGGTGATTCCGTCCCCCAAAACAACCGCGCCTCCGCCTTCACCGACGTCAAAGGCGATCCGCGGCTGCTGCTGGTCTCCAGCGACCCGGAGGGCGACCGGAATCTCGTCGCGGCCCTGCGCTCCGCCAAGCTGGATGTCCGCGCGGTGGGCGTGAACGGGTTCCCCGGCACGCTGGCGGAAATGCAGAGTTACGACGCGATTTTCCTGAGCAACGTCGCCGCCGGGGATTTGACCCGCGATTTGCAGTCCTTGCTCGAGAGCGCGGTGCGCGACTTTGGCGTGGGTTTGGTGTGCGTGGGCGGCGACCAAACGTATGCGGCGGGCGGTTACCGCGGCACCCCGTTGGAGGCCACCCTGCCGTTGAGCATGGAGTTGGACAGCAAGAAGGTGCTGCCCAGCGGCGCGGTCGCCTTGGTGATGCACGGCATGGAATTCGCGAACGGCAACCAGGTGGCGCGGGATTGCGCCGTCGGCGTGCTGCAGGCCCTGGGCCCCGGCGATGAAATGGGCGTGGTCCTGTGGGATGGCGATGAACACTGGCTTTTCCCCATGACCAAGGTGGGGGACAAAAAGAATCTCGGCCGCCAAATCGCCGGCATGAACCAAGGCGATTTGCCGCACTTCAACGGCGTGATGACCCTGGCCCACGAAGGCCTCAAAAAATCCACCGGCAACCTCAAGCACATCATCGTGTTCAGCGACGGCGATCCCGGCAAACCCACCCAGGGCTTGATGGATCAAATCGTGGGTGACCGCATCACGGTGAGCACCGTGCTCATCGCGGGCCACGCCGGCCCCGAGACCATGCAATGGATCGCGGACCGCGGCCGGGGGCGGTTCTACAACGTCACCTCCCCCAATGACCTGCCGCAAATCTTCATCAAGGAAGCCGCGGTCATCCTCAAGTCGGCCATTTACGAGGACCCCTTCAAACCCCAGGTCCGCGCCGCCAGCGAATTGATCCGCGGCATCGCCCCCGGCGAATACCCCACGCTCTACGGCCATGTCGCCACCACCACCAAGCCCCGCGCGGAGGTGCCCCTATGGACGGACAATGACGATCCGTTGCTGGCGCACTGGCAATACGGCTTGGGCCGTGCGGTCGCGTTCACCTCGGACGCCAAAGCCAAATGGAGCCGCAGTTGGCTCGGTTGGAGCAAGTACCAGCAGTTCTGGTCCCAGATCGCCCAGTGGAGCCTGCGGCGGTTGGAGAATTCCGATTTCACCACCGAGGTTACCGTGGACAAGGGCGAGGGGCACATCATGGTGGACGCCCTCGACGAGCAGGGCAATTACCGCAACTTCCTCGACCTCAAGGCCGTGGTGGTCAGCCCCAAGGGGCAAAAAATCGAGGTGGCGGTGGAGCAAAACAGCCCCGGCCATTATGAAGCCCATTTTCCGACCCGCGAAGTCGGTCTCTACGTCATCAATTTGCGCGACCTCAAGAACGGTCAATTGCGGGGCACCCAAGTCGTGGGCGCCAGCGTCAATTACTCTCCGGAATTCAGCGCGCCCGAGCCGAATTTGAACCTGCTGCGCCGCATCGCGGAATCCGGCGGCGGTCGGATTCTGGATCCCGATCCAGTGGCCGATAATAATCCTTTTCTGCACGACCGCATCCGCACCCGGCAACCGCGGGAATTGTGGGAATGGCTGCTGCGGTTCGCGATTTTGTTGTTTCCCTTGGACGTGGCGGTGCGCCGGGTGCAATTGGACCGGGAGGAAGTGGCGCGCGTCTGGCGGCGTTGGCGCGCGCGCTTGTTTCCGTGGCTGGGAAAGGCCCGCGAACCGGAGGCGGAGGAATCGCTGGCCGCCCTCTTGGCGCGGCGTGACGAAGTGCGTTCCCGCCAGACCGCCCCGGCCGCCCAACCCAATCCGGACCTCTTCCAACCCGTCAAAACCGTGGACATTCCCCCCGAGGGATTGCCCGGCTCGACGCCGGGCGGCGCCCCCCGTCCCACCACTCTCACCGGCCGCCCGCCGGGCCCGGCGCCCGCCGATCCCGCCGCCCCTCCGGCCGAGGGCGCGGCCAACACCACCAGCCGCCTGCTCGACGCCAAACGCCGCGCACAAAGGCGCAAAGAATAATGGCGGTCCCGGTCCGTCTATTGTATAGTGGACGGACGGGCGCGCCGTACGCGCGTGACGTTTGGGCAACAAAAACATTGCTTCCCATTCGGATGGGTTGGCGGTATGCTCCGCCACCACTGGTAAAACCCGGCCGGGCGGTGCCCGGTGGCGGGTTTTTCAGTGTTGCCGGCTTGGCATTTGGGCACGCGATGAAGCGCCATCGGTTGCGGGTGTATTATTCGGGTCGGGTGCAGGGCGTTGGGTTTCGGTACCGGGTGAAAAACCTGGCCACCGGCTTTGCCCTCGTGGGTTGGGTCAAGAATTTGGCCGATGGCCGGGTGGAATTGCTGGCGGAAGGCGAAGCTGCGGAGTTGGCGGCCTTTCAAGCGGCCATCCGGGAGTCGGAATTGGGCCGCTGGATTGGCGGTGAAGCAGCGAATTTGGGCGCGCCGGAAGGCGGCCTGTGCGGATTTGATATAGTACGATAGCGGATAGGCAGGACATAATGAAGTTTGCAATTATCGCCGACATTCACGCCAATCTTGAGGCGTTTCAAACCGTTTTGGCCGACATTCAAGCGCAAAAGTGCACCCATTACGCCTGCGTCGGCGATGTCGTCGGCTACGGCCCGAATCCCAAGGAATGTCTTAAGCTCGTGCGCGACATGGGCATGCCCACGGTGAAGGGCAACCATGACGAGTACTGCTCCATGGACGAGGATTTGGCCGGTTTCAATCCCCACGCCGCCGAAGCCGTCATGTGGACCCGCAACCAGCTGACCGCCGAGGAGCGCCAGTGGCTGCGCGACCTGAAGTATTTCCGCATGGTAACCAGTTTCTCGATGGTGCACGCCACCCTCGACGGTCCCGACCGCTGGGGTTACGTCTTTGACAAGCTCTCCGCCGCCGCCAGCTTCCCGTACCAAAACACCCCCGTGTGTTTCTTCGGCCACACCCATGTGCCCTTGGCGTTCATTCTCGAAAAGAACCCCGGCGGCCAGTCCGTGGTGAAGGGCGGCACGTATTCCAAGTTCAAGGTCGACCCGTCCAAGAAGTATTTCGTCAATGTGGGCAGCGTCGGCCAACCCCGGGACAACAATCCCAAAGCCGGCTATGTCATCTATGACATGATCGAAGGCACGATCGAACTGCGCCGGTTGGATTACGACATCGCCACCGTGCAAGCCAAGATTCTGGCCGCCGGCCTGCCCCCGCGCTTGGCGGACCGGCTGACCTACGGCAAATGATCCGCCCCCGGGAGGGGTGGAGAACGGCGGCTGGGGTGGGCCATACCGCCGAATTGATCCAGGCCGCGTGAAGATTCTGATCCTCAAGCCCAGTTCCTTGGGCGATGTCATCCACGCGCTCCCGGTACTGCGCTTGTTGAAGGCGCACCGACCCGAGGCCGAGGTTTGCTGGTGGATTGAAGCCGGGCTCCGGCCCCTCTTGGCGGACGACCCCGACTTGGCCCACGTTTTTCCCTTTCACCGCGACCGTTGGGCCGCCCCCGGCCATTGGGGGGAAATCGCCCGGGTCATTCGCGGAATGCGCGCCCGGAGTTTCGACGTGGCGATCGACCTCCAAGGCTTGGCCCGGAGCGCGCTCTTCACCTGGTCGGCGGGCGCCGCGCTCAAGATCGGCTTCGACAACGCCCCCGAAGGCTCCCGCGAGGGGGCCCGGGCCGCTTACGACTTGGTTCCCCCGCCGTTGCCCCCCGGCAGCCACGCCGTGGACCGCTGCCTCTCCGTCCTGCCCCTGCTAGGTGTCCCCGTCCACCGAAACTTTGTTTGGTTGCCCGAGCGGCCGCGGGTGGCCGCCCAACTCCGCGACCGGTGGCCGGTGGCGGGGGCGCGGTGGATCACCCTTTTACCCGGAGCCCGCTGGGACAACAAACGCTGGCCCGTGGGCCATTTTCAGGAACTGACCCGCCTGCTGCTGGCCGCCCTTCCGGAGGTCAAAATCAGCATTCTCGGCGGCAAAGTCGACGCGCCGCTCGGGGCCGCGATTGCGTCCATCCAACCGGAACGCTGCTTGGACTTGTGCGGTCGCACCTCCCTGCCCGAGATGGTGGAATGGCTGCGCCTGAGCGAGTTGGTCATCACGAACGACACTGGACCGATGCATGTGGCGGCCGCCCTGGGCCGCCCGGTCATCGCCCTCTTCGGCCCCACCGCCCCGTCCCGCACCGGGCCGTACGGTGCCGGCCATGACGTAATGCAGGTCAAACACCTTTCCTGCGTCCCCTGCCTTAAGAGCCGCTGCACCCACCCGGAAGCCTTGGCCTGTCTCCACTCCCTGACCCCCGCCAGCGTCAGCGACTTGGCCGTGCGCCGGTTGGGGATGGCGGCCCGTTGAAAAAGCGTCCCCGCGGATCTGGGGCACCCGGTGACTTGCCGAGTACCCAGGCCCGGTGTTGGCTGGCGAAGTGAGGGGACTTTTAAACCGGCCTTTTCCGCCGCGTCCGCGGGCCAACCGCGAGGGGGCAAAGTCAGTGTCGGGTCACCTCGTTTCCGCCAATTTCATAATGTAGGCGCGAAGCCGGGCTCTCGAATCAGCCTTTCCACCGCGTTCACCGGGCCGGCCGGCGGGCGCCCCCGTGCACGTAGGAGGGATTATGCCCCATGGCCAAGCCGCCCCTGCCAGTGGGATAATCGCGCGGCCACGAAGGTATCTTGAAGTAAACTTTCAACCAAAGAGGCAAATCGATGCTGCTGAAATTATCCACTGACCGGCCTTCGCCGACGGCGGGGCAGGTCAGATACACCTGCCCGATGCACCCGGAGGTCCAACAGGATCATCCGGGCGCCTGTCCCAAGTGCGGCATGGCGTTGGAGCCAAAAGCGGTGTCGGCGACAGTCGCGGCAAATCCGGAACTCCGCGACCTGACGCGGCGGCTGTGGATCGGCGGTGGGCTGGCCCTGCCGGTCCTGCTCCTGGCCATGGCGCCCATGATTCCCGGCTGGGGCCACTCGGCTTGGAGCACGGGTGACACCGCGCGCTGGATTCAATTCGCCCTGGCAACGCCGGTGGTAGGCTGGGCGGGTTGGCCATTCTTCCAACGCGGCTGGCAATCGCTGGTCAGCGGGCAGTTGAACATGTTCACCTTGGTCGCCCTGGGCGTCGGCACGGCTTATGGATTCAGCGCGGTGGTGATGCTCGCGCCGGGCGCTTTTCCCGGCTCGGTCGGGATGGACGGCAAGGTCGGAATCTATTTCGAATCGGCCGCCGTGATTATTGTGCTCGTGCTGTTCGGCCAGGTGCTGGAATTGCGGGCGCGGGACAAGACCGGGAGCGCCCTGCGCGCCCTGCTGAATCTGGCGCCCAAAACGGCGCGCCTCGTTCAAGACGGAGCGGAACGCGACGTGCCGCTGGAATCCATTCAGCGCGGGAATCAATTGCGCGTGCGTCCGGGAGAAAAAATTCCCGTGGACGGCATCGTCCGCGACGGCAAAACGGCGATGGACGAATCCATGATCACCGGGGAGTCCCTTCCCGTGGAGAAAGGCGCCGGGGACAAGGTCACCGGCGGCACGCTCAACACCACCGGGAGCATTCTTATGGAGGCCGAGCGGGTGGGGGAGGAGACCCTGCTGGCGCGGATTGTCCAGATGGTTTCCGCGGCGCAGCGGAGCCGCGCCCCGATCCAGGCGCTGGCGGACCGGGTGGCCGGGTATTTCGTCCCGGCGGTCCTGCTTGCGGCGGTCGTGACGTTCGTCGGCTGGGCCTGGCTGGGGCCGGAACCGCGCTACGCCCATGGCCTCGTCAACGCGGTGGCGGTGCTCATCATCGCCTGTCCCTGCGCGCTCGGATTGGCCACGCCCATGTCGATCATGGTCGGCATTGGCCGCGGTGCGCAGGCCGGGGTGCTGATCCGCAATGCGGAAGCCCTCGAACTCATGGAAAAGGTCACCCTCCTCGCCGTGGACAAGACCGGCACGCTCACCGAAGGCAAGCCCCGGCTCACGCAAGTCCTCACCGTCAACGGCGCCGGCGGGGAGGAATGGCTGGCGGACGCGGCGGCCGTGGAACATAACAGCGAGCATCCGCTGGCGGCCGCGGTGGTCCAAGGCGCGCTGGCCCGCGGCGCGAAGCTGCAACCCGTCGCGGATTTTTTGGCGGTGGCCGGTGGTGGCGTGGCCGGAAAGGTGGGTGGGCGCGCGGTGCTCGTGGGTAAAATCGCTTTCTTACGGGACCGGGGCGTGAGCGGTTTGGACGGGCTGGAAAAGCCGGCGGCGGAGCGGGAAGCCGGCGGGCAAACCTTGATGTTCGCCGCCATCAATGGCGCGGCGGCCGGGCTGCTCGTGGTTGCCGACCCGATCAAGGATTCCACGCCGGAAGCGATTGCCGCACTGCACCGCCTCGGGTTGAAGCTCATCATGCTCACGGGGGACAACGAGCGGACCGCCACCGCCGTGGCGAAAAAGCTCGATCTCGACCAGGTGGAGGCGGGGGTGGAACCGCAACGCAAGCACGAACGCATCCAACAACTCCGGCAGCAGGGGCAGACCGTCGCGATGGCCGGGGACGGCGTTAACGACGCGCCGGCCCTGGCCGCCGCCCAGGTGGGTATCGCGATGGGCACCGGCACCGACGTCGCGATGGAGAGCGCCGGGATCACGCTCGTGAAAGGCGACCTGCGGGGGATTGTGAAGGCAATAATCCTGAGCCGTGCGACGATGCGCAACATCCGGCAGAACCTGTTCTTCGCCTTCATTTACAACGCGATTGGCATTCCGCTGGCGGCGGGCGTCCTGTATCCGCACTTCGGCATCCTGCTCAGCCCCATGATCGCCGGGGCCGCCATGAGTTTGAGTTCCGTTTCCGTCATCGGCAACGCGCTGCGGTTGCGCGGCGCCAAACTATGAGCGCCGCGCCACACGCCCGGCCGGGATCCTCCCGACGGGTAAGCACCTTCGAAATGGCGAGTGATAATATTTGGGCGCGCGGGGTGGGGGATTCCATCGGTCGTGGCGTATCCAGTGACAGGGCGGGGACCGGAAGGCGGGCCGCGTTCCCTTGGCAGGCCGGATGAACCCGTGGCGGATGATTGAACAAATAATGCGACGGCCTGCGCAACCAATGGGGGGCGGGCGGGCGCCGGCAAAGCCAAACTAACGAAAGCATGTCACTTATGCCGACTCCACTTGCGGTAATGCAGACAACCCTGACTCGTATGGCGGGCGATACCAACCAACCCCTGGCCCGGAGCCGGCAATTTGGCGCCAAGCTCCCCTCGGTTCCGGGCCGCTGCCGGCCCCTCCAGCCGCTGACCTCCGCCTGCAAATTTGCCACTTCACCAGCCGCGATCACGCTGGCAGTTTGGCTGTTCGTCGCCCTGCTCCTGACCGGTTGCCGGGGAATTCCGACTTCCGCGGAAAAGGCGGCCCGCACGCAGTCCCAAGCCGTGGGTGAGGGCTACCGGCCGCACGGCGAAAAGCCCACGCTGCCGATGCTTTCCGCCGAGTCCGGCCTCAGTAATTATCTCACCTTCGCCATGCTCAACCAGCCCCGGGTGGAGGCGGCCTATTACGATTGGACCGCTTCCGTCGAGCGCATCACGCAGGCCCGATCCTTGCCGGATCCGCAGTTTACGTTCCAAATGGACATTCAGAACGTGGTCACCTCGCTCATGCCCGGCCTCATGGGCAGCATCCCCTGGCCGGAAAAGCTCCAGCTGGGGGCGCGGATCGCCGCGGCCGAGAGCGGGAACCGCTATTTCGCGTTTCAAGCGAGCGTTTTGGCCGGCGCGTTGGACGTGAAACGCGCCTACTACCAACTTTACTTTCTGGCCGAGAAAATTCGTGTGAGCCGCCAGACGCTGGACCTGCTGGGCGATTTGGAGAAGTTGGCCCGCTCCCAAAATGAAGTGGGCAAGGTCACGTTGCAAGACGTCCTCCGGGCGCAGATCGAACAGGACCGGCTCCGGGCGGAAATCGCCAACTTGGAGGACTCGCGCCAACCCCTCCTGGCGCAATTCAAGGCCGCGCTCGGTTTGGGCGCCGGCGACCCGGACCCGCCGCTCCCCGCCCGGTTTGAAGCGACTTCGTTCGATCTCTCCGCCGACCAGGTTTTTGCCACCGCGCTGGCGCAGAATGCGCGGCTCAAGGGAATGGAAGCCGATTTGCGCGGCGCGCAAGCCGCCATCCTGCTGGCCCGCCGGTCGCGTTTGCCCGATTTCTCCCTCGGGTTGATGGGGGACACCAAGACCAGCCCCACGCTCTACCGCCCGTTGGGGACCGTTTCGCTGCCGATTTGGCGGGATAAGATCGCCGCGCAAATTGCCGAGGCCCAGGCCAACAAACTTTCCGCGGCCGCCCGGTTGTCGGAAGCGCAAATTGCCTTGGCGGTGGACTTTGCGGAAAAAACCTACCTGTACCGCGAAACGACCCGGAACCTGGCGCTCCTGAACGACCAGCTTTTGCCCAAGGCCCGACGGTCCTTGGAAGTGGCCCGCTCCGGCTATTTGGGCGGCCAAATTGACTTCTTCAATCTGACCGACACCGAACGCACCGTGCTCGGCTTTGAATTGGACCGCGTGGAAGCCGCGACCCAGCGGGAAATTGTCTTGGCGGAACTTTCTTTGATCATCCAGGGCATGCCCCCGACCGGAGGGGCAATGGGGGCGGCGACGCCGCGCGTGAACGGCGGCCCCTCCACCCCTTCCGGCAACCGGCGTCCCGGCGGCATGTGAGCAGCGACCTATTTCCATGAAAACCAACGCATCCGTAGTTCGATTCGTTCTGGCCTGGTTGGCCCTCCTCGTCACCGGCCTGGCCTTGGCGGGCTGCGGCGGCGGCAAGGATTCCGCGCCGGCGCCGGACGCGGCGGGCGGGAAACCCCTCTACACCTGCGGGATGCATCCCACGGTGATTCAGGATCACCCCGGCAATTGCCCGATCTGCGGCATGAAGTTGACCCCGGTGCGCCAACAACCCGGGACCGGCGCCGGCGCCGCCACCAACCACGCGGCCGCCTCGGGGGGCGAACACCAGGTCAAATTCTATAAATCCACCATGCTGCCGGGGGAGGTTCGGCCGACGCCCGGCAAGGACAGCATGGGCACGGACATGGTGCCGGTCTATGACGACGAAGCGGCGGCGGCGGCCTCCGCCACCATCGCCATCGACGCCATGACCATTCAGACCATGGACATCCGCACCGACACCGTGCGGCGCGGCCCCTTGCGCCGGACCATTCGCACGGTCGGCACCGTCGATTACAACGAGGCGACCATGGGGGAGGTGTCCACCAAATTCAAGGGCTGGATCGAAAAGCTGCATGTCAACACCACCGGCCAATTGGCCATGCGCGGGGAGACCTTGTTTGAGATTTACTCGCCGGATCTGTACAGCGCGCAAGCCGAGTATCTCCTGGCGACCAGTTCCCTGACCAACGCCACTCCTGGCGCGGAGGGGTCGCGCGCCAGCGCCCGCACCAAGCTCCGGTTCTTTGACATCCCGGAAGCGCAAATCACGGAATTGGAACGAACCCGTCAACCGCGCAAGACCATGAGCATCGTCGCCCCCCAGGACGGCTTTGTGGTGGAGAAAAATGTCGTCGAAGGCCAGATGGTGGACGCCGGCATGAGGATCTACCGCCTGGCCGACCTCGGCTTGGTCTGGGTGCAGGCGGACATCTATGAGCAGGACCTGGGCTACATCAAGCTGGGCCAGGAGGCGTTGGTGACGCTTTCCTATCTGCCGGACCGGGAGTTTCGCGGGCGGGTGACTTACATTTATCCCCGCGTGGATGAAAAGACCCGCACCGCCCGCGTGCGCATGGAGTTCCACAATCCCGGCTACTTTCTCAAGCCCGGCATGTTCGCCACCGTGAAAATCACCGCCGAACTCGAGCCCTCGGCCCTGCTGATTCCCGACATGGCGATCCTCCGCAGCGGTGAAAAGACGACCGTGTTCGTCGCCTTGGCGGGCGGCAAGTTCGCCCCCCGGTCGGTCACGCTCGGACCGCAGTCGGAGAACGACGAGTATCAAGTCCTCGGCGGCGTGGAGGCAGGCGAGCGGATTGTCACCTCGGGCCAGTTCATGCTCGATTCGGAAAGCCAATTACGCGAAGCGATCCAAAAAATGTTGGCGCCGGCGAAAGTCGGCGAGCCTGCGGCCGCCCCGGCTTCCGCCCCCGCCGCGGCTGGACGGGGCGCGGCGGCGATGGTCCCCGGAGCCATTAAGTTCATTTGCCCCATGCCGGAACACCTCTCCATCGAATACGATCAACCCGGCAAATGCGCCATCTGCGGCATGCCGCTGGTGCCGGTGACCCCGGCCACCCTCAAGCAGCTCCAGCCGGGCGGCAAGATCCTTTACTATGCCTGCCCAATGCCGGAACACAGCGACGTCCACTTCGAGCACCCGGGCAAATGCCCCCAATGCGGGATGACCCTGATTCCGATCACCGAGGCGCCGCCCCTGCCGCCAGCCCATGCCGCGGGCACCAATCAGGTTCACGCCGCGCCCAGTCCCGGTCGCGGCATGGAGATGCCCGATGGAATGGTCATGCCGGCGCACCAACCCTAAAGGCCGAATATGCTCAAAGGCATCATCGACTTCTCGTTGCGGAACAAATTCATCGTGCTGCTCGGCACGCTCGCCCTCGTCCTCGGCGGCGTTTACGCCCTGCGCAACATTCAACTCGACGCCATCCCCGATCTCTCGGATGTGCAGGTGATCGTCTACACCGAATGGCCCGGCCAGGCGCCGCAGATCGTCCAGGACCAAGTCACCTATCCGATCACCACGAAAATGCTCTCCGTCCCGCAGGCCACCGTGGTGCGCGGGTATTCGTTTTACGGCTTTTCCTTCGTCTATGTGATTTTCAAAGACGGCACCGACCCGTATTGGGCGCGCACCCGCGTGCTGGAGTATTTGAACGGCATGGGCGGGCAGTTGCCGGCGGGGGTGGCGCCCACGCTCGGCCCGGACGCCACGGGCGTCGGGTGGGCCTTCATGTATTCGCTGAATGCCACCAATCACGACCTTGCCCAATTGCGCTCCATGCAGGACTGGTACCTGCGCTACCAAATCGCCTCGGTGGAGGGCGTTTCCGAAGTGGCTTCCCTTGGCGGCTTTGTCAAACAGTACCAGATCACCGCGGACCCCGCGAAATTGCGCGCTTTCAATCTCTCCGTTTCCGATGTGGCCATGGCGGTCAAGCGCAGCAATGGCGAAGTGGGCGGTCGTTCCCTCGAATTGTCGGAAAAGGAATTCATGCTGCACGTGAAGGGTTACGTGCAAAGTCTCGACGACCTGCGCCAAGTCGCCGTGGGGGTGGGGGACCGGGGTGTGCCGATCCTCCTCCGCCAGGTTGCGAACGTCGAATTCGGTCCCGACATGCGGCGCGGCATCGCCGAACTCAACGGCGAGGGCGAGACGGTCGGCGGCATCGTGGTGGTGCGCTACGGCGCCAACGCGCGGCAGGTGATCATCGATGTGAAAAAGAAGCTTGCCGCGGCCATGAAAGGGCTGCCCGCCGATGTGCAGTACACCATTGTCTATGATCGCAGCGCGCTGATCAACCGGGCCGTCCGCACCCTCGAAGAGAAGCTGTTGGAGGAGAGCCTCGTGGTCGCGCTGGTTTGTCTGGCCTTCCTCATGCACCTGCGCAGCGCGCTGGTCGCCATCCTGGTCCTGCCGGTGGCCGTGCTGATTTCCATTCTCGTCATGTTTGGTCAGGGCATCAGCTCCAATATCATGTCGCTGGGCGGCATCGCCATCGCCATTGGCGCGATGGTGGACGCGGTCATCATCATGATCGAAAACGCCCACAAACACCTGGAGCGGGATCAGGGCAAAAAGCCGCACTGGGACATCATCCGCGACGCCGCGGTGGAGGTGGGCCCGACGTTGTTTTATTCGCTGCTGGTCATCGCCGTGTCCTTTCTGCCCGTCTTCACCCTGCAGTCGCAGGAGGGACGCCTCTTCCAACCCCTGGCCTTCACCAAGACCTACGCGATGGCCGCCGCCGCGCTGCTTTCCATCACCCTGGCTCCAATCCTGATGGGGTACTTCATCCGCGGGAAGATTCCCGCCGAAGAGCGGAACCCCCTCAATCGCTTTTTGGTTTGGCTCTATCACCCGGTCATCGACTGTGTCATCCGGCACCGCCGGGCGGTCGTCGCCACCGCCGCCCTGCTGGTCCTGTGGGTCTTCTTTCCTTCGAACGCGCTCATCGCGGACCATTTGCCCGCGGGCCCGCTGAAAACCCTGGCCCTGAAAATGGGGAATTTCTTTCCGTACCAAAACCTCGGTTCCGAATTTATGCCGCCGTTGTACGAGGGGGATTTGCTCTACATGCCCACGACCTTTCCCGGCATTTCCCCCACCAAGGCGCGCCAGGTGCTGCAAACCACGGACCGGATCATTCATTCGTTCCCCGAAGTCGAGCGGGTGTTCGGCAAGGTCGGCCGGGCCGAGACGGCCACGGACCCCGCCCCTTTTGACATGATCGAGACCGTCATCATGCTGAAACCCGAGCGCGATTGGCCCGTGGTGGATTTCCGGGACGCCAACGGCCAGGTGACGGCCCGGCGCCGCCGCACGCCGGATGAATTGGCCGACGCGATGAACGGTGCGGTGCAAATCCCCGGCCTCATCAACGCCTGGACCATGCCCATCAAAACCCGCACCGACATGCTGGCCACGGGCATCAAGACACCCGTGGGCATCAAGATCGCGGGCCCGGATTTGGCCGAGCTGGAGCGCATCGCCTCCGAGGTGGAGGCGGTGGTGAAGGGCGTGCCGCACACCGCCAGCGCCTTCGCCGAGCGGACCATGGGCGGCAATTACATCGAGTTTACCATCGACCGGGACGCCATCGCCCGTTACGGCCTGCGCATCGGCGACGTGCAGGACGTCCTCGAAGTCGCGCTCGGCGGCATGCCGTTGACGACCACCGTCGAAGGCTTGGAACGTTACGGGGTGAATCTCCGCTACAGCCGCGACTTTCGCGAGAATCTCGGCGCCTTGCGGGATATTATCATCCCCACTCCGGCCGGCGCGCAGGTGCCGCTCGGTCAATTGGCGAAAATCGAGACCGTGCACGCCCCGATGGGCATCAAGAGCGAGGCGGCGGTGCCCAATGCCTGGATCTACGTGGACGTGAAAGGCATCGACGTGGGCACCTACGTGCAATCGGCGATGCGCGCGGTGAATGCGGCGGTGGCCAATGGCGAAATCAAAATGCCCAACGGTTACGGCATCGCCTGGAGCGGCCAGTATGAATACATGCAGCGCGCCCAGGCGCGGCTGATGGTGGTGATCCCGCTGACCCTGCTCCTCATTACGCTCATCATTTATCTCAACACCCGTTCGGCGATCAAGACCGCCATTGTCATGCTCGCGGTCCCCTTCTCTTTGGTGGGCGCGTTCGCGGCCATTCACTGGCTCGGCTACAACATGAGCGTCGCCGTCTGGGTCGGCATCATCGCCCTGGCGGGGCTCGACGCGGAGACCGGCGTCGTGATGCTCCTCTACCTCGACCTCGCCTTCGAGCAGTGGGCCAAAGCCGGCCGGATGCGCGACGTCACCGACCTGCGCGACGCCATCTACCACGGCGCCGTCAAGCGCGTCCGCCCGAAGGCCATGACCGCCTGCGTGATCATCGCCGGCCTCGCCCCCATCCTCTGGAGCCACGGCGCCGGCGCCGACGTGATGAAACGCATTGCCACCCCCATGGTCGGCGGCGTCGTGACCTCCACCCTCATGGAACTCCTGGTTTATCCCGCCATCTACTACCTCTGGCGCGCCCGCGGCCTCCCCGCGTCGCCCGCTTCCTTCGCGCCAACGGTGCGCGACCCCTCAGCCCGGCCCGGCGGGCCGGGTATCCTAATCCCAAAATCGGCGGCCTGAAGGGCCGCGACAACCGGTGCCCACTGACCACCCCTCAGTCCCGGACGGCTGCGGCAAATTTCCGCGAATTGAGGCCGTGAGCCTGGACCTTTCAACCCGGCCTTGCTCCGCGCCCCCCTGCCGCCGCGAATGGAACGCCTCGTTGTTCAGCGGAGCCGCCATGCGCCGCCAATGTGCGGTCGGGTGTCAATTTAGCCCCTTGCGTCAAGTTTCGGCCGGTGGCAATTTAACCAAGTCATGATGCTGACCTTCGACTTGCCCGACCAGCTTGCCCAACAGTGGGGGGACACCCCCGCTGCCGTTCAGCGGCATGTTTTGGAGGACGCGGCCATCGAAGGCTATCGTGCCGGCCGACTTTCGTTGCGCCAGTTGGGATCCCTGTTGGGCCTTGATTATTGGCAGGTGGAACTCTTCCTTCAGCAACGAGGCGTGGGGCTCAATTACGTCGCCGAAGATCTCGACGCTGATTCGGCGACACTGGCCCGCATCCTGCCGACTTCGTGAGCGTGGTGGTCGCTGACACTTCGCCGCTGCACTACTTGTTGCTGTGCGACGTGGTCGAAGTACTGCCGGTGCTCTTTCACAGCATAGTCATCCCACCCATGGTATGCCGGGAGATGCAAGCCGCCAACGCCCCTCAAATCGTGAGGAATTGGGCCGGCAATTTGCCAGATTGGGTTTCCGTAAACACCCCCCGGCCGGCGACTTTGCCTTGGAAGATTGACCCCGGCGAAATGCAGGCGATCACGCTCGCTTTGGAACTTGATGCCCGGTTGCTACTGATGGATGACCGGGCGGGGCGTAGGGTAGCCTTGGAATGCGGCCTCGCGGTTACGGGAACCTTGGGCGTGCTGGAATTGGCTGCCGTTTCCGGCTTGCTGGACTTGCCAACGGTTTTGGCCAAGTTGCGTCACACCAATGCCCGCTTTGCTGAGACGCTGCTGGAGCAGGTCTTGCAGCGAGACTAAGCGCGGCGCGGCCGGGCACCCTGACCGACACAAGGTCGAGTTTGAGGTAATCGGAGTTTGCGCCCAACCGCAATGGGGTGGGAAGGGCAAATCACAAGTAGGCGAATTGAAAGCTGGGATAACGTCTTCGCAATCAGATTTCTGTTGCGAAGGGGTGCTCGGCTCTTGCCTGCTTTCCTCACCTCGGTGTTCGTTGAAACGGCGCCGGATTTCCTCCTTCATTCCCCCGCCACCTCCGGTTACCCTGCCCCGCATGGAAGCATTGGCCTTGCACGAGATTCACGCGCGGTCGGGGGCGCACTTTGGCGCCGCGGCGGCGACGGCGGGTTGGGAAGCGGTGGATCATTACGGTGATCCCGCCGCCGAACACACCGCCCTCCTCACGACCGCCGGGGTGATGGACCTCGGGTTTCGCAGCCGCCTGTGCCTGACTGGCGCGGACCGGGCGCGCTTCCTGCACGGGCAGGTCACCAACAACGTCAAGGACCTCCGGCCCGGCCAGGGTTGTTTCGCCGCCCTGGTCACCGCCAAGGGCAAACTCGAGGCGGACCTGCGCATTTTTGCGCTCGCGGACGAACTGCTGCTCGATTTTGAACCCGGCTTGGCGGCCGGCGTCACCGCGCGCCTGGAAAAATACATCATCGCCGATGATGTCCAAATCCTGGATGCCGCCCCGCATTACGGTTTGCTGTCCGTCCAAGGCCCGTCGGCTCTGGCCGTCGCGGCCGGGCTGGGGTTGGGATGGGGGGCGGAACTGCCCCCCGCGCCCTATGCGTTCGCCACCGTGAATGATCCCGCCTTGGGGTTGTTGTATTGGGTGAACCATCCACGGCTGGGCGGCGCGGGCTTTGATCTGTTTGTGCCCACGGACGCGTTGGCGCCCGCTTGGGAACGCTTGGTGAACGCGGCGACCCAGTTGGGCGGGCGGACGGTGGGCGGTCAGGCTTGGGAAACCGCGCGGATGGAAGCGGGCATTCCCCGTTTTGGCGTGGACATGGACGAATCGAATCTGGCGCCCGAAACCGGCTTGGAAACCTGCGCCATCAGCTACGCCAAGGGGTGTTACATCGGTCAGGAGGTCATCGCACGCATCCGCACCTATGGGCAGGTGGCCCGGGCGTTGCGCGGGTTGCGGTTGGCGGACGGTCTGTCCCCCTTGCCCGTGAAGGGCGACCGGCTCTTCCACGAAGGGCGTGAGGTGGGGGTGCTCACCAGCGTGCTGGCTTCGCCCGCGCGCCGGGCGAATCTGGCCTTGGGCTACGTGCGCAAGGAAGCCAATGCCGTGGGCGCCGGGCTCGTCCTGCGCTCCGCCGCGGGCGAATCGCCGGTGCGGGTGGTTTCGCTTCCCTTCCAGCCCTTCCCGGCCTAAGCTTCCCGGCATTCGGCGGCGGAAGTGTTCCGCCGCTTTGTCTTTGAATTATTGCGTGTCATGACCACCACCACCACCACGCCGGCCTCTGCGCCGGTGCGCAGCTTTCAAGTCGATCAATTGCCGGTTCAAGTTTACGCCGGCCGCGCGGACCTCTCCGCCGCCGTGGCCCGGATGACCCAAACCCACCTCGCCGGCGTGCTCGCCGCGCAGGGTTCCGCCGCGGTCATCCTGGCCACCGGCAATTCCCAAATCCAATTCCTGGAGGAACTCCACCGCCTCGGCGGCGTTGATTGGTCGCGGGTGACCTTGTTCCACATGGATGAATACCTGGGCATTCCCGGCGATCACCCGGCCTGTTTCCGGCGGTACATGCGCGAACGCGTCGCTGCCAAGTTCCAGCCCAAGGCGTTTCATTACCTGGAGGGCGACGCCCTCCTGCCCATGGATGAATGCGACCGCTATTCCGCCTTGCTCCACGCCCAACCCATCGACCTGTGCTGCCTCGGGGTGGGGGAGAACGGTCACCTGGCCTTCAACGACCCCCCGGTCGCCAATTTCCAAGACCGCCATTCCGTGACCATTGCCAAACTGGATGATGCCTGCCGGCTCCAGCAAGTGAACGAAGGCCATTTCCCCAATTTGGCCGCCGTGCCGCAATACGCCCTCACGCTCACCATTCCCATGCTGTGCTCGGCCCGCAAGTTGATCTGCCTCGCGCCCGAAAAGCGCAAGGCCGAGGCCATCCGCCGCGCCTTGCGCGAACCGGTCAGCCACGCCTGCCCGGCCTCCGTCCTGCGCACCCAGCCCCACGCCACCCTGCTCCTGGACACCGACTCCGCCGCCTTGCTCTGAGGCCGCTGCCGGCCGGGCGGTCACCCGTCGCCTCCCACCAGCCGCTTTTGGCTCAACCCGCCGCCGGTCCGCCGGGCGTTCCGGGCGGCATCAGGCGCACCTGCAAGGGGATCGCCGCCTCCTGCCGCCCGTCCACCGCCAGGTCGATGGAGTACATCCCCGGCTTGTCGAACTTGAGGTGTTGGAAATTGATAATCAGGTTCCGGGTCACGAAATGCGTGTCCGCGGGCACGGCCACCGGCAGGGGAAACTCCATGCTCGGGATCACCGGCCGGCCGTCGGCGTCCATGAAACTGAGCCGCAGGGTGTGCATCCCGTCCTCGGCGTTGTAAAACACCATCCGCACCGCGACGGTGCAGGCGGGATACAGCGCGGGCAACTGCGAGGCGTGAATGGTGTCGAAAGCCCCCAGCAGGCTCAGCTTGCTCGCGGTATCCGTCGCCGCGTCGCACAACACCGCCATTTGAATCATCATGGAGGGAGGGTAATGCAGGACGGGCGGAAAAAACAGGGCAATCCCGCCCCAAAGGTGCTGCCTCGCCTCCGCTCTGTCCCGTCAGGGGTCAAAATGATCCCGGTTCCTTGGCGGTCAAGCGACGTTCCGCAGCCCGCGAGTTGGCCCCACTCGGAAGGCGACCTCTGGGTCCCATCGGACCCATGGGTTCGTTTACGACCCATTCCGAAGCGCAACCCCCTTTCGCATTGGCAAAGTGCGCCCTCCGGCTTACCGTCTCCCCCGTGCAGGGTGACGCATGACCATTGGTGGATTTGTTTTGAAGAACGCGCTGCGGAACAAGCGCCGCTTCACGCTCTCGGTTTTGAGCGTGGCGGTGAGCTTGTTCCTTTTGGTCACGCTCATGGTGGCGCTGCGGGAGATCACCAATCCGCCCGAGGACATGGGGGCGGCCTTGCGGGTGGTGGTGCGCAGCCGCGTTTCCATCGCCAACCTGCTGCCCGCCCGCCAACGTCCCGTCATTGAAAAAATCCCCGGGGTGGAGGCGGTGTCGCCGTTCACTTGGTTCGGCGGGAATTTCAAGGGGGAGGATTCGATGACCTTCGCCCAGTTCGCCATGGACGCGAACTTGATGCAGACGATTTTTGGCGAGGCGAAATGCCCGCCGGAGCAAATGAAGGCGTTCATCGCCGACCGCCGGGCTTGCCTTGTGGGCAAAATCACCGCGGACAAATACCATTTGCAGTTGGGGCAGTTGATGACTTTGGACAGCACGTATTACCCCAACCCCCTCGAGTTGAAAGTCGCGGGCATTTACGCCGGCTCCATGGACGATCGGAACGTGTTGTTCCACCAGAAGTATTTGGACGAGGCTTCCGGGGACTTGGGCCAGGTGGGGACGTGGTGGGTGAAGGTGAAGACGCCGGAGGACATGCCCGGTGTGATCGCGGGGATCAACCAGGCATTCGCCAATTCCGCGAATGAGGTGCGCGCGGAAACGGAACGCGCGTTTCAACTGAGCTTCGTCTCCATGTTCGGCAACGTGCGGTTTTTGGTGGGTATCATCTGCACGGTGGTGGTGTTCGCGCTGCTGCTGGTGACGGCCAGCACGATGAGCATGGCCATCCGGGAGCGCTTCCGCGAGCTGGCGGTGCTCAAGGCGTTGGGTTTCCGGCGGCGGGAGTTGTTCGCGTTCATTTTGGCCGAGAGTTTCGGGCTGGCTTTTTTCGGCGGGCTGGTGGGGATCGGGGCGGCGTACGCGCTCTTCACCTTCGCCGATGTGCCCAAGATGACGAACAGCTTTTTCGTGAGTTTGGAAGTCACGCCGCGGATCATCGGCATCGCGGCGCTGGTGGCCAGCGCCCTGGGGATTATCGCCAGCATCGCCCCGGCGCTCGCCGTGGCGCGCACCAGTGTGGTGCAGGGCCTGAAGACTTTGGATTGAACCGGCGCCACCAAGCCTGACTTTTCCCCCCCACCCGGCAAACCCATGGCGCTCCCGCTCACTTACAATATCCGCAACGTGCTGGTGCGCTGGCGCGCCACGCTGGCGACGATCATCGGCGTGGCGCTCGTGGTGGCGGTCTACGTCTCCTTGCAGGCCATGGCGGCGGGGTTGGAGCGCACCAGCGCGAACACCGGCGATCCGCGGAATCTGATGATCGTGCGCAAGGGCTCCACCGCGGAGTCGAGCAGCCAGGTCACCCGCGAGCAGTACCAGATCATCCCCTACCTGCCCGGCATCGCGCGGGACGCCCAGGACCATCCGCTCGTGTCCGCGGACGTGATCGTGCTCGTCACCGTGCCGCGGCAAAACCAGGGCGGCGAGGCGAATGTGATCCTGCGCGGGGTGTCGCCGGCGGGCGCTTCGTTGCGGCCGCAAGTGTCGTTGGTGGCCGGGCGGTGGTTCACCCCGGGCAAGCGGGAGGTGGTGGTGAGCGAGCGCCTGGCGAAACGCTTCGAGCATTTCGGCCTCGGCGGCGAATTCCGCAGCGCGGGCAAAACCCTCCACATCGTGGGCCTGACCACGGCCGGCAACAGCGCCTTCGATTCCGAGGCGTGGCTGGACGCCGATGAATGTCGTTCCCTCTTCGACCGGGAGTTTTATTCCAGTGTGCTCGTGCGCACGACCAGTCCCGAGGCCGCGACCAATCTGATCACGCGCGTGGAAACCGACAAGCGGTTGCCCCTGCGCGCGATTCCGGAGACGGAGTATTACGCGGCGCAAACCAAGACGGCCCTGCCGTTGAAATTCCTGGCCGGCACCCTCGGGTTCCTGATGTCGGTCGGCGCCGTCTTCGCCGCCATGAACACGATGTATGCCAGTGTGGGCGCGCGGACGCGCGAGATCGGGACTTTGCGCGTGCTGGGCTACCGTCGACGGGCGATTTTGGTTAGTTTTCTGCTGGAGGGCGCCTTTTTGTCACTGATCGGCGGCGCACTGGGTTGCCTGGTGGCGCTGGGGATTTATGCCGCCATCCGCGACTACCCCATGGGGACCATGAGCTTCGAGAGTTTCAGCGAGACCGTGTTTCAGTTCCGCGTCACCCCCGTCCTCGTGGTCAAGGGATTGGTTTTCAGCGTCCTTCTCGGTCTGGCCGGCAGCTTCCTGCCCGCCCTCCGCGCCGCCCGCCTCCCC
>CAIYZC010000196.1 GCA_903930565.1 uncultured Pedosphaera sp.
CCGACCCCGTCACCCCCAGCAGGGTCTGGTGCTTCGCCCCGGCCATCAGGCCGGCCGTCAGTTGGGTGATCGCCGCCGGCTGATCGCCCGCCGGCGCGTAAGAGGATACCAGTTCAAACACGCCGCCAACGTAATGGCGCGCCCGGTTCGCGTCAACGCACCCGGACCTGGCATATCGCGCCATCCCGCAAGCCCGCGCTCCAAACTGTTTTCCGGCGCTATGAGGTGCGGTGAAAGTGAAGCAAGTCACTGCTTTTGAGCCAGTTCTTCATCGCGAAGCCCGACGAACTCGCCCGCCCGTCTTCGCCTGCCGCACTCGGCCTCCAAGCACCCTTGATTCGCCGCCCGGCCAATGGCCAGCCTCGGAGGGGCGAAACCAGGTAGCCATGGATGAAATCCATGGACCCCGCCCTGATTGTCCAAGTCCCGGAGGAACGTACCAAAACACTTGGCGGTTTGGGTTCGTTCTCAGAACTGGGACGGACTGAGCGACCAGAAGTTGGAGGTCCGCATCCTTGGAAAGCCCAGCCAGAGCAAATAGCTCAAGAACAGCGAAAGCGTTTTCCTTTGACCTCCGCTTTTCCGTTGTTTTCCAAACAGGCTGCTGATGGCCCCGCAGATGGGGAATGGTTTTGCTTCAAATGGGATGGGCAATCTTCCTTGCGAAGAGAGCTTTTCAGATTCAGACCCTTCACCGTCCTGTCATGGTCTCTGCGCCAATTCCGTCTTCGCAATCGTTTCGCCCGCCTGCGCACCCTTGCCACGCGCCATCCAAATTGGTAGTTTTGCCCCATGCCAGTTCGACCGGACCCTCGACCCGACGCCCCGAACCTGGCCGGTTTCATCCGCAAATGGGCGCGGTTCACCGGCAAGGAATCCGCGGCGTACCAAGAGCATTTCAGCGACCTGTGCCGGGTGCTGGGCGAAGCGCCGCCCGTCGAAGCCGATCCGAGCGGCACCGATTTCTTCTGTTTCCAAAAGCGCGTGCTCAAGGATGCCGAATTGGTTGATCCGGACTTGGGCGGGCCCGGCGTCCCGCAGGAACGGGGCTTTGCCGATGTTTGGAAAAAGGGGTGCTTTGCCTGGGAGTACAAAGGGAAAAAGAAGAATCTCGACGAGGCGTATCAGCAATTGCTGCGCTACCGCGAAGCGCTCCTCAACCCCCCGCTGTTGGTGGTTTGCGATTTCGACCGGTACCTCATCCGCACCAATTTCAACGGCACCGTGCAGGAAATCCACGAATTCAGTAACGCCGAACTGGATCGTCCCGAAAATCTGCGCATCTTGCGCGCCGTTTTCGCGGACCCGGAATTTCTGCGGCCACAACGCACCACCGCCGAGGTTACCGAGCTCCTGGCCAAAAAGATTGGGGCCGTTGCCCTTTCGCTCCAAGCGCGCGAAAGTCGTGAATTAGCCGATGCCCACAGCCGTGCCGAGCTCAAGGTTGCGCAGCGCCGAAATTTGCGCATCGCCCGGTTTTTGAACCGGTTCGTGTTTTGCTTTTTTGCCGAGGACACCGGCTTGCTCCCCAAGCATCTGTTCACCGATCTGCTGAAATCCGGGTTCGACGATTTGGGGCACTTCGCCGAATCGCTCGAGAACTTGTTTGGCGTCATGGCCAAAGGGGGCAGTTTCGGGAAGGACAAGATCCGGCATTTCAACGGCCATTTGTTTGAGGAATCCACGGTCTTTGAATTGACCGAAGAGGAACTGCGTGCGCTGGCGGAGGCGGGGGAGGCAGATTGGCAGTTTATCGAGCCAAGCATCATGGGGACCCTATTCGAGCGTGCACTGGGCGACCAACGCGCCCAATTGGGGGCGCATTACACCGGTGAAACCGACATTCTCACCCTCTTGGAGCCGGTCCTGATGGCGCCCTTGCGCCGGGAATGGGCCGGCTTGCAGGCTGAAATGGTTCCGGTCCGGGCACGGGGGCGTGGCACGCCGGCGCACCGGCAAAAGCTGTTGACCTTCCAAAAGCGACTCGCCGAGATCACCGTCTTGGATCCGGCCTGTGGCAGTGGCAATTTCCTCTACGTCTCCCTCAAACTGCTTCTGGGCTTGGAGAAGGAGATCATCTCGTACGCCGCGCAACTCGGCTTTGTTTTGCCCGGCCGGGTAAGCGCCCAGCAATTGGCGGCCATTGAGATCAACCCCTACGCCTTCGAACTTGCCCAGGTTTCCGTTCAAATAGGCTTTCTCCAGTGGCGCCGGGACAACGGCTTCGACAACGACCGAACGCCGATCTTGCAAAGCCTTGACGGCTTCCAAAACGAGGATGCCCTGCTCGTGCCGCATTTCCGCAGCAAGGCGAAAACGCTGAAGGATGCCCAAAACATCGAGCATCAGGCGGACAACGCTCTGAAGTTCTATACGGAAAGAGAATGGCCTGCGTGCGACGTGATCGTCGGCAATCCGCCTTTCCTGGGCGGTAAGCTCCTTCGTCGCGAACTTGGGGACGGATACGTGAATGCACTGTTTGACGTTTACGCCGGGAGCGTCCGGCCCGAAGCCGACCTGTGTTGCTATTGGTTTGAGAAGGCCAGGCAAGCGATCGCGGCGAAACGAACCAAACGGGCCGGGCTTTTGGCAACGCAGGGAATCCGCGGCGGGGCGAATGGCGCGACGCTCCAGCGCATCAAGGAGACGGGGGACATTTTTTTCGCCGAAAGCGATCGGCCGTGGGTGCTGGCCGGCGCGACCGTTCATGTGAGTATGGTCGGCTTTGACGATGCCACGGAACAAACCCGGATCCTCAACGGCAAGGAAGTCGCCGCTATCGGCCCCCGGCTTTCGCTGCTGCCGAATCTGCACTTGGCCGAGCACCTCGCCGCCAACGAGGGAATCAGCTTCATGGGGATTACGCCCGCCGGGCCGTTTGATTTGCCCTTCTCGGATATCGAGAACTGGCTGGCCGCACCCAATCCCAATGGCCGCCCGAATAGCGATGTGCTTCGCCTTTACCTGAACGGGCAGGACATCAATCAACGCGCCCGGTGGGCGTGGACGGTGGATTTTGGGGTGGCTCGGACGGCGGAGGAAGCGGCGCAGTACGAACTGCCTTTCGAGTATCTGAGAACGGTCGTGGCGCCGGTGCGGGCCCAAAACCGGCGGCAGGCCTACGCGCGCAATTGGTGGCTCTACGCCGAGCCCCGACCGGCGATGCGCCAGGCCTTCGTCGGAAAGTCACGCTTTCTGGCGACCTGCATGGTCGCCAAACATCGAACCTTTTCCTGGCTTGATGCGGTCTGCCTCCCGGCGAACGTGGTGATCGCGTTTGGACGGGCGGACAATTATTTTTTCGGCCTGCTCAATTCCCGCTGCCATTTGTTGTGGGCGCAAGCTCATGGAACCCAGTTGCGGGAAAAGGAGTCCGGGTCCCGTTATACCCCCACGACCTGCTTTGAAACTTTCCCGCTTCCCTGTCCGACGCCTGCTCAAGAGTCCTCCATCGCCGCCGCCGCCGGGGCGTTGAATGACGCACGCGAGAGCTGGCTGAATCCACCCGAGTGGACGGAAACACGGATCCTCGAGTTTCCCGGCTCCGCCGACGGCCCTTGGAGGGATTATCTTGCTCCGGGGTCGGTGGCGGCAAAAACCGGCGTGGGCAAGGTCCGTTTTCCAAGTTTGGCGCCGCGTGATTCGGACTGCTCCGCCAAACTTAAGGACCGCAGCCTAACCAACCTTTACACCCAGCACCCCGCCTGGCTGGAGTTCGCCCGCCGGCGCCTTGACGCCGCCGTGGCTGCTGCCTATGGCTGGCCCGCCGAATTGGCCGATGAGGAAATTTTGCAAAGGCTGCTTTCCTTGAATCATGAGCGGGCTGCGGCGGAAGCTCGGTCCAATGCCGAAAAGCGCGGGCCGCAGCGGCTTAAAGACAGCTTGGAACTGATTTAGTCGGGCGGCTCAATGGCTTCCGCAGCGGATGCCGAAAGCGATGCCCCAATGCCCCGAATCTCCGACCTTTTTATCCCGATTGGACAGCTGGTGCGGTTGCATGCTCAAAAGCTTCGCGGGCTTCTTCATTCGGGGTTTTGCCTCCCCCATCCACCGGTTCTGGGTTACTTTGCTTTTATGAAATCGTCGCGCGGGCATGGTTGGGCGGTGCTTCTCGGGTTGGCCTTGGTGTGGGCGGGCGGGGGGGCGCGGGGGCGCGGAGCGGACTTGGAGTTGACCGTGCAATCCCGCGACCC
>CAIYZC010000197.1 GCA_903930565.1 uncultured Pedosphaera sp.
GCTGGCGGTGACGCTGGCCGGCGGGTTGGTCGCCCGCGCCGCCGAACCCACCCCGGCCGACACCGAATTTTTCGAATCCCACATCCGCCCGGTCTTGGCCCAGGAATGCTACGAATGCCACCGCACCGGCGGCAAAACCAAGGGCGGCCTCACGCTCGACACCCGCGACGGACTCCTCAAGGGGGGTGACTCCGGCCCCGCGCTCCGACCCGGCGATCCCGCCGGCAGTTTGCTCCTCCGGGCCCTCCGCCACGAACGGGCCGATTTGGCAATGCCCAAGGCCCGGGCCAAACTGGACGCCGCCGTCATCGCCGATTTTGCCACTTGGATTCGCGCGGGTGCCCCGGACCCGCGCACCGCTCCGCCCACTGCCGAACAATTGGCCGCCGACACGGATTGGCCCGCCGTCCTCGCCCGCCGCCGGCGTTGGTGGAGTTTTCAACCCCTCCGGCCGATCAACCTGGGCGACTATCCGGCCGCTCCCGGACGCGAGCATTCCGTGGACCGCCTGCTCGCCCCGCGCCTGGCCGCCGCGCACCTCGAACCCGCGCCCCGCGCCGACCGCCGCACGCTCATCCGCCGCCTGAGCTACACCTTGCGCGGACTTCCCCCGACGCCCGCGGAAATCGTCGCCTTCGAAAACGATCCCCGGCCGCACGCTTTTGACGCCTTGGTGGATACCTACCTGAAGTCGCCGCAATTCGGCGAGTGTTGGGCGCGGCACTGGATGGATTGGGTGCGCTACGCCGACTCCCACGGCAGCGAAGGCGACCCCATGATTCCCCACGCTTGGCGCTACCGCGACTACCTCATCCGCGCCTTGAACGCCGATGTGCCCTACGACCAATTGGTCCGGGAACACCTCGCCGGCGATCTGCTCCCGCACCCCCGCGTGAACGCGGAACTCGGCCTCAACGAGTCCGCTTTGGGGCTCGGTCACTTGCGCATGGTTTTCCACGGCTTCGCCCCTACGGATGTTCTGGATGAACAGGTGCGGTTCACGGATGACCAAATCGGCACGGTGACCAAAGCCTTCCTCGGTCTGACGGTCGCCTGCGCCCGCTGCCACGACCACAAATTCGATCCCGTCAGCCAGCGGGACTACTACGCTCTCTTTGGTATCTTCGCCACCTGCCCGCCCGCGGCCATCGCGGTGGACGCCCCCAACGCGGCGGACGCGCGGATCGACTCCGCGCTCCGGGCCGCCAAGCCGTCCCTGCAAAAAGCCCTTGCCGGCGCGTGGACGGTCGATGTGCGGCAAGTCTCCGCCCGGTTGGCGGAGCCCGACGCCAACCTGCGCCAGGCCATCGCGGAAGCCCGCGATCCCGAGTCGCTCCTGCACCCCTTCTATCTGCTCACTCAAACCAACGCGCCCGCGGCATTGCCCGCGTGGTGGCCGGGCGCGGGGAAGCCCGCCAGCCCCGACGCCCCGGCCATCCGCCGTTGGGACCTCACCACCCCGTCCGGTTATGCCGACTGGCGGCACGACGGCGCCGCGGTGGCCGAAACCCGGGCGGCCGGGGAATTCGCGGTGGCCCCGGAAGGCGACCGGATTCTCACGGGCATTTATCCCGCCGGCGTTTATTCGCACCTGCTCTCGACCAAGGATCGCGGCGTCCTCCTTTCGCCGCACTTCCAACTCGATGGCCGGTACGACCTCTGGTTGCGGATCGCGGGCGACGGCGGCCCGGTGGCCCGGTACGCCGTGCAAAACTATCCGCGGGACGGCACGGTTTTCCCCGTCAATCGCGTCAACGGCGGCCAATGGCGCTGGATGAAGTTCGGCTTGGACTATTGGCAGGGCGACCGGGTGCACGTCGAAGTGACCACCGCCGCGGACCAACCCGTCCTCGGCGATGCCAACGCGACTCGTTCGTGGTTCGGATTGTCCCAAGTCGTGGTCACCCCAGCCGGCGCTCCCGCCCCGACGACCGGTTGGCCGTTCGCCGCCGCCTTGGCCCCCCTGGGCGCCCCGACGAACGCCACCACCTTGGCCGTCCGGTTCGGCCCGGCCGCCGAACGCGCCCTGGCCGCCTGGGCCGCCGGTCACGCCACCGACAGCCAAGCCCTGCTCCTCGACGGCCTGCTCCGCCTCGGCCTGCTGCGCAACCGCACGAACGATCTCCCCGGCTTGACCGAACCCCTGGCCGCCTACCGCGCCGCCGAGGCCGCGCGCCGCATCCCCACCCGGGCGCAAGGCGTGATCGAAACCGAGGTCATCGATCAACCGCTCTTCACCCGCGGCAACCACAAGCAACCCGAAGCGCCGGTGCGCCGCCGGTTTCTTGAAGTCATCGACCGCACCCCTTACCCCGCCCAAAACAGCGGGCGCCGGGAACTCGCCGAGGACTTTCTCCGCGCCGACAACCCCTTGCTGGACCGCGTCATCGTCAACCGCGTGTGGCACCACTTGTTCGGCCGCGGACTGGTTGGCACCCCGGATAATTTCGGCCGGCTCGGCGAGGAACCCACCCATCCGGAGCTGTTGGATTATCTCGCCGGCTGGTTCCGCGCGAACGGCCGTTCGCTCCAAGCCTTGGTTCGCTTCCTCGTCACTTCGGAAGCCTGGCAACGCAGCTCCGACGCGCCCCCGGGGGCGGTCGAACGGGATCCGAACAACCTGCTGCTCTCCCACTTTCGCGTGCGCCGCCTGGAAGCCGAAGCCATTCGCGACGCTCTTTTGGCGGTGAGCGGCGAATTGCGGGACCAACCCTTCGGTCCGCCGATTTCCGGCACCGATCCGCGGCGGAGTATCTATGTGCGGGTGAAGCGCAACGAATTGGATCCCTTCCTCAGCAGTTTTGACGCCCCCGCTCCGGCGAGCACCACCGGCAAACGCGACGTCACCAACGTCCCCGGCCAATCCCTCACGCTGCTCAACAGCCCCTTTGTCCTGGCCTTGGCGGAGCATTGGGCGGGACGCGCCGGCACGAACCGCGTGCCGGACGTCGATCGCGTGGCCGCTATGTTTGAGCAAGCCTTGGGCCGCCGGCCCGAAGCCAACGAGTTGGCCCGGTTGCAAGCATACGTGGCTGCCAGCCGGGAACAGCGCGCTCAAATCACCGCCGACCGCGAGCGTCTCCTCGGGGAGCAAACGGCCTTGGCCGGCAGCGCGGAGCTGATCCGCGAAAACGTCACGGAACGACTCCTGGCGGGTCGCTCGAATGCCGCCCCTGCCGCCCCCATTCCGTTGGCGCCGCTCAGCGAGTGGGATTTCACGCGCGGACTGCTGGATCAAGCCGGCCAAGCAGTCCAAACCTTCGGCCAAGCCCGGGTGGAAAACGGCGCTCTGCTCCTCGATGGCCGGGGTAGTTACGTCGCCACGCCGCCCCTCACCCGCCCGTTGCGCGCCAAGAC
>CAIYZC010000198.1 GCA_903930565.1 uncultured Pedosphaera sp.
AAGCGGCCAATTCCGCTTCCAATTCATGTTGCGGCGCCAACGAGCCGCAGATCAGGCGCGAGGCCCCGGCGCCCGCGCCAAACTCCGCCAAGGCCCGCGCCGCCCCTGATTTCACGGCGGGGTGGTCCGCCAATCCGAGGTCGTCGTTGGACGAAAAATTGAGCAGTTCGCGCCCCTCCCAGCGCAGAACGCGACCCGTCGGGGCGTCCATTCGCCGCAGACCACGGCGCAACCCGGCGGCCTCGATGGCCGCCAGGCGCGTCTTTAATTCCATGGCGAAATCCGCACGCATCAATTCCAGACTGGGGTCACTGCGGGAACGCCCATTCCCCGTCGATCAGGCTCGCGGTGACGGGGCCGCGGTGTTCCAGGACGGCTTCGGCGGCATCGATCGGCTCGCCGCGGTAAGGAATCGCGACGAGGTCCGCCCATGCGCCGGGCGACAATTCCCCGGCCCGGCCCGCCAAGCCCAGCGCCCGCGCGCCGTTTACCGTGGCCATCCGGAGGATGTCCGTCGCGGTTTCGCCGGGGAAGGCTTCCCGGAATTGCCGCATTTCGGCCAACAGATCCAGTTCCAACACCTGCCGGCGCGGTTGGTACACACTGGCCAGGCTGTCCGTGCCCAGGCACACATTGACTCCGGCCGCCCGCAATTCCGCCAAGGGAAACGGCGGACGACTGAAATAGGCGTGGGTGCGCGGGCAATGGGCCACGCTGACACCGCGGGTGCCGAGCAACGCGGCGTCGTTCGGGCCGAGGCAGTTGGCATGCACCGCCAGCACCCCGGGGTGCAACGCGCCCGCGCGTTCGTAGTGTTCCACCGGTGTGCCCAAGCCGCAATCAGCCATGTCCCGGCCATTGCGGGACAGCCAATCGTAAAGCGGCCCCGCCCGGCGGGTAAACATGGCGAATTCATCGACCGACTCCGCGAGGTGCGTCACCATCAACCAACCGCGTTCCCGCGCCAAAGTCGCGCTTCCCCGCAGGAGATCCGGGGCGGTGGAATAAGGAGCGTGAGGGGACAAGCCAGCCCACGACCGGCCCGCGGGCAGGGAGGCGATCTTCTCCGCCGCTTCCTGGAGCAGCTCCACCGGCGGCCGACGCCGAAGCACCCCGGTCATCTCCAGGCAGGACAACACGCGCAGCGGTGTGGCGTCCCAAACTTCGGGCAGCAGGTCGGGGGACATCTCAACATCCGCGACGGTCGTGGTGCCGTTTTGCAGCAACATCTTGGCCCCGGCCAGCCAGGAAGCGGCGAAATCGGAATACAACCAACCGGATTTGCCGGCGGTGATCAGTTTGATCCAATCGGTGAACGTCCGCGGGGCGGCGATCTGACCGGCCATGCTGGTGTAATCCAGATGACAGTGGGCGTTCACCAACCCCGGCAACAACACCACGTCGCCGAGGTCAATCACGGTGGAGTCACCCCGCACCAAATCCCCGGCGGGTCCGACAGAGAGAATCCTCCCTTGGCGAATAACGACCGCGCCATCGGCCAAGGGAGGGGAGCTGACGGGTAAAACCGTCCGCGCCCTTAGAATGAATTCTGAAAAGCCGTTCGGTCGAATCACGCGGCGGCGTCCTGGCGGCTGCGCTTTTTCCGGGCGGCGTCGGTATGGGTCTTGGCCTTGGTCTTGCTGTGCCGCTTGCGAATCTGCTGCTCGATCTTCTTTGTCACGACGTCGATGGCGGCGTACAAATCCGCTTCACAATCTTCCGCGAACAAATCGGGTCCTGGCACGGCCAGGCGCATGGAGCAAACGAACTGGCGCTCGGGCGCCTTGGTCGAATCGTGGTCAAGCGTGACGCGGCAGTTGATCGCGAAGCGGTCGAGGTGCTCGAGCTTGTCGATCCGGCTGAGGATGTGCTCCTCAATCGCCTGCGTATAGGTGATGTTGTGCGTCGATAAAATGAACTTCATACCCCTAATGTCGGCCGGCGCCGGGGGAAAATCCAGCAAAACCACGCGCCATAAACTGGCGTTTGCGCCCCTCCGTTTGGCGATGCGGCGCGGGCTTTAATCATTGTCCTTTCCGGGGCGGGCGAGCACAAACCCGGCGTGGACCGGCGCCGGCAGCGGTTCGCCGCCCGGCTTCATGGCGCGCCACACGATTTCGCTGAGCAAACGATCGTCGATGGCGTCCTCCCGGGCGTAGTTCAATTTGAGCTCGCCACCCCAGGCCGTGGGCCCGTTGGTGGCGCCCAAGTCGATATTCGCCGGCAAGGCGGTGTACGGCTCCAATTTGGCCCCGGGTTGGAACGAGCCGTACATCGGGGTGGCGGCGGCGTCAAACTGCGTCATGGGCGCCAGCCCGAGGATCAATTCCATGGTGCGCAGCATGCCCGAGGTGGAATAGAGGGTGGAATCCACCGCGGCCCGGCGGCTGTAGGGGCTGATCACCAATGCCTCCGTCCGGTGGGCATCCACATGGTCGGGGCCGTTTTGGGCGTCGTCCTCCACCACAAAGATGGCCGTGTGGGGCCAGAATTTGGAACGACTCACCGCCGCCACGATCCGGCCGAGGGCCGCGTCGTTTTCGGCCACGTAGGCCGCGGGGGTGATTTTGCCTTTGGTCACGCCATGGGTGTGGTCGTTGGGCAACCGCACCACCTGCAAGCGCGGCATATCGCCCTCGCGTTCAAAGCGTTGCAGTTCGGCAATGAAACGGTCCGCCCGCAGCAAATCGGAGTATTCGAGATCAAAACTCCGAAACCACGGATCGAAATGGCCCACCAGCGATTTCACCCGCGAGGTGACGGGTTGATTCGTGGACTTGGGGTTTTGCACGAATTCCCCGTAGCTACGGTAGCTGACCCCCGCTTCCTTGGCCCGGTCCCAAAGGTAGCCGCTCGCCGGTTGGGCGATCAGGAAAACCCCCTCGCTCGGATAGGGAAACTTGAGGCCCTTGTGACCGTAATTGATCGGCCAGGTCTTCTCCACGAAATCCGTCGCGTACGCGGCCATGGTCCATTCATGCCCGTCGGCGCTTACTTCGGCGTCCACATAGAAATTGTCCAGCAGCACAAACTCGCGCACCAGACGGTGCAGGTTCGGGGTGATCTTTTCGGGGAACAGGCACAACTTGGGGTCGCCATTGCCCTCGGGCAGGTCCCCGAAGACCTGATCATAGGTGCGGTTTTCCTTGATGATGTAAATGCAGTGGGTGAGCGGGGAGTCCTCGCCGGGCTGCGCGGGAATCGGGTTGCCCGCGGGGCGCACGGCTCCCACCACGGCACCGGGACGCAACGGGCTGCATTGCAGAACGGTGGCGGTCCAGGCGGCCATTTGCGCCGGCAGTTGCTCCCGCGTCGGCAGGTCGATGATGCCCAGGGTGCCACTGAACAGTTGACCGATGTATTCGTTTTTCGCCGCCTTCTTGGTGGCGCCTTTCACGGGCTGGGGGCCGTTCGGGTTCGCCTTGGCCACGTTGCCCTTGCCGTTGGCCACCAGCAAATGCCTGCCATCGGGCGTCACGCGCACCGTGGTGGGATACCAACCGGTGGGAATGAAGCCCAAACTCCGCCCTGTGCCGGGCTGTTCGACATCGAAGACCGCCACGGCGTTGATGTTCGCGTTCGCGATGAACAACAGTTTTTCATCCGGCGAGAGGGCCACGCTGTTCGGGGTGGAACCCCGCGGCGCGGCCGGATACAAAGTTGCGGTCAAGGTTTCCACCGCGTGCCCGGTGCCCGTATCGAGCACGCTCACCGTATTGTCGTTGGCGTTGGCCACATAGAGATACTTGCCATCGCGCCGCAGCACCATTTCGCAGGGATGCTCACCGGTCGGCCAGCGGCCCGTGACCTCGCCGGACTTCAAATCCAGCACCGCCACCGCCGCCGCCCCCCACAGGCTCACAAACAAGCGTTCGCGGCGGGTGTCGAGCACGCAGGCATAAGGATACACCCCGCTGGGATCGGTCACCAACTCCGCCGCGGCGGCGCGCTTCTTCGCCGCGGCCGTGTCGAAGTCCTCCTCCTTCGCCAGGAGACCGGACGCCGCGGCCGGCGCATTCGTCAGCAGGCTGAACTGCCGCACTACGTGCGTGCCCAAGTCCACCCGCGAGACCTCGCTGTTCCACAAGTTGGCCGCATACAAGGTCTTCCCCGCCCGGTCCAAAGCAAGGCCGGTGGGCACCCCGCGCTGCGCCGCCGGGCGCAAGGGAATTTCGCCCGGCGGGCCCAGTTTGCCGCCGCTGAATTCCAATTCGTACACCAACTCCCCGCTCGAACCGCTGCAATAGAGCTTCCGGCCGTCCCGGGAGAAAACCAGGCCGTAAAACGTCTCCGCCAAATTCGTCCGCGCCGCCACCGTGCCGGCGGCGAGGTCCACGAGGATCACTTCATGCTGACTGTAGCCGGCGTGGAGCACGGCGGCGTATTTCCCGTCCGGATGCACCGCGACATTGACCGGCAGGTCGCCCAATTCGACATGGCGCCCCGCCGGACGGAGCGACCAACCGTTGGGGAGAAGCATGGAGCCATCGGCCTGCCGGCCGGGCCACTGCGCGGTGGCGTTGGTGGTGCCGGCGCGGGCGGCGGGCAGGATGGCCAGGCCCGCCAAAGCGACGGCCAAGCCGGTGCGAATCAGTTTCAAACCAAGTGCTTTCATATATATCAAGTCGGGGACGTTGCCGGCGCGAACGTGGCTTCCGCCACCCGCAGCGCCGCCGGGCGCCGCGCGAAAAAAATGAAGGCCGCCGTCAACGCGACGAGCGACGCCAACCCCGCGGCCCAGCCCGCGGTCAAGAACAACCCCGCCGCATTGACCCGGCCCGTGCCCCAGTTCTTGAACACCAGCACCGCCAGGTAACCCAAATAACCAAAGGCGTCCGCCAGGTACATGAGGTAGCCGAGGTTCCCCCGCTCGCGCGTCATGGCGATCAAGCGCTCAAAGATGGTCGTGTGCACCGCGACATAAGGCAAATAAAGTCCGAGGCCCACCCACACCATAAACGGGAACGTTCCCAGCCACCCGCGTTGTTGGGAGAAGAGGGCGAGCGGCAGCAGGGCGACGCCCCCGATGGCCAGCAACAAGCCCAAGAAAAAAGCCCGCCGATGGTCCCGGACCCAGACCAGGCAGGCGTTGCCGGCCAGCACGCCAAGCGCGACGAACAACTCGGAGGAGGTGAAGACTCCGGGGGCCGCCGGCGCACCCAGGCCGGCCCAAATCTCGGGCGCAAAATCAGCCCGCAGGGAGCGCAGAATCGTCACCAGCACGTACGCGGCCACGATCGCCACCAGTCCGTAGCCGTGGCGGCGAAACCAACGACGGCGCTCGGCCGCGCCCAGTGGCACGCGTTCGGTCCGGTCCGCCACCTCCGCCGCCGTGGGCATCGGGATCGCTTGGAGCATCGCCACAAAAACCAGCAGCGGCGCCACAAACAAGGCCCCCGCCACCAGCGGCATCCAAGGTTCCGACACCCCGGCCTGCAGCAACCACGCCCCGACGGATTTCGTAAACCCATCCGCCAAAATGAAACTCGCGCACAGGCCCGCCACCAGCGCTTCGGTCATCCGCCGCCCCTCCAAAAACCCGACCACCAGACCATAAACCAAGCCCAGCGCCAAACCATTCAGGAACAACCCCGCGAGACACCAAGGTGCCGGCGCCAGCGCGAGGATCAGTAGCCCCGCCATGGCCGCGCCGATCAGGCTCAACAAGGTCGCCGCGCGCCGCCCCGCCGGCAGCTCCGCGATCACCCGGATGCCCGCAAATTTCGCCAGCGTATAACCCAGCACCTGGGCCAGCACCAACCAGGTTTTGAACCCCGCCGGGAAGTTACCCGTGCCATAACCGCCCGCGGTGAAGGGCTTGCGAAACGCGTACATGCAACCATAGGCGCCGAACGCCGCCACCGCGCACCAGGCGCCCAGCAACGCCGGCCGCCGGGCCAGCCAGGCCCCGTGCGACGCCGGGTCGGAGTTGGCGGCGGCGAGATTCATTCCACAGTGGTTCGGTTCTCAATCACGGGGCCGATTGTGCCCCGGCCTGGAGCGACGGAAAGTGTCATTTTGGCAACATTTGAGCAACCCCGGGGCGAATGCCCACGCGCGCCCAGCGCTGGGTCCGCGCCGCCGCCAGCGCCGCCGGCAACTCCCCCAACCCGAAGACCGGCCCCGCCAGTTCCCGCCAGGGCAGCCGCCCGTCCGTGCGCGACAAAAAGTCCACCGCCCCCGCCAGATGCCGGGGGGCGTAATTGTGCAAACCGCGGACCGTCAGACACCCCCGGATGATGCTCTCCCCGGTCAAAGCAAGAGCCGAATCCGGATGCACCATGCCCAACCATGCGTAATAGCCACCGGGGCGCAGCAATCGGAGGCCTTCCGCCACGACGGCCGGCGCGCCGGTCACTTCCCAGACCGCATCGGCCCCGCCGGGCCCGAGCAGCCCCAGCGCCGAGTCCAACACTGGCTCCCCACCCAGAGCCGTGACCCACCGCAAACGTTCCGGGTTCCGGTCGACCACCAGCACGCGAGGCACGCCTTGGGCGCGCAGGAGGGCGCAACCATAGAGTCCCAGCAGGCCGGCCCCTTGCACGACCGCCACCCGGCAGCGAACCGGCAGGGATTCGGTGGCCCCCACCATCGTGGCCAGCGCGCAATTTGCCGGCGCCACCACTTCATCGGCCAACGCTTCCGGCACGCGGATCACGGTCGTGCCCGCCCGGAGCATGATGTGCGTGGCGTAGCAGCCATTCAAACCCGCCCCGTCGGCCAGGGCGGCGTGACCGTATTTGAACAGGTGCGCGCATTTTTGGGGCAAATCCCATTCCCGGCACGGCGCGCACGCACCGCAACTGTCCGCCAGCGTCCACGTCACGCGCGCGTCGAGCCAGGCGGCGTCCCGCCCCGGCCCCACCGCGACCACGCGGCCCACCCCTTCGTGCCCCAGCACCCCCGGCGTCGGCGTGGTGCGACGGCCGTCGACCGTGTGCAAATCGGAGCCACAGATGGTGGCCAGCGAGACCGCCACCAGCAGTTCGCCCGGGCCGCAGGGCGGCAGCGGCCGCTCCGCCAGCTCGAACTCCCGGCCGGGGCCGTGGTAAATAGCGTGGCGTGCGGTGCTCATGAAAAAAGTATGGCGACGCTCGGCGGCTCAAGCCCGCGTGCCGTTGCAAAGGAAATCGAACAAATCGAAGTTCCGCGGGTCGCCCTGCGCCTGCGCTGCATACTCCGCTTTCAACGGGGCGCTAAAGACGAACGGCACCATTTCCTCGTAGCGCCCCCCGTGCGAACGCAGGCCTTCGTGCAGCACCTTCAGGTCATGGTATTCCGGGGTGCGGCCGATCACGACATTCCGCCCCGAACACACCACCACATCCCCCATCCGGTCGGGGGGCAGCTCCATGAGCCGCGCCGCCGTTGCCTGGTCCAACGCCTCCGTCACGCCCGGCAGCGCCCGGATGTAATCCATCACCGCCGTCAGCAATTCCGGCTGCCCCGGGGGCAAATGCACCTGCGCGAAGGAGCCCAACGCGCCGTGATGGACCACGTACGGGTCCGTGATCGGCAGAATCACGCGGAAGCCCGGCCCGAACTGCTCATTCAACTGTGATTCCAAATAGAAAACGTTGGGGGAACCGTCCGCCCGCTGCTTGGCGTTCATCCCGTGGTCCGCCGTGATGCCCACCACCGCCCCCAGCGCCACCAACCGGCCCAGCAATTCGTCAATTCCCGCATAAAAGTCCAACGCCGCGGGATCCTCCGGCGCGTGCTTGTGCTGCATGTAATCCGTCGTGCTCAAATAGAGGAAATCGGCCATGCCCTCCTCCACGAACCGCACCCCGGCCCGCAGGACATAAAGGGAAGCCTCGCCGCTGTAGATCGCCGGGGCGGGCCCGACGAGCGCTTCGACCTGCCCGATGCCGTGCACCGAGCGCGACACCTGCGCCGCCTTTTCGGAGGAAAAAGCGATCCCGCCCAGCGGAATCAGCCCGCTGCCGAACATGTCCCGCAGTTTGTCCTTGGCCGTCACCACCGCCACCCGCCGCCCCGCCCGTTGCGCGGCCGGGAAGATGGTGGGGACCCGCAGAAACGAAGCCCCGTTGGTCATCACCTCCCGGTCCAGCGCGGGATCGTAGAAATAATTGCCCCCGATACCGTGGACCGCGGGCGGCACGCCGGTCACGATCGAGGCGTTGTTCACATTGGTGAAACTGGGCATTTGCCCCCGGGCCAGCCCCCGGAAGCCGTGCACCGCCATTTTCTGCAAATGCGGCATCCGCCCACGGTCCAGCGCCGCGTCGAAATATTCATCCGCCGATCCATCCAAACAGATGCCCACCACCGGCCGTTGCGGCGGTTGGTAGGTCCGGCCATTGACGGTAAAAGCATGCAAGGGGTTCATCGTGGTGTTCTCAAATTCCGAGCATCCGGCCATTTTGTTCGCGGTGTGCGATCACCCCGCGAAACTGCCGGCTCGGCCCGGGGAAATCCAGTCCATTCCCGATGCGCTTTCGGGCTGGACAACCCCGGCCCGCCACCGGAATGCTCTCCCGCACATGATCCAACCACGCCCCCGCGGCGCCCGCCGCCAGCCATGAAACTCGGACTCGGACTTTACCGACACCAGCTCAACGCGGAGCATTACCGCTTTGCCAAGCAATGCGGCTGCACGCATTTGGTCATCCACCTGGTCGATTACTTCCGCTCCTCGCGCAGCAACCACCCCGGCGACCAGCCGGTGGGTGACGACACGGGTTGGGGCCTGGCGGGGGATCCGGACAAATTGTGGACCGCCGACGAACTGTTGGCGATCCGTCGCGACATCAATGCCGCCGGGCTCGAATTGGCCGCGATTGAGAATTTCGACCCCGCCCATTGGCACGATGTCCTCCTTGACGGCCCGAAAAAGGCCGTCCAATTGGAGAACCTCAAAACGATCATCCGCAACGTGGGCGCGGCGGGCATTCCCGTGATGGGTTACAACTTCTCCATTGCGGGCGTTGCCGGCCGCGTCAAGGGCCGCTTCGCCCGCGGGGAAGCCGAAGCGGTCGGCATGGACGGCCCCCTCGACACTCCGTTGCCGAACGGCATGGTGTGGAACATGGTCTATGACCGCCACGCGGCCCCCGGAGTGGTTCCCTCCGCCACGCCGGAACAGCTCTGGCAACGCCTCGCCGACTTCCTCGACGCCCTGCTGCCGGTGGCGGAAGCCGCCGGCGTCACCCTCGCCGCCCATCCCGACGATCCGCCGCTGCCGACCGTTCGCGCCCAGCCGCGACTGGTGTACCAACCCCACCTCTATCAAAAGCTGATCGACCTGCACCCCAGCCCGCGGAACGCCTTGGAATTCTGCGTCGGCACCATCGCCGAAATGACCGAGGGCGATGTTTATGACGCCGTGGACACCTACAGTCGGCAAGGCAAACTCGCCTACGTCCATTTGCGCAACGTGCGCGCGAAGGTGCCCTACTACAAGGAAACCTTCATCGACGACGGCGCGGTGGATGTTGCCCGCGTCCTGCGCATTCTCAAAGCCAATCATTTCGAGGGTGTGATCATTCCCGACCACGCCCCGCAGGTAAGCTGCCCGGCGCCCTGGCACGCCGGCATGGCCTACGCCCTGGGGTATCTCAAGGCGCTGATGTGAGGTGAGCGAATGGCGGGGGGAGGGCCCGGCCCGCGGCGGCCACCCCTCCCCTCTGTTCCACGGCCGTTGACTTTACGAACTTTGGTCCGTCAGCCGCGTGGCCAAGCGGTGGAGTCGCTGGAAAACAGAGGCCGCTGCGACCCCACGGGGGTCGCCGATTTCGTGGCGGAATACCGGTGGTATCGTCGCACTGCTCCTTAACCACCGGCTAATGGCGATCATCCCTCCGGGATGCAGGGATGGGCGAAGCCGGCGCTTTCGAAAGCTTAAGTCAATGGCAGTGCCCCTCTGTCCCGCCCGTTCAAGCGCTGCAGTTTGTCCAAAACGAGGTTGACGACGCCGGCGCGGCAGCGTAAAAAATTCCCCATCAGCCGGACCTTCTTTGACCCCGCCGGAGTGGAAACACGACGTTTCCAACGGTGGCGGGCGGCGGGAGCGGGCTGGGCAAGGGACCGGTAAAATGAATCGCTTAATCGTCCATCCGAACAGTCCGCAGGCCCGCGAAATTGAGCTCCAACCCGGCACCCATACCCTGGGCCGGGGCGAGGCCAATTCCATCACCATTCCCGAACCCAGCATCTCCACGCGGCACTGCCAATTGACCGTGGACGACCAGGGTGTGGAACTTACGGACTTGGGTTCCACCAACGGAACCTTTGTGAACGGCCAACCCGTGCGCCAAGTGCGCTTGGCCCCGGGTCAGGAAATCCGCCTGGGCAGCGTGCCGGTGCAATTCCATGGCGACGCCCCGGCGGCGCACCCGGCCCCCACCCCGCCCGTGGCGGAGGCGCCCCGCCTACGGCTCAGTGCGGCCGCGCACGCGGCGCCGGTGGCCACGCCCCCGCCACCGACCGCCGCGGCCACAGCGGAGCCCGCGGCGGAGGAAAGCGCGCCGATCGCCGTGCCCACCCTCACCGGGGCACAGCGCTTTTGCCGGTCGCATCCGAAGTCCTTGGTGCGGTTTTGGTGTCCCCAATGCCAACATGCGTTTTGTGAAATGTGCGTGACGACCCGGCCGACCTCCGCGGGGCCGCTGCGGACGTGCCGGACGTGCGCGGTGGAAGTCGCGCCGGTGGACGTGCAGCTTGCGCGGGAGCCCGAGCGGAGCTTTTACGCCAAAATCCCGGGGGCGTTCATCTACCCGTTCCGGGACATGGGGATCGTGATTCTCGGGGTGAGCGCGGTGATCTTTGCGGCCCTCGGGTTTCTGAGCGGGGGCATTTCCCTGTGGGCCACCGTGGCTTACTACGGTTTGTTGTTCACCTTCATGCAGAACATCATCCACACCACGGCTTCCGCCGAGAAGGAGCCGCTGGGGTTTCCGGAACTCGACGGCTTGCTGGGGCCGGCCCTGCAAATGGGCGGTACGGTGTTGATCTCCTTCTGGCCGGCGTTGCTGATTCTCATCCTGATCTGGCAGGGGTATGAAATTCCGTCGGCGGCCTTGGTGGCCGCGGTGCTGCTCGGGTGCGTTTATTTTCCAATGGCGTTCCTGGTGATCGCCATCAAGGATTCCGTGCTGGCGGGAAATCCGTTGATCGTGCTGCCCTCCATTTTGCGGATCCCCGGGCCTTATTCCATCACGGTGGTGCTGGTGCTCGGCGTCTACGGCCTGCAGCAATTGGGGCAGCTCATTTCCGCGGTGGCGGGGAGTGTGACCTTCGCGACCTTGGACATGAGCACCCTTTTTCTGGCCATCGGTTTCAAGCTGGTTTGGGGGTTCATCAGCGTCTATCTCATGACGGTGAGCACGCGGGTGCTGGGCTTGCTCTACCTCTCCACCAAGCAACGCCTGGCTTGGTTCTCCTGAGCGTCACGGCTCCGGGAGGCGGGGCCAGGCGTTCGTGAGCGGGAGGAATTCCCGATTTGCGGCCAACCGGGCGCCCCGCCGCGTGAGACGTTGCACGCGCCAAGTCGTGTCCGGGTGGCTGCGGAGCGCCGCGGGGCCGCGCCGTTTCCCCGCCTGCCCGGCGGCCTCGGCCACCTGCAATTTGGCCAGCGCGGAGGGCAGACCGCGCGGGTCGATTTTGGCGGCCAGAAGGAAATCCCAACCGGCATCGTCGGCCTCGGTCTCGAACTGCCGCGAAAAGCCTTGAATCACCACCATCCCGGAACTCTCGGCGAGCAGCCCGGACAATCCGCCCCGCCCGCCGAGGAAGACGCCGAAGAGGGTGAAGGAACCGACGCCCGAGAGCAGTTGACGCGCGTGATGATGGCGGCTGACATGAGCCAACTCATGGGCCAGCACCCCCAAAATTTCGCCCGGTTGATCCGTCAACGCCAGCAGCCCCGTGGTGACCACCACATCCCCGCCCGGCAGGGCGAACGCATTGGGATCGGATTCCTGGACGAGGTGAAAGCGCACTTCCGCATGCCCGGGCGGCAGGACGGCCACGAGCGGCGCGGCGAGGCGCGTCAACTCCGCTTCCTGATTGGTGTAGCCGCCGGCGGGATTTTGGGCGAGGAGTTCGGTGAGCATTTCCGCGCCGATTTCCGACTCCCATTCCGGCGGCATCCGCGCGGCCAGCGCTTCGACCATCCGCCCGGTGGCCCAGGAGAACCCCGTGGCGAGGAGCACGAAGCCGAGGGCGAAATACAAGGTGAGGCGGAGACTGCGGCGGACCTCCCGTTGGCCGCGTTCCCGGCCGAGTTGGTCGCGCAACTCGGCGAGTTGGGGAAAGACGGGAACGTTAAAGACGCGTTGGTCGAGGGTGCGCAGCCGCCAATCGGGGCGTTCGGGGTCGAGGAAATAGACGGCCTGCTCGGCGGCGCTCCACTCCACTTCGAGGTGTTCGGCGGAAAGTTCCTCGGTGTGCCCGCCGCCAACGAAGCGCAGCGATTGCCGGTTGAGGTGCAACACGCCGGTCACGTTGCCGGAGGGCAAATCCGGTTGGAACAAGGTTGCGGTAAATCCTGGTGCGCCTGCCTGCAAGTGCGTCCATTCAAACAGGTCAGCCCCGCACCGGCCAGCGGTTTCTCGCACCTCCGTCGGGAAAAGCCGGCGCGCAATCGACTTGCCAGAACCGGACCGGAACCCAAAAACTAGCCCGTCGCTCCTCAATTTGCCGGAGGGGTCGGTTTCATGGTGAGCGCGGTTCCCACCGGCGTGTCCCGAGTCTGTGAGGCGCGAACCGTGCGCCGGGGAAGTCACCCGTTTAATCCGAAACTGCAACCGAACTAAATTATGCTCCAAATTGCAATTCCCGTCATTTCCGTCAAGGACTCCGTCCGAACGGAAGCTTACTATTGCCAGGTCCTCGGTTTCCAAAAGATGTTTGGTTACCGACCCGCTCCGGACCGAAGCGACCCGGCCTATTTGGGCGTGCAGCGCGACGGAGTTTGGTTGCATTTGGATTCGTTCAAGCCCGAGCGGGCGGGGCGCACGGGCGCGTTCTTTTGGGTGGCCGATGTGGATGCCATCCACGCGGAAATCACCGCCCGGGGGGCGCGGTGTCAATTGCCCCCGACCGACCAAACTTGGGGCAATCGCGAAATTCACATCCTGGATCCGGATGACAATGTGCTGGTGTTCGCTTCGTACCCGAAACCCGCGGCTTGAGCGGGATGACCGACGCCCGGGAAAGCGCGGATTTGGAAATGATTTACATGATGGACAGGATTGGGGGACGGGGCGTGGCCTTCCGTGGGTGCGTAAGGTTGGTGGACATGGTCGGGGACGGAGCCGGAATGGTCTCACGCGGAGCGGGACAGGAGGGGGCCGGAGAGGGCAAGACGGGTTTTGGACATGATTTACATGATGGACAGGATTGGGGGACGGGGCGTGGCCTTCCGTGGGTGCGTAGGAGTGGGCGGCCGGACGGAAAAGAGCCTCGCGCGAAGCCGCGAAGCCGCGAAGGGGGCCAAGGGGGCCTTGGAGAAACCGGTTTTGGACATGATTTACATGATGAACAGGATTGGAGGATGGCGGAGAATCGAGCCTG
>CAIYZC010000199.1 GCA_903930565.1 uncultured Pedosphaera sp.
GGGTCGCCTGCATCGTGCGGGAGTCAATCAGCTTGACGTTGTCCGCATGGGCGTTGATGCCGTTGGTGACGGAGGCGAGCTGGGTGTAAACGGACTGGGCTTGGGAGCTGACCGTGTTCTTGCGATACACGAATTCGTTGCCCCAGAAGGTGTAGAGACCCTGCTGAACGTTCGAGGGGGATTCCGCCACGCCGTTGAACGTGAGGACGGTGCCGCCGGCGGCCACGGCCGTTTGGGAATCGCTGATGCCCAGGTAGGAGATCACGCTGTAGTGACCGCTGCCGACGTTCAAGTCCACGGCGGTCGCCTGGCTCAGGTCGAAGCCCATTTGACCGGCCAAGGTGCCGCCGCTGCCGAAGCCGAAGCCGGTGTCGCCGAGGACCGTGCCGGAACCCGCGGGCACTTGCAGCATGGAGCCGTCCGCGTTCACCGCCACCATCTGGGGCGAGCTCTTGATGCCGAAGGCGGTGTCGCCTTGGGCGTTGACGCGGGTACCGGACAAGCTGTCACGGCCGGAGAGATAAACCCAGGAGGTGTCGGCCGCGTTGCCGGTGACCAGCGCGGCGGGGGAGCCGCCGGTGAGGATGACGCGGATTTGAGCGTCGGTGACATTCGTGATGCCGGCGAGGGAACCCTTTTCCTTGACGAACACAAAGGGAATCACGCCCACGAAGGCGCCGGTGATGGCGGCGGTGGGGTTCTTGGAATAGGTTTTGTTGTTGTCGGCCATGGCCAGATCAACGGGGGAGTTGACGAAGGGCCCGGGGGTGGCGCTGGCCAGGGAATTGGCGGCGCCGTCCGCGAGGAAAGCTTCGGTGCCGCTGACGAGGTCGGCGATGCCGGCTTCGGAACCGGACCAGTGGGCCTTGACGCAGGTGATGTTGCCGGAACTGTCGCCGACCAATTGGCCATAGAAGCTCATGTAGGAGGCGCCGTTGGCGGAGCTGCTGCCCTGGGTGATGACGGTGGGGGCGGCTTGGAACACGACGCCGACGTCGTTGTAAGTGGCATAGACCTGGGCGCGGGCGGCGGTCGAGCCCGTCATATAGACGTAGTTGGTGGTGGCGGCACCGGCGAGGGAGGCCATGGCCAGGCTCAGGGCGCTGGCGAGAACGAGGGATTTTTGCATCATATAGGTTGGATTGGTTGGGAACTAAAAGAATGGTTGGTTGGTTGCTGGGGGAACAGAATCAAGCTTTGACCGAGCGGCGGCGCAGTGCGAGGGCGGCCATACCGCCCAAACCGATGAGGGCGAAGGTGCCGGGTTCGGGCACGGGTTGGAAGGTGAGCGTGGCGGCGGTGGGGCTGTAGGAGAAGGTGCCGACCGGGGTGGTGGTCCCGTTCACATTTTGAAACACATACGCCGTCGTCGGGTCCGAGCTGATCGCCACGTTGGGGTTGAAATAGTTGTTCTGGAACGAGCTGCCGGGGGTGTTCGCGGGCTGGGCGGTCTGGAAGGACCAGCTGGCCGTGTCCGAGGGGGCGGGCGTCGCGGTGCCGTTGGACAGCGAGGCGCCGAGGGTCAGGATGTTGCCACGGGCGGTCTGGCCCTGGCCGCTTTGCACCCAGCCGTTTTCACCGGCGTCGGAGGAGGTCGCAAAAATGGTGTAGTTGACGCCCGTCTTGATGGCGCCGATCACGCCAAACTGGGTGCTGGCGGAGGGGGTCAACTGCCAGGTTTCTCCGGGGAACAAAGCGGCGGCCGTGCCGAGGTCGTAAATGACATCGGTGCCGGCGGGGGCGTCACCGGTGAAACCAGCGATGAGGTCGCCGTTGCCAAAGGTGGCGTTGAAAGTCTGCGCTTGGGCGGAAGCCGCCAAGCCCAGGGCGGCGACGGTCAGGACCGCCGCGGACAAAAGGTTTTTCATGATGGTTCGGAGTTGTGTTTCGGGTTGCTGAC
>CAIYZC010000200.1 GCA_903930565.1 uncultured Pedosphaera sp.
CCCGAACCGCTGGGGAACGGCAAAGGCATGAATTGCTACGCCACGCCCACGCCGCTGTTGGAAAAAGGCCGGATTTATGTGCATTTCGGCAGCGCCTTCACCGCGTGTCTGGATACGGCCAACGGCAAGCCGCTCTGGCAGCGGGAGGACCTGCGCTGCCGCCATTACCGCGGCCCTTCCTCCTCCGTGGTGGCGTTTGGCAATTTGATCATCCTTACTTTTGACGGCGCCGATCAACAGTATGTGACCGCGCTCGATAAGCAGACCGGCGCCACGGTTTGGACCACCAAACGGTCGGTTGCTTGGAACGACGAAAACCAGACCAGTCAAATGGCGCGGGAGGGCGACCAACGCAAGGCCCACAGCACCCCCTTGGTGGTCACCGCGCAGGGCCAACCCCTGCTCCTCACCGCCGGCGCCAAGGCCGCCTATGGTTACGACCCCAAAACCGGCCGGGAACTTTGGCGGGTGCAGTATCCCGATTTTTCCACCGCCCCCCGTCCGGTTTTTGACGGCCGACTCGCGTTCTTTGTCACCGGCATGACCAAGGGCGAGTTGCTCGCGGTCAAGACCGACGGCACCGGCGACATCACCGAGACCGGGATCGTTTGGCGGAACAAAACCCACATCGGAAAATACGCCTCGCCCCTCCTGCTCGACGGCCTGTTGTACACCGTGGCGGATGAGGCGTTTCTCACCTGCTTGGAGGCCGCCACCGGCACGGTCGTTTGGTCGGAGCGCCTGGGCGGCAAGTTCGCCGCTTCCCCGATCTATGCCGACGGCCGGATTTACTTCTTCGATCGTGCGGGCCTCGCCACCGTCATCAAACCGGGCCGCACTTTGCAGGTGCTGGCCACCAATAAACTGGACGACGGCTTCATGGCCTCCCCGGGCGTCGCCGGCAAGGCGCTGTTCCTGCGCACCCTCACGCACCTCTACCGGGTGGAGGCGGCGGCGCCGGAAGCGGAATAAATTTCCACTCGACGGTTCCCTTATTGGAGGCCGATATGATCAAGTGCGCGAAAACTTTCGGCGTGATCTAACGGTATATCATGCCCGTCGAATCGGCTGATCCGATCTTGGAAATGGTGGACTCTCCGTGGGCGGTGGGTTGCTCGGGGGGCGGATTCACCAACGCCTCCGCTTCATTGTTCGCGCATGTTGGCTCGCCTTGGCCCGCCAAGGACCAAGCCAACGTTTTGAGCCCCATGAAGATCAACGGTCAAACTTATCCCAAGGGTGTCGGTATGTTGGCCAACGGTTGGGTGCAATATGCGCTGAGCGGACTGGCCACCCAGTTTCACGCCGAGATTGGGCTCGATGATCGGGCTGGCCCGCAAGCCCGCGTTGTCTTTTGGGTCTGGTTGGATGGCAACCTTGCTTATGATTCGGGGATCATCTCTCCCGGGGCGGCGACCCAAGTGTTTGATTTGGGCGTTCAGTGGGTCCAAGTGCTTACTTTGGAGGTGCTTACCGCGCAGCGCGGCGGGGCCACCGGGGGGGATGTTTGCGACTGGGGAAATGCCTATTTGGTTTGCTACTAGCCCCGTGCCCGGTCGCGTTGGGGCGCGGCTCAAGGAGCCGGTTTCGGCTTTGGCTGCAATTCGGTCGTGATGCTTTTCAGGTCCATGGCCACCGGTTGGAGGCGGTCGGCGGGCACGCCAAGATCGAGCAGGGCGTTTTGGGCGTTGGTCAAAAACATCCGGGTCTGGCCGGGGGTGAGCCGCGAACTGTTCAGCAGAATATTGAGGGCGTTGGCGAGCCCCGGCGGCACTTTGGCCGCACCCGGTTTGGCGGCCAGGGCGGCGGTCAAATCATCGGCCAGTTTTAGCAGGTTGCCCGGAGCGGGTTTGACCTCCCCTTTGGCGAGGTTGGTCAGGTCGGTTTGAATCGTCTTGCGCACTTCGGCGGCCACCGTGGCGCCCGTCGCGATCTTCCCGAGATCCTCGGCCAGCTTGTCGATTTTCTGCTGTTGGCCCGGGTCCAAGCCGCGGGGCGCGCCCGGAGTGGCCGCCGCGCCGGGGGCCGCCGGCGCCTCCACCCCTTGGGCCGCGTCGTTCCGGTCGCGGATGTCCTTGGCTTTGTTCTTTATGAGCACCCCCTGGGCTCCCTGGGCGCGGAGGTGGGGGGCGGCGGTGAGGATCAGCAACAGCGTCAAAAGCAGGGTCTTCATGGGCGAATGGGGTTCGTCCGCACAATGTCCCCGGCGCGCTGGGTCTTGTCAAGGACCGCGCCGGCTAAAAAAAGGCCCGCACCACCCAGTGCGGGCCTACAGCAAACAACTTAACAGTGGTTTGGACGGGGGCGTCCGGCGAAAGGTTACCAAAAAAATCAGCGGGGGCTGGCCGATGAATTTCCCGCGGACGGCGGCGTCCGACGGGTGCGGCGCATGGCCTTCTGGTAACGCTCCCGCCGGCGTTTCCGACGCCGCTCGCGCAGAAAATTGTTCAGGGCGTAAGCAGCCAACACCGCGAGGAGCAAACCCGCCAGCATCACCGCCGCGTAAATGGCGGGATTACCCAGCGCCCGCCGGCAAGTGGCGAAAAGATTTTGGAGCTGGCTGCTGTTCATCGGTTCGATCGCCCATCAATAACGCAAGCGCCTTCAATGGGTTGTTAGGCCGATCCTAACGCCCCCGTTACCGTTCGCGCAATCGAATTCCCCGGGTTATTGCGCGGCCGCGGCGGCGGCTGACGCGCGCCACGGCGACAAAATGCCGTGGCCGGGCTCCTCGCGGCCTGCTAAACTGGAAGCGCCCGGCAGCCCGGCCCGGCCAATATTCTATGAATCGTTTTCCTTTGCCCCCCGGTCGTGGTTCTGGTTTCCGCCGCCTGACGCCACCGTGGTTCCGTGGTTTCGCCAGTCTCGGCTGGCTGCTCGTCACCCTCGGCTTTTCAACCGGCGTTTTCGCCGCCCCCCCGCGGCCGAATGTCATGATCATTCTGGCCGATGATCTGGGCTACTCGGACACCGGCGCTTATGGCGGGGAAATCGCCACCCCCAATTTGGATGCTTTGGCGCACGATGGTTTGCGTTTCACCCAATTCTATAACACCGCCCGCTGCTGGCCCTCGCGCGCCGCGCTCCTGACCGGGTACTACGCCCAAGCGGTGCGGCGGGATACGGTCCCCGGGGTGAAGAGCGGCACCGCCGGCACCCGCCCGGTTTGGGCGCCCTTGCTCGCCGCCCGCCTGCAAGCCCTGGGTTACCGCTGCTACCATTCCGGCAAATGGCACTTGGACGGCGCACCACTGCGCAACGGCTTCGATCATTCCTACAGTCTCAATGATCACGACCGCTATTTCGCCCCGCGCCAGCACACGGAGGACGGCAAGGCCTTGCCGCCCGTGGCGGAGGGCGGGGATTACTATTCCACCACCGCCATTGCCGAACACGCCCTCAAATGCCTCCGGGAACACACCAACGCGCACCCCGACCAGCCCTTCTTCTCCTTCCTCGCCTTCACCGCCCCCCATTTCCCGCTCCAAGCCCCAGCGGCGGACATCGCGCCGTACCGCGACCGCTACCGCGCCGGCTGGGATGTTCTGCGCCAGGAACGCTGGGACCGCATGCACGCGATGGGTATTGGCGGCAACGGTTTGTCCGCCGTCGAACGCGACCTCGGGCCGCCCTACGCCTATCCTGAAGCCATCCGCCAATTGGGACCGAACGAACTGAATCGGCCTGTACCTTGGGAGGGGCTCTCGGCCGCCCAACACGATTTTCAAGCCGCCAAAATGTCCGTCCACGCCGCGATGGTGGCCCGCATGGACCGCGAAATCGGCCGCGTGGTGGCGCAACTGCGGAGCATGGGGGCGCTGGAAAACACCCTGCTGCTGTTTCTGTCCGACAACGGCGCCAGCGCGGAAATGATGGTCCGAGGCGATGGCCATGACCTCACCGCGCCCGCCGGGTCCGCCAAAACCTACCTCAGTCTCGGGCCCGGTTGGTCGAGTTTGGCGAACACCCCGTTCCGCCGGCACAAGACCTGGGTGCACGAAGGCGGCATCGCCACCCCGTTTATTGTGCATTGGCCCGCCGGCTTGGCCGCCAAGGACGAACTCCGCCACACGCCCGCCCATATCGTGGATGTGGTGCCCACGGTCTTGGCCGCTGTCGGCGCTCCGCCCGCCACGAATTGGGCGGGCCAAGCCACGCCGCCCGCACCGGGGCGCAGCCTGTTGCCCCTTTTCCTGAAGGAGGGCGCGTTCACTCACGATTTTCTCTGGTGGCAGCATGAGGGCAACCGCGCCCTGCGGCGGGGCGGTTATAAGATCGTCGCCGCCGGCGATACCGCTCCGTGGGAACTTTACGATTTGTCCACGGACCGGGCCGAGGCGCACAACCTCGCCACCGTTCTGCCTGGCAAAGTCCGGGAATTGGCCGAACTCTGGGGGCGCCAGGCCGCCACCAACCTCGCCCTGGCGCTCGCGCCGGAACGCTCCGCCACCAACGCCGCCGCGGCCGTCCCGACGAATGCCTGGCGTTACCACGCCCCCTTCCATTTGCTCACCACGCCGGCCGGCGCCAATCTCGCCGCCGGGGTCGAACTGCGCGACTTCCCCATTCTGGTCCGCTTGAACGGCGACTTTTTCGATTTCCGCCAGGCGTTGCCCCACGGTGAAGATCTCCGCTTTGCCACGGCCGACGGCACGCCATTGGCGTACGAGATCGAGGATTGGGATGCCGCGAATTCCCGGGCCGCCATCTGGGTGCGTGTTCCGCTGATCCGTGGCGTGGAAGACCAGACCTTGGAACTGCGCTGGGGCAACCCGGCTGCCACCAACGAGTCCAATGGCGCGGCCGTCTTCAACGCCGCCAATGGTTACGTGGCCGTGTGGCACATGAACGCCCCTCTGCGCGAGGTGGTCGGGACCGTGCCCGCCACGCGCGACGACGGCACCACCGCCACCCCCGGCATGATCGGCCCTGCCCGGCATCTCACCCCGGGGCACGGGGCCTTCGGCGGGGATAAAATCACCGGTCTCCCCACCGGCGTCGGTCCCATGTCCACCGAGTCCTGGTTCCGCCCGGAGCAGCCCAACACCACGGTCGTCGCCTGGGGCAAGGAACAGCGCCCCGGCAAGGTGACCATGCAGGTGCTCAGCCCGCCCCGGGTCGCGATCAAATGCTATTTCGCCGACGTGGACGGCCATTCACCGCTGCCGATGAACGAATGGTGCCAGGTGGTGCACACTTATCAGCGCGATGATTCCCGGGTTTACCTGAACGGCGCGCTCGATGGGGCCAGCAAGCCGCGCCTGAACCTGCCTTCGCCCGCCGCTCTGTGGCTCGGCGGTTGGTACGATCATTACACCTTCGCCGGCGATCTCGACGAAGTTCGCATCTCCAATGTCGTGCGCCCGCCCGAATGGGTGCGGTTGCAGTATGAAAACCAAAAGACTTTCCAAACCTTCGTCGGCACCCTCGTGCGGCCCGGCCGGGAATTTACGGTCACCCCCGCGGAAATCCAGCTGCCGGAAGGCGGCGTCACGAACCTCACCGCCCGCGCTGACGGCGCGGAGAAGGTCACTTGGCTTGTGCGCCGTCACGGGGTCGAAACCGTGCTCGCCGTGGACCAATTGCACTGGCCGTTCGCCGCGGGCCGCGTCACCGGCGATGACACGTTCACCCTGCAACTGCGCGCCGTCTATCCCGACGGCGTGCGGACGCGGGACATTCCCGTGACGATTCAGGAGGCCATCCCTGATCCCGTGTTCACGCTGGACGCCCCGGCGACTTGGGATGGCCGCCAACCAATCGTGGTCCGCCCCCGCCTCGCGAACGCCGCGCCGGCGCCGCTCCATTACCAATGGAAACTGGGTGAACTCGCCGTCACGCGGGAAATCACCGCGGACGAGCTGCGCCTCTTCCGCGCCCAGAACAGCGGCCCGCTCACGGTCGCCCTCACCCTCGACAACGGCGGCGCGCCCGTCACGCAAACCGCCACCATCTCGGTGCGCGAGCCGGCACAGGATGCCTGGGTGGCGGCTCCGGAACCTGCCGTGGTCATGCCGGTCGACCACCAGTTCTATCCCCGCACCCCCGGCGGCCCGGGCACCCTGCGTTGCCGGGGCCGGTTGACCGCACCGGGGGAGGCGGTTTTTCTCCGGGTCTACGCGGGTGTGGAACTTTATTACCGCGAGCAGCACCCCGTCGGGGCTGACCGGGCCTACGATTTTGCTGTCGCCTTGAAACCCGGACTCGTGAATTACCGGATGGAGTTCGGCACCGTCACCGGCGGGCGGGAGGAGATCCTCCAACAAGCCACGGACCTGGTCTGCGGTGACGCCTATCTCATCGACGGTCAATCGAACGCCGAAGCCACCGCGTGGGGTGACGCCAAATACGAATTCTCCAGCGAATGGATTCGCAGTTACGGCAGCCCCACCGGCGACCCCGAACGCACCCTCGCCGGCGGTTGGCGCCGCGCCACCGCCCGCTCCCCCGGGGGTGAAGGCCAGATCGGCTATTGGGGCATGGAACTGGCCCGCCGCTTGGTGGCGGACGAAAAAGTGCCGGTGTGCATCCTGAACGGCGCGGTCGGCGGCACCCGGGTCGACCAGCACCAACGCTCCGCCGCGCGCCCGGACGATCCCGCCACCATCTACGGCCGTCTGCTCGGCCGGGTGCGCGCCGCCGGCCTGACCCACGGCATCCGCGCCGTGCTCTGGCACCAGGGCGAAAACGACCAGGGCGCCGACGGTCCCACCGGCGGCTACGGTTGGGAAACCTACCGGGATTTCTTCATCGCGATGGCCGGCGGATGGAAACGGGACTACCCCAACGTGGAGCATTACTACGTGTTTCAGATTTGGCCGAAGTCCTGCTCCATGGGGGTGGACGGGTCGGACAACCGCTTGCGCGAAGTGCAGCGCACCTTGTCCCGGTCCTTCAGCCACCTGAGTGTCATGTCCACCTTGGGCGTGGTGCCGCCCGGCACCTGCCATTATCCGCCGGCGGGCTATGCCGACATCGCCCGGCTCATCTGCCCGCTGCTGGAGCGCGATTTTTATGGCGCCACTTTTTCCGCGTCCATCACCCCGTCCGACCTGCGCCGCGCTTATTACCCGGCCGCCGGCGGTGCGGAATTGGTGCTCGAATTCGATCAGCCCGTCCGTTGGGACGAGGCCCTCGCCCGTGATTTCCGCCTCGATGGCGCGGTCGGCCATGTCGTTGCCGGTCGCGCCGAAGGGAATCTCCTCCACCTCACCCTCGACCGCCCCGCCACCTTCCGCCAAGTCACGTACCTTGACAGCCAGTCCTGGAGTCCCGAGCGCCTGCTCCGCGGCGAAAACGGCCTCGCCGCCCTGACCTTCTGCGAAGTGCCCATCGCCCGGCCCTGACCCCTTTGCCTCCTCACCACCACCACCACCACCACCACCACCACTGCATGAACTCTCCCCGTCCCCGTCCCGGGCTCGCCCTGCGCGTCCTGGCCCTCCTCCTCTTGCCGGCTTGGGCCGGCTTCGCCGCGCCGCCGCCCGCTCCGGTCGCGGCCGACCGGCCGCCGAACATCATCTACATCCTCGCCGACGACCTTGGCATTGGGAATGTGGGTTGTTACGGCGCCGACCGCTTCCGCACTCCGAACATTGACCGCTTGGCGAAAGGCGGAATGCGCTTCGAGCATTGCTACGCCTCCCCCCTGTGCGGCCCGTCCCGCGCCATGCTCCTTACCGGGCGCTACGCCTTCCGCACGGGCATGACCGGCAACGACAGCGGACCCTTGGTGCAACCGGACCACGAGATCATGATGCCGCGGGTGCTCAAGCCCGCCGGCTACGTCACCGCGCAAATCGGCAAATGGAATCAACTGGATCTCCAGCCCGGCGATTGGGGTTTTGACGAGTACCTGCGTTTCAAGGGCAGCGGCGACTACTGGAACACCCAGGACCGGGCCCGGACGTACCGGCTCAATTCCCAGGAAAAACGGCTGAAGGATGGCGAATACCTGCCCGACAAAATGCACGCCTTTCTCGTGGACTTTCTCGAACGCCACCAAGCCCAACCCTTTTACGTTTACTACGCGATGTCCCACATCCACGCCGACATCCTGCCCACTCCGGACAGCCCGCCCCACAGCCCGGACCTGTTCGCCGACAACATCACGTACATGGATAAGCTCGTGGGCCAACTGGTCGCGGAATTGGAGCGCTTGAAGTTGCGCGAGAACACCCTGCTGGTGTTCGCCGGGGACAACGGCACCGTGCCGGTGGAAACGCCCCGCTCGACCGTCGGTGGCCGGGTTTTGTCCGGGGCCAAGGGAAATATGCGGGAATGCGGCAGTCTCGTGCCCCTCATCGTCAACTGGCCGGGCCGCACTCCGGCTGGGACTGTGGCCACCAACTTGGTGGATTTCACCGACTTCTTCCCCACTTTGGCGGAGGTGGCCGGCGCCCCGCTGCCCGCCGGCGTCACCATCGATGGCCAGAGCTTCGCCGCCCGCCTCCAAGGCCGTCCCGGTCCCGCGCGCGACTGGGTCTTTGTGGAGTTGGGCCGCCATTGGTACGCCCGGAACGCGGGTTGGAAACTCAACGAGGCCGGGGAGTTGTTTAATATGAGCGACGCCCCGTTTGCGGAACCCTTGGTGGCCGGGGAAATTTCCGGCACCGCCTTCCAAGCCCGCACCCAATTGCAAGCCGTGCTCGATCGGCTCAATCCCGCCGGCGGCAAAGTCGATCCTGGTGACGGCTCCGGCAAACACGCCAACCGGGTGAACAAAAAAGCCGCAAAGAAGGCGAAATCCACGGCGGACAACGAAGCCCAATAATCCCCCGCTCATGCGCCCTCCCACCTGGCTTCATCGGTCGTTGTTCGCCCTGCTGCTCGCCCTGCCGGCCGCCGCGGCGACGACCAACCCGCCGCCGAACATCCTCTTCCTCGTCGTGGACGATCTCCGGCCGGAATTGGGCTGCTACGGCAAGTCCTACATCCACAGCCCCTGCATCGACGCCCTGGCCCGCACTGGCATGGTGTTCGACCGCGCCTACTGTCAACAGGCGGTGTGTTCCCCTTCGCGCACCGCCGTCATGACCGGCACCCGCCCGGACACTTCCCGCGTCTGGGATTTGCAAACCCACTTTCGTGTCGCATTGCCCGACGTGGTCACCCTGCCCCAAGCCTTCATGGCCCGCGGTTACGTTACCCAAGGCATGGGCAAGATCTTTCACGGCGGCCTCAATGACGCCCCCTCCTGGACCATCCCCTGGACCGTTCCCAAGGCCGTGGTTTACGCCCTGCCCGACAACGTCGCGGTCAGCCCGCTCAAAATTGAGGGCGAGCCGGACGCTCCCGCGCGCGCCAAAGGCAAAAAGAAACGCGCCGCCGCCGCGGCCGACGGCGAGGAGGCGCCCGGCTCCCGCGGTCCGGCCTACGAATGCGCCGACGTGCCCGACAACACCTACCAGGATGGCAAGGTGGCCGACTTGGCCGTCCGCACCCTGCGGACGCTGCGCGAAAAGAACGCCCCGTTCTTCCTCGCGGTCGGTTTCATCAAGCCCCACCTGCCCTGGGTCGCGCCCAAGAAGTATTGGGACCTGTACGACCCCGCCCAAATCGCCCTCGCGCCCAATCCCTTCCCCGCCCCCGGCGCGCCCGCCTACGCGGTGAACGCCAATGACGGCGAAATCCGGCATTACCACGGCATTCCCGCTGAAGGACCGTTCTCCGACGAGCTGGCGCGGAAATTGAAACACGCCTACTTTGCGGGCGTGAGTTACACCGACGCCCAAGTGGGGCGCGTGCTGGCGGAATTGGACCGTTTGGGTTTGCGGCAGAACACCATTGTGATCCTTTGGGGCGACCATGGTTGGAAACTTGGCGAGCACGGCGCCTGGGGCAAGCACACCAACGTCGAAAACGATGTGAACGCCCCCCTGATCCTCTCCGTCCCGGGCATGAGCAATGCCGGGAAGCACAGTTCCGCCTTGGTCGAGTTCGTGGACATCTACCCCACCTTGTGCGAGTTGGCCGGCGTGCCGTTGCCCGCGCACCTCGAGGGCGCCAGTTTTACGCCGCTGTTGGCGGATCCCTTGCGGCCTTGGAAGACCGCCGCGTTCAGTCAGTACCCCCGCGGCCAGAAAGGCGGATTGATGGGTTACTCGATGCGCACCGACCGCTACCGCTTCACGGTCTGGGTGGCGCGCGACCATCACGACCAAGTGGACGCCACTGAGCTGTACGACCACCAAACCGACCCCGGCGAGAACACCAACCTCGCGGCCGATCCCGCCCACGCGGAATTGGTCCGGGACTTGATGCGCCAATGGCGCCAGGGTTGGCCCGCCGCGCGTCCGCCGGCCGCCGCCGCCCGGTGATGATCCCGAGCCCCAGCCCCGCCGGCGCCCCGCTCGAGAGTCTTTCCGGACTCATCGAGCGGGTCAGCTTTTTCAATGAGGAAAACGGCTTCGCCGTCCTTCGCGTCAAAGTGAAGGGCCAACGCGACCTGGTGGCCGTGGTGGGTTCCCTGCCGGCGGTCAGCGCCGGGGAATGGCTGAACGCCGAGGGCCGCTGGGTGCGGGAGCGCGAGTTCGGCCTGCAATTCAAGGCCGAGCACCTCACCAGTTCCGCCCCGACTTCGCGCGAGGGCATCGAGAAATATTTGGGCGGCGGCATGGTCAAGGGCATCGGACCGGTTTACGCCAAAAAGCTCGTCGCCAAATTCGGCGAGGGGATTTTTGACATCATCGAGAATTACTCCGCCCGGTTGGAGGAAGTGCCGGGGATCGGCACCGGCCGCCGGCGCCTGATCAAGGCCGCTTGGAGTGAGCAAAAGGTCATTCGCGGGATCATGGTCTTCCTGCATTCCCAGGGCGTGAGCACCGCCCGGGCGGTGCGGATTTACAAGACGTATGGGGACAACGCCATCGAGACCGTGCGCGCGGATCCCTACGCCCTGGCGCGCGACATCCACGGCATCGGGTTCAAAACCGCGGATCAAATCGCCGCGAAGCTGGGCATCCCCCGGGACTCGCTCGCCCGCGCCGCGGCGGGCCTGAGCCATGTGCTGCTCGAAGCCACCGGCGCCGGCCATTGCGCCCTGCCCGCGGAACTCCTGGTCACCCAGGCGGCCAAATTGTTGGAGGTCGATGAAACTTTGGTCGGGACGGCCCTGGAACGTGCGTTGAACGCCCGCGAAGTCACGCGCGAAACCGTCGGCGACGTGCCTTGGATTTTTCTGCCCCACCTGCAAGCCGCCGAAATCGGCATCGCCCATCGCGTCCGCGAACTCGCCTCGGGCCCGGCCCGTTATCCGGCGATCAACCCCGTGGAAGCCGCCGCTTGGTGCGCGGAAAAAACCGGCCAAACGCTCGCCCCCAGCCAGCAGGCCGCCCTCGCCAAGGCTCTCACCAGCCGGATTCTCATCATCACCGGCGGTCCCGGGGTGGGCAAAACCACCTTGCTCAACGCGATCCTGCTCGTGCTCGCCTCGCGCCGGGTGGAATGCCTCCTCTGCGCCCCCACCGGCCGCGCCGCCAAGCGCATGGCCGAGGCCACCGGCCGCGAAGCCCGCACCATCCACCGGCTCCTGGAGGGCGGTTCCGGCGAGGGCGGCTTCCGTCGCCACGAACACCACCCCTTGGACTGCGATCTCTTGGTGGTCGATGAGTGCTCCATGGTGGATGTCCCCCTCATGCATCACCTCCTGCGGGCGCTGCCGTCCAAAGCCGGGTTGCTGCTCGTCGGCGATGTGGATCAACTGCCCTCCGTCGGACCCGGCTTGGTGCTGGGGCATTTGATCGCCAGCGGGGTGCCGCCGGTCGTGCGGTTGACCGAAGTGTTCCGGCAGGCCGCCCACAGCCGCATCATCACCGCCGCGCACCAGGTCAACGCGGGGCGATTCCCCGACCTCCCGCCCCGCGACACGGAATCCGATTTTTATTTCGTCGAGCGCGCCGAGCCGCCCGACATTCTCCGCACTCTGCTCGAAATGGTGGGCAAGCGCATCCCCGCGCGGTTCCAGTTCGACCCAGTGCGCGACATCCAAGTCCTGGCCCCCATGAACCGGGGTTCCCTGGGCGTGCGCGAACTCAACCTCGCCCTCCAGGAAACTCTCAACCCCGAACGTCCCGACCAGAATTCCGTCGAAAAATTTGGCTGGCGCTTCCGCTCCGGCGACAAGGTCATCCAGACCGCCAACAACTACGACAAGGAAGTGTTCAACGGCGACATTGGCTGGATCACGCAGGTCAACTTGGAGGAGCGCGAACTGCACGTCCAATTCGACGCCCGCGAGGTCCGGTACGATTTCAACGAGCTCGACGAATTGTCCCTCGCCTACGCCATCACCATCCACAAGTCGCAAGGCTCGGAGTTCCCGGTGGTGGTCCTCCCCTTGGCCAACCAGCATTACCTCCTGCTCCAGCGCAACCTCCTCTACACCGCCCTGACCCGCGGCCGCAAGTTGGTCGTCCTGGTCGGCCAGCGCCCCGCCCTCGCCACCGCCATCCGCAACCACCGCGTCACCGAGCGCTACTCCGCCCTGCTGCACCGACTGCAAACCGCCACCGACTGAGCGGGCGGGGAAGTGATGGATTTTTTAACCGCAAAGAACGCAAAGAACGCAAAAGGGGACATGCTGAAATCCGCGCGTTTGGAACATGGCCTGCTTATCAACTTTGGCTCCTACAAATTTGAAATGCGCAAGTTCACTTGGGCGGAACCAGGACCGCGGTGAGCACACTTTGCATCCGTACCCCGGGCTTTTTTATCTAGAGCGTGTTTTAAAAATGCCTTTACACTGCCTTCGCCAGTCGGCGAACCATGATCCGAATCATGCACAGCCGGGCCATGGCTTCGCTGTGGTCGGTGCGGACTTCGTAATCGCGCACCAACCGCCGCGACTTCATGAA
>CAIYZC010000201.1 GCA_903930565.1 uncultured Pedosphaera sp.
GAGGAAGGCCTTGCGGGCCAGCCAGAGGAGGACGGTCGAGTCCTTGCCGATGCTCCAGAGCATGGCGAGGTTCTCAAACTTGTTGAACGCCTCCCGCAGGATGTAGATGCTCTGGTTCTCCAGTTTCGATAGGTAGTCCATGAAATGATGCTCAGTTTACGTAATTCCGCCAAGGAAAACTCAAATCGCCCACGGTCATGATGGAACCGTTGCGCCGGCCGGGCTTGCCGTACCGCAACGTCGCGCCGGAAAGGTCGAACAGACCGCCGCCGGCGGCCTCCACCACGCCTTGCGCGGCCGCGGTGTCCCATTCCATGGTGGGCAAATCGCGCAGATACAAATCGGCGCGGCCCTCGGCCACCAGACAAAACTTGAGGGAGCTGCCCATGGACGCCAATTCCGCCCCCGGCAGGCGCGCCAGCAGGGTGGCCACCAAGGGACCGGCATGGTCGCGACTGGCCACCACGGCGGGCCGGGCGAGGTTCATTGCGCGCGTATGGATGGGGGTGCGGGGTTCGTCGCCCTGACGGCGGAAAGCCCCCCCGCCGCGAAGGGCGGAGTAGCCCAAGCCCAGCGCCGGAGCGTACACCACGCCCAACTCCACACGGCCGGCGCAAACCAGGGCGATGTTCACCGTGAATTCGTTGGTGCCCTTGACGAACTCCTTGGTGCCATCCAGCGGGTCCACCAACCAAAACGGGGCGTCGTCGGGCAGGGCCGAGTCGGCGGCCCCGGCGGACTCCTCGGAGACGACCGGAACGCCGGGCAACAGGGCCGGCAACCGGGCGGTGAGAAACTCATGGGACGCGGTGTCCGCGGCCGTCAGCGGGGAAGCGTCGGCCTTGAGGATGACTTCCCCGCGTTGCTGGTAGAAGCTGAGGATCAACCCGCCCGCGGCGCGGGCCAGGTCCTCACACTGGGTCAGGAGCGAGAGCGTCAATTCCATAATCACCTTTCCGGGATCAACCGCGCGGGACCGTCAATTGCGCGCGGACCGCCCGCAGGACTTCGTCCATACTGATTGCGGTGGTGGCCCGCTCCTGGAAATCGCGGCGGTAAAAGAACTCCTCCAACAACGGGGAAACCAGCTTGCGCATGATGCCGTATTCGTAAATTTCCCAAGGGCTGGTGCACGTAAAAATGGAGACGCACGGCGTGCCCACGCCCAAGGCCAGGTGCATGGGCAGGCTGTCGCCACCGACCAGGCAACGATGGCCGGCCACATCGCCCAAATGCTCCAGCAAGGTCGCCCGCTGGGGGAGCACGTTCACCCGGAGTCCTTCCGCCTCCAAGGCGCGCTGGAGGTCGGCGTAGTAGGCCCATTTTTTCATGGGCCAGACGGCGCCGGATTCGGAGGCGATGGCAACGTCGCCATGCAGGCCGGTGTCCGGCGCGGGGGGCATCACGTAGCGCTCGCCCGCAAACGCGAAACCCAGCCCGTCGAAAATCAGCTCCTGATAGGTGTGCCGGTTGGCCAGTTTCAAGGCGTCCGCCCGTTGCTTTCCATGGACGCTGATCAAACTCAGATCGAACCAACGATGGGCGTCCGGGGTGTAACGGAGCGCGGCGCCCTCCAAATAGGCGCCGAAAGTGCGCCGCGGGGCGGCGGAGCGGACAAATTCCGCCACGTCCGTGGTATCCTCCAGGTTGATGGCCAGGTCGTAGGTCCGGTCCAGCGCGCCGGCGCGCTGTTCCCAAGTGAAGCAGCGGACGGCGGGTTGGAGGTTTTGGAGGAGCACGGCGTTTTTGGCGGCCGTGATCCAAGTAACGTCCCCCGACAAGCGGCGGAGGAGGGCGGTGGTGCGCACCACGTCCCCGGTGGCGCCGAGTTTGGCGATCAGTATGTTCATGCGGTAAACTGGAGCATCAAGCGACCTCGACGGAAGCCGACGGCGCGGGCGCGGCGGCCAGGCTGGCGAGCAATTCGTCGGGGGTGAGGGTGGCGGTGCCCAACTTGCCGACCACGACGCCGGCCGCGTGGTTGGAGAGGACGGCGGCTTCGATCGGCGAAGCGCCCGCGGCCACGGCCAGGGTGAACGAGGCGATCACGGTGTCGCCGGCACCCGAAACGTCAAACACCTCCCGGGCCACGGTGGGAATGTGGAACGGGGGTTTGCCCGTGCGGCAGAGCAGCATGCCCTGATCCCCGAGCGTGATCAGCAGGAGCGCCGGTTTCAGGCGGGCGAGGAGCAGGTCGGCCACGCGCAGCAACTGCGGGTCCTGCCAGGGCGGTTCGTGGCGAGGCGCGTGGTCCGGGAGGTCCGCCAGCTCAAAAGCCTCCTTGCGGTTGGGGGTGATGAGGGAGAGGCCGGTGAGATCCAGCTTGTGGACCGGTTTGGGATCCACGCTCAACCAAATCCCGTGTTTCCGGCAACTCGCCTTGAGGCCATCCAGAAGTTCCTGGGCCACAATGCCCTTGCCATAATCCCCCACGATCACGGCATCCGCCCCGGGCAGCCGGGCCGCCAAGGCCCGCTGCAGGCGCCGCAAGGCGGGCCCCGCAATGGGCGTGGTGTCCTCGCGATCCAAACGGACGATCTGCTGTTGGTGCGCGATGATCCGGGTCTTGAGGCTGGTGGGGCGGGCGGCGTCGGCCAGCAGCCCACGGCACCCGACCTGGTTGGCCAGGAGCAGGCGCTTGAGGCGGTCGGCCGCATCGTCCCGCCCGACCAAGCCGAACAGCTCGGTGGGAACGGCGAGGGAAGTGAGGTTGCGCGCCACATTGGCCGCGCCCCCCGGCATGAAGCTCTCACGCTGATATTCGACGACCGGCACCGGCGCCTCCGGGGAGATGCGCCGCACCTGCCCCCAGACAAACTGGTCCAGCATGAGGTCGCCCACGACCATGACCCGGAGGCCGGCGGCGGCGTGCAACAAATCCCGCCACCGTTGGGGCGGGATGCCGAGGATTTCAGAAGGGACGGGGTCCATTTTTCGACAAGCTCAGCGGGCGGGGTTTTCGACTTGGGGAAAGAGTTCGTTCTCGACCAACTCGCACAGCAAATGCCCGATCGTGATGTGGCATTCCTGGATGCGCGCCGTGACGCCGGACGGCACCACCAAGGCCACGTCCACCTCCCGCGCCAGGCGGCCGCCGTCGCGCCCCGCCAGGCCGATGGTCTTCAATCCCCGCGCGGCGGCCACTTTCATGGCGGCCAGCACATTGGGCGAGTTGCCGCTGGTGCTGATCCCAATCACCACGTCACCCGGCCCGCCCAAGGCCTCGATTTGGCGGGAGAACACCACGTCGAAACCATAATCATTGCCGATGGCAGTGAGGATGGAACTGTCGGTGGTCAGGGCGATCGCCGGAAGCGCGCGACGTTCCAACACAAAGCGCCCGACGAATTCAGCCGCCAAGTGCTGGGCGTCGGCCGCACTGCCGCCGTTGCCCATGAACAAAAGTTTGCCCCCGGTGCGGAGGCAATCCTCCACCAAACCGGCCGCGGCGACGATCGCCGGCCCGCAATCCGACGCCAATTTCAAACGCAGCTCCGCACCCTGCTGAAGCACCGTCGTCACATGAGTTAACGCAGCATTCTTATCCATAAATCACTTTTTCCAGCCCGCGGACCGCCTCAAGAGGGCGCCAACCGCAAGCGATCCCGCAGTTCGCAAACTTGGCGACGGGCCAGGCCGAGCACTTGCAAGCGCCCCCGTTGGGTGGCCGGATCGACCGGATCCGGCACCGGGAACTCGAGGTGCAGCCGGGTCCCCCCGCGAACGGGAAAGGCTTCCCCGGCGTAGTGGTCCCAGCGCTGCTCCGCGACCCCGGCCTGACCCACCCGCAGCCCGGCCATGCGGCTGTCCCCGGACCAAGCAGGCTCGACGGACAGGCTGGTGACATCCGGGGGCAACGTCAACTCCAATACGCGGGCGAAGGCCCGCAGGTGCAGTTCGGAACCCCGGCGCCGACGATAAAAATTGGCCCGGAATATGTCCTTCATCCCCGTCCACCGGACCGGGCCCAGCCCGTTGATGAAACCCGCCACCTCCTGCACCAACCCAAAGTCATCGGCGAAGTCGCCATGGTGGCCGGCAGGAATGATGGGCTGGTCGAGGTAGGCGGCGAGCAGCACATTGGCTTGGTAATCGCGGGAAATGCGAAACCGCGGCACCACGGGGGTGCCGCCGGCGAACACCGCCATATCCGCCCCCACCGCGGGGACCCAGAGCGCCCCCGGATTCCGCTCCTTCAAGTAATGGTTGGAGATCGCCGCGCCTTCGTAACCCAGCCGCGCCATGGCCTGCAAGGTGAGCTCGGAGCAAACACCGTGCGGGGCGGCGGTGACGCGGGCCACCGCGACGCCCGAACGCTGTTCGAAGCGGCGTATTCGGTTCAGGGCCTGGCCCATCTCCCGCAACGCCACTTGCGGCGTCGGAAAACGCGCCATTTCCTCGAACCGGTGGTAATGGCCGTGGATCAGCAGGGAGAGGCGGTGGGGAAAATCCCGGAATAAGGCCGCCGCCTTCCGACTGGTGTACCACGTGTCCACAGGAACGGTGGCAAAACTCGCGTGGTAATCGTGCGCCTCCGCGCTCCGCACCAAGGCGGCGAAATTCAAATGCCCATATTTCGCGGCGTGCAGGTTCGGGTCATCGAACATGAGGTTCGCCCGGATCGGCGGCGGCGTCCATTCGGTCCTGCCCAGCACCCGCCGGACCATTTCGAGGATCGGCAGCAATTGCGCCACCCCGCCCGCGGCGAGGCACTGGAAGAGCGCGGTGGCGGTGCCCGCGTCCCGCAAATCGACCGCGCAGTGTTCGACCCGCCGCCCCGGTTCGGAGCGGTCCACCCAGGTCGGTCGGCCTTCCAAAGTGGCCAGCACTTCGCCGCCGCCGGCCGACACTTGGGGAGCCAAGCACGCCGCCCGGGGCAGGCCGACCGTCCGGCCGCGAAAAACCCGGGGGACCGCGCTCCCGTGCCCAAAGCACAGCCGCGGCGCGGCGAACGTCCCCGTGGCCAGATGGACCACCAGGCAGGGAACGCCGCCGCAAGCCGGCGGGCTTTCCTCCGGCCTCGCGGCAAACTGAACCACCCCCCCGAGGGCGCCCGGTGGAACGTCGGTCAAAGGTTCAAAAAGGCCCGGGAACGCCGCCCGGATCAGCCGCACCAAATCCCCGGCCGCCCCGGCCTGGAACGGCCCGCCCAACCCAATTTTAAGTTTGGCTTCGCCCATGGACTAATGCACCGCCGGGGTCCCGCCCCCCGCATCCGCCGCCGTGGGGTGGAACAGGCACCGGGCATACACGTAGGCGATGGACTCGCCCAACACCTCGCGCACCCCCTCGCTGTAGCGCCACCAATAGCGGCTGTCATAGTCCGGATTGGGGGCGGAAATGATCCCGACGCGGAAGGCGGTCCCCAACCCCAGCTCGAAAAGCAGGCGCGTCCGCCGCGCGTGCGCCTCGGCGGTGACGATGTTGACGGCGCGCACTTCCGGGTCGTGTTCGGCCAGCCAATCCCGCAACGCCACGGCCGAGGCGAAGGTGCGGTCGCGGCCGACATAATGCGCGGGCACCTTTTTGAGCCGCGCCACGGGCACGCCCGCGGCTTTCAGCCCCTGGGCCACAACATGGGCCGAGGTGTCAAATTCCGTGGTGTAGACGCCCGATCCCGGAACGGGTCCGCCGGTGGCGACCACATAATCATACGCGCCCGTGGCAAATTCCGCGGCCCCGGCCCGCACGCCAAACTGTGGAATCCAGCCCTCGACCACGAGCACGCGGGCGGGCACCCGGCGGGTGATGGACAGAAAGGGATACGCCCCCCGGAGGGCGCCGCCGGCCGCCACCAGCGCCACCAGGGCGGCGAGCAGCCACCCGCGGAGGGACAAGCCCCAGCGACACCGCCGCACCAAGAGTCCGCCCCAAGCCCGGACGGGCGGCGGCGGAGGCGTTGGTTGAACGGCGGAGGCTTCCGACATAAATCAATCTTCGGCCCCGGACGCACCGGGCGCACCGGCGGCCGGAGGTGCGGGCCGCGGCCGGGCCAGGCGCCGACGTTCCTCATCCACGATGTCGCCCCCGCGGCGCAACCGCGCGGCGAGTTGATACAGCATGAATTTGAGCGGATGGAAGGAGTACTTCCACATGTGCCCCTTGACGAGGCGGCCGCCAAACCTTTCTTTGAAGATGGACAACCCTTCCTGCTTCGAACCGGGGTCGGGATCGATGCGCGCGCCGACAAAATCCCAGCGGCGGCAGCCCAAATCCTGGAAGCTGCGCATGGCTTCCCAGTTGAGTTGCTTCATCGCCCCGTTCACCGGCCGCTCGGCGCTGCCGGCGTACAAATAATAGGCGCTGTGCAAGCTGAAGGGGCAGATGGCGCACCCTTGCAACTTGCCCTCGAATTCCGCCACGTAGATCCGGATATGGGGCCCCAATTCGCGCACCATCTGGTCCAGTTTCTCGAAGCTCATGAACCCCAGCCCGGTGCGCTTGAGGGTGACGGTGATCATCTCATGCACGGCCGGCAGGTGTTCCAAGCCGTGGCTGACTTTGACCCCCTTGCGCTCGGATTTGGACACGGCGTTGCGATGACTGGCGTGCATGTCCTTCCACAACGCCTCCTTGGTTTGCGTGAGGTCGATGACATGGGTGCCGTAGGGCGCGGAGATCGCCCCGGCCGGCACCGCGCGAAAAATCGTGTTCGTGGTGGCGGGAATGATCATGTCCGCCCCGCGGGCGCGAAAGTGGGCGATGACCTGGTCGAGAAAGGCGGTCTCCTCGGCGACGGAAAGCTCGCCGCCGACCGGCAGGGTCTCGATCCGGAAGCGCACCATGCGGAAAATCGCCTTGCGCACCACGGTGAACGGCAGCACGCAGCGCAAGGTGTTGCGGGCGTCGAACCCGCCCAGCCAGCCGAATTCATCGCCGACGGAGCGGAGATGCGCAGCGGAGGCGTAAATGGAGAGGCCGTCGTGCCATTCGATCGGCACGGGGCGGACGGTGAACGCGGGGGTTTCCATAACGGCTAGGAACGGGCGGCGGCGGGCAATCCGCGGAGGTGCAGGAATTCCGGAAAATCCGTCCGCGCCGCCCAGGCGTAGAGAATCCAGCCAATGTGGTAGGAACGGCATTCGGGATTGATCTCGACGCCGCCGCGCGCGGGGTGCGGGGCCGAGGTGCCGCGGACTGAGTGCGCGGTCGCGCGCAGGAAGCGGCGGACGCGTTCATTGCCGCCCGCCTGCCGGAGGGAGCGGTTGATGAAGAACGGTTCCGCCTGCATCATGGGGGCGTTGATTTCGTTCTCGCCGTACATCCATTTGAAACTCTTCGTCACGGCCGCCCGCGCCCCCGCCAGCCCGCGGTCGCAGGCCGGAAAGAGGAACAACAGGGCCATGGCGTCCTGGTGCACGCTGTAAATCTGGTACCAATCCATGACCCGGCCCACGTTGACATTATAGAACCAGGGCCACTCGCCCTGCCGCCCCTGCAACCCGAGTACGCGGGTGACGCCGTCGCGGAAGATTTTCTCGGCGCCGCTGTCGTTGAAGGCCTGGGCGTATTCGTGGAGCACCTTGAAGAAGTAAACCACGGCGCCGAAAGCGGTGTACTGCTTGCGCCACCAATCGAGATTGTAGTGGGGCAGCAGGGTGTCCGGGTTCATGAACGAGCCGCGGAGGCAGTCGTAAACGGCGCGCGCCGCCGCCCGGGCCTCCGTGGTGCCGCTCAGGCGGGCGTAGGTCACCAGGCCGGACAACAACCAGCAGATTTCCTGGCCGTTGAGGGCGCGCAGCCGGGCCGGGTCCCCCGCCACGGCCGCCAGCCGGGTGAACCAGGCGCCGGTCTGCACGTGCCCCGCCACCGCCAGCACGTGCAGCAGCAGGCCTTGGTCGCCAATATTAGTCGTCTCCGCGCCGCGCAGTTCCAAATAGCGGTCCAACGCCGGGCCCAGATCCCAGCCCAAGTGGTGGTACCGCTGCGCTTCCTGGATGCCCGCCAGCGAATTCACCGTGTACCGAATCCGCAAGGGATGGGCGAAATCATTGACATAGCGGCCCCCCGCCAGGCGGGTGGAGTACGAAAACTGGCCCGCGGCCGGATCGTACATCGCGCGCAGCAGGGCGGACGATTTCAGGAGCAGGGCCGGAGGCGTACCGGCGTCCCGCGCGGGAACTTCAGGGTTTTTGGGCGGCATGTTGCAGATAGATTCCGAGGGCCGAGAGCATCGTGGCCTGGCCCCAATGAATGGACTCCAAATTATTTTTCCAATAGGGACGAATCTGATAACGGAAAGCCCCGTTGCTTTTTCGCATGTGGGTCAGCGTCCACGCCAGCACCCGGTCGGCAACCTCCCGGGCGCGCGGAAAGCGGTCGGCCAGCCGGGAGGCCGTCTCGATCGCCTGGGCGGCGCCCTGGATGTCCAGCGGATATGTGCGGTCGTGGTAGTACTTCGGGGTGCCGTCGGGGAGGAAGAA
>CAIYZC010000202.1 GCA_903930565.1 uncultured Pedosphaera sp.
AATGACACGGCACTGACTGCCTATATTCACGTTGGCGTTGAGCGCGCATCGAAAAAGCGCTTCGAGGTGGCGGCACTACTTGAGGAGGCGTTGATTAAGGAGTTGCGCCAGAACGCACCCGATTTGAGCAAAGGCGAACACTCTACTTTGCTGCTGCGTGTTGCCAGCCAGCATTTGAAAGACGCGGGTTATGTCACTGCTCATCCCGAAACCTTGCGCCGCCTCTTGAAAAGCCTGTCCGCAGATGGGCGCGACGAAGCCAATAACGTGGGCAGCCTGTCACTGAAAAGGGTGGATAACGATAGCATCCGCATCACCCTGAATCGCGAATGGAAAGACCTCGATAAAACCGCGCAACTGCGGCGTAACGCAGGCGCTTGTATGCTGGATCATTTGGTAGGCAGTCTTCCCCAGGGTAGCAAAGGCGTTGACCTGCTGGCTGAAACTACCCTGGGGAAACTTTTGGCGGCGATGGAAGCGGATTTGTTGCTCAAGGCAGAGATCAAAAATCCACAAAAATGTCTGGATCACGCTTTGCTCTGGCTGCACGAACAGGAAATCATTCGCCTCAACAAAGGACTAGCGGTGTTCCGTAGCGCGATGACGATACGACTTGGTGATAACTGGAAAAACCAATTTGCCCAATCGGAATTCGCGCCGCTTCAGCTACATTATGATGAGCAAGTCATTCAGATACACGTGATGGCCGAATACGTGCAGCGCGGCTTAACCGCAATAGCAGATGCCTTGCACTTGACCATGGATTATTTCAGCATGCAACAGGAAGAGTTTTTGCATCGTTGGCTACCTGACCGGGAGAAAGAATTAACCCGCCAGACCACACCCCATTCCTGGCAGGAAATTGTTGAGTCGCTGGACAACAAGGATCAACAAAAAATTGTGGCCGATGACAGGGAAACGACGAATGTTCTGGTGCTGGCAGGCCCCGGCTCCGGCAAGACGCGTGTACTGGTACATCGCATCGCTTACCTGGTGCGAGTGCGGCGCGAAAATCCACATGGCATTGTTGCGCTTGCCTACAACCGTCACGCCGCCGTGCAAATTCGTCTACGTCTGCGCGCCTTGATTGGCGACGATGCGCGCGGCGTAACTGTACTCACTCTGCACGGCTTGGCCATGCGTTTGGTCGGTGCGAGCCTCGCAGAACGTGCGAACAAAACCAACGATGACGACTACAAGCAACTCCTGCTCGAAGCCACCGCCTTATTGCGTGGCGATGGCTTGCTTGATGACGAAGCCGATGTGCAACGTGATCGCTTGTTAGCAGGCTTTCGCTGGATACTGGTGGATGAATATCAAGACATCGACGAGGCTATGTACGATTTGATTTCAGCCCTTGCCGGTCGCACACAAACGGATGCGGATGGCAAAATCAATCTCTTCGCCGTGGGCGATGATGACCAGAATATTTACGGTTTCAAGGGCGCGTCAGTCGGATTTATTCGCCGCTTCGAGACAGACTATCAGGCAAAGCCGGTTTATTTGATCGAGAACTACCGTTCCACAAAAAACATTATTGATACAGCCAATGCTCTTATCGTTCCTGCTACAGAGCGCATGAAGGCATCGCATCCCATACGCATAGACAGAGCACGGACAAAGAATCCGCCGGGCGGCGATTGGCAAAAGCTGGATGTAATAAGCCATGGGCGGGTTCAAATTCTTCCCGCAGGCAATACTGAAATAACCCAAGCGATGGTGGTCATGGCTGAACTGGAGCGCCTCGCTGCATGCAATCCAGAATGCGCGCGGCGCGGCCGTA
>CAIYZC010000203.1 GCA_903930565.1 uncultured Pedosphaera sp.
CGGGCGAGTTCCTCCAGCACGCCGGGGGCGTCGGTCGTGGTGGCATTAGTGCTTTCAGCGGTCGGCTTCATGGCAATCGGTTGTCAATCATTTCGACTCCCGCCGCCGCGAATCGTCACGCGAAAATTCATGGTGTGGACTCACGGGCATCCCCGGTGTGAGCGGACATCCGGCGCGGTCGGTGGTTTGGGGTGAAGCGTTAGGTTGATCGCCGGGGAAGCGTGCCCTATCCTTGCGCCCGCTTTACCCATGAGTTACGACCTGTTTTTTTGGCGCCAGACCAAAAACCTATCGCTGGAACCCGGAGCGATCGTGGATCGGCTCGCGCAAGAACCGACGCTGGACGGGGTGGTCGCCTTTCCCCGGCAGCGGGTGCGCGCAGCTTTTCGCCACGCTTTTCCCGAGCTCGAGGATCACGATCTGCAACTCGATTGGGAGGGCGGGGGCACCTATTTTCAAGTCGGCTTCGGGCATGCCAACGAACGGGAGGTTCACCTCATCGTCGTTAACTGTGGGTATGATTTGTTGGCGAGCCCGGACACGATGAACCGGATCATCAACGTCTGCTTGAGCTTGGGCTGCGCCCTTTACGACGCGCAAACGGGGCGGCGGTATGAGCAATTGGAACCGCCATTTGCCGTTTAACGCGGGTTGCCCGGCCGCCGGAGGTCGCGCCCGTGGGCGGCGCAACCATCCGGCATAGAGCCGCGCTTTGGCTTAATCCTCCGCGAAGAGGTATTCGAGGTCCGTCTTGGACAGACTGCGGGCGAAACCTTCCTCCCCCAACACATCGGCAATAGTTTGCGCCTTGCTCTGCTGCAACTCCCAGATTTTTTCCTCCACCGTGCCCGGCGCGATGAGACGGTAGGCGTTGACGGTGTGCATCTGGCCGATGCGGTGGGAGCGGTCGATGGCCTGGGCTTCGACGGCGGGATTCCACCACGGATCGTAGAGCACGACGTAGCTGGCGTGCGTGAGGTTCAGGCCGGTGCCGGCGGCGCGGAGGCTGAGCAGAAACACCGATGCGCCCGGTTCCTGCTGGAACGTGGTGACCACTTCCTGGCGCTGCTTGGTCTGGCCGGTGAGCAGGAAGGTCTTGATTTGGCGCTGGTGGCACTCTGCTTCGAGCAACTTGAGCACTTGGACAAACTGGCTGAACACGAGGACCTTCTGGCCTTCGGCGAGGAGTGGTTCGAGCAATTCAAACAGGGTCTCGGTTTTTCCGGATGCGGCGTCGTTGCCCACCAACTGCGGATGGCAGCAAATCTGGCGCAGCCGGGTGAGGGCGGCGAGCACATGGATTTTGCTCTGGTTCAGGCCCCGCTCGGAGACGGCTTGGAAGACCTGCTCGCGGCTGCGGCGCAGTTCGGCGAGGTAAAGTTTGCGTTGATCATCGCCCAAGAGACAGTCGCGGCGTTCCTCGATGCGCGCCGGGAGATCTTTGGCAACCCGTTGTTTGAGGCGGCGCAGCATGAGGGGGCGCAGCTTGGCGGAGAGCCGGCGGCGGGCGATGCGTTGCGCGCTTTCCAATCCCTCGCCGCGGGGTTCGTAGGTTTGGGTGAAATGCTCCTGATTGCCCAGATAGCCCGGCTGGACAAAGTCCACAATGCTCCACAAATCCAGCAGCCGGTTTTCCAAGGGCGTGCCGGTGAGGGCGAGCAAATGATCGGCGCGGAGTTGCTTTACTGATTGCGTCACCTGCGCCGCGGGGTTCTTGATGAACTGCGCCTCGTCCAAAATGATCGTGTGGAAGGGGAATTTCTGGAGGGCCTCCAAGTCCCGGCGCAGGAGCGCGTAATTGGTGACGATGAGGTCGTGCTGCGGGATTTGTTTGCGCAGGTTGTGCCGTGCCGCGCCGCTTTCCAAGACGAGCACCTTGAGTTGGGGCGTGAAGCGGTTGGCCTCCCGGCGCCAGTTGTGGAGCACCGAGGCGGGACAGATCACCAGCGACGGTTTCGCGGGCTGGCCGCCGCGCTCATGGAGCCAGGCGAGCCAGGCAAGTGTCTGGAGCGTTTTTCCCAAGCCCATGTCGTCGGCCAGGATGCCTCCCAGGCGCAGCCGGCTGAGATGGCACAAGAAGTCAAAGCCTTCCTTTTGGTAGGGACGCAATTCGGCCTGAATCGTGGCGGGCAACTCGGTGGGCGGGATGCCCTTGAATTCGCGCAGTTGTTCCCGGAGCGCCGCGGCCTGGCCGGCATCCCCGAACCGGCCCCAACCGGCCTCGTCGAGGTGGGCGGCCTGTTCCATCCCGATGCGGTGCGGCACGGGAATGAGGCCCTCCACGCCGAGGTCGGCCATGGTTTCGTGGGCGGTTTGGACGGCGGCGGCGTCCAGTTCCACCCAGCCGGCGTCGGGCAGCTTCACAAAGCGTCCGGTGGCGGTCTGGAGGCGCTGGAGGTCGCCCGGGGTGAGCTTCATGCCCTCCTGCTCCCATTCGGCGGAAACAGACAGCCAATCAATGCCGGTGCCCTTGATCATGACCCGCGGGCGCAATTGGCGCGGGGTCAGGAAGAGCCGGTGGAAGGCGGCGTTGCCCAAATACTCGGCCGCGGCGGGGCGGGTGGGCCAGGCGGCGGCGAGGGTGTTGAGGAAGGCTTCATTCGCATCGCCCATCCACAACCCGGGTTCGGGCGTGAACCAATCCAATTGCCGCAACCATTGCACGACGGGTTCCAGCCGCGGGTCGTCCAGGATTTCCGGCTTTTCCGACGCGGGCCGGTTTTTGGTTTCGGGTTGCCATTCGTGGCCGTTCCAGATCCAGACGCTTTCATCGCGCTCGCTGCGGGCGAGCAGGCGCAGGCGGACGGTTTCGTCCAGCAGTTCGAAGACGAACTGGGGTCGGGCGGGATGCGTCAGGCACAATTGCGACCAATCCACGCCGGGTACGGCCCGGTGATTGCGGAGATGCTTGAGCAGGCGGTGGCTGAGCTTGCGCACGGGAATCGCGGTGCGGCCGGCCCAATGCTCCAGCAGGGCGGGGGGCGGGGCGTTGCGCAGGAGGAAGAACTCCCGGCCGGCGAGGACCAAGGGCGGGCGGTTCGAGAAGAATTGCACTTCGGTCAGGGGCAGGCTCTCGCCCTCGGGCAGGGTGACCCGCTGCGCGAACTGCAACTCCGCCGCAACTTGTTCCAAATGCGGGGTGACTTCGGCCACACGGCCCTGAAACCGGATCGATCCGGGGGCAGTGGCCAACTCCAACCGGTCGGTTTGGCCCCAGCGCGCGAGCCAGGGCAGCAATTCGGTGTCCGCCAGCACCAGCGGTTCCGCGGTGTCCGCCCGGCCGGCGTAGGTCTCCGCCAGCCACTGGATGAACTCCCAGTCGGCGGTTTGAAAGAGCTCTTCCTCATGGGCGGCGCGGGTGGTGAGTTCGAGCATCTCGGCGAGCGATTTGTGCTTCTCACCGCTGCGGGATCGGAACAGGTGGAACTGGACCGCCAGGCGCCGCCGGCTGGGGTGGGTCGGGTCGGGCTCCGGGCGGCAGAGCACCCGCAAGACCGCCCGCGGGGCGTCCAAATGGGGCGGACTCGCGGGGAACAGCCATTTCTCCAACTCCTTGACCAAGCGGGTTTCGCGTTCGGCTTCCTCCACGGCCGCGAATTGGTCCAGGTTGGCGTCGCCCACAAGTTCCGTGGGCAGGGGCCGCCGGGCGCGCAGAAACAGGAAAGCCAACTGCTCGCGCCGGGCTTTGCCGGGTGCGGCCATCATCCGCGGCCACCAATCCTCGCCCGGGAAATCGCGCCGGGAGAGGGAGAGGTTCTCGAAGTAATCCTCCAACAACAGCCAGGCCCGCTGCGAATCCTCGCAGCCGGCGAACTGATGCAGGATCTCCTGGCGCTGGGCCACCGCCGCCTTGGAGTCCGCGAGTTCCCGGCGCAAGTCGGCGAGGGCGCCGTAGGTTTTGGACAGGACCGTGTGGTGCGCGTCGTACTTGGTCGCCGAAGGCGAGCGCAAGCCGGTCCCGGTGCGTGACGAAAGTTTGGCCATCAGTTCTGTCGCCCAGCAGGCGACGGAGAATCATCTGCGCACAATTCGCCCCTGCGGGTCAATCAGAATCAGACCAATTTTGGATGCTCTGCGGGCGGCCGATGCATCCGACCCGCGAAACTTTGGCGGAAAACCGCGCCCAAGGCCGAACCGAGCTCTTGGGCGATTGGGAGATTAGCGGTAGGATTTTGGCCCGTGCCTCAGAGGGGTTTCCAACTCTTGAATCGGTAGTGGTTCCAAACCCATTGATAGTCGGGGTTGGAGGGCACGCCCCCGGCCCAGAAGAATTCTGAAATGCCTTGGGCGAAACCTTTGGAAGCGGCGATGGTGGCCGGGTCGTGCCAGCGGTGGTGTTCCGCGTGCCCATCGATAAAGGAAAAGGAGGTGATGTCGCTGTGGAAAATCGCGAAACCATCCACCCAGCCGGTGCTGTCGCACACCCAAGTGCCCTCGTTGTAACCCCGCGGATCGCTTTCCTCGATGAACACGAACGAATCGGAAGGAAGCTGGACTTCGGCCAATTTGGTATAAACCGCTTCCACCGCTCCGTTCCCATCGGTCCAACCGCCGCCGTTCATGCCCTCCGCTTTGGAGTAGGACACATAAGCCCAGCCGGAACCCACTTTGAGGCGTTTGAAACGGAGGTCACTGGGACAATGAAAAACGCTGGGGTTTTTGAGATAAGGGTAGAGCGGCGAGGTGGCCAGTTGCGTGCCGGTCTGCTGCTCGGCCAAAAAGGGCGACGTGCCGGCGGCGAGATCGCTGGCGATGTAAAAACCGCCTCCGTTGTAGCCCCCGGAGGTGGTGGATTGCATCACATCCATGTTGTCGTTGGCGTACATGATGAAGGCAAGGGCCAGCTCCTTGTGGTTGTTCCGGCAGGTGGCCATGGTGGCCTTGAGTTTGGCACTGCTCAGCGCGGGCAGGAGCATGGCCGCCAAGATCGCGATAATGGCGATCACGACCAGCAACTCGATCAGAGTAAAGCCGCCCCGGTGCGGGGAAGTGCGGAGTTTTAAGGTGGTGTCGATCTTCATGTTTATGGCGGCGAGTGGTGTTTCGCGTGGTAAAATCAAGCTTTGCTCGCAAATCCGCTTCTGGTCTGGCCGTGAACAGCGGCTGAAGTGGAGCGAACATTCCGATCTTAGCAGGTTGCCGAAAGCCCGCAAGCCGGATCGGGAAGCAAATCTTGCCGCCATCGCGGCAGTGGCGGTGGATTCCCTCTCCACTCCGCTGGGTTGGCGTGATGGGAAGATGGTAAACTATGGTCTGACCCCATCAGGGGGTCAGACTATAGTTTGTCCATAAAAAGCAGAGTTTTGGATCCCGGGTGGGTGGTTCGCCCGGGCAATCGGCGGAGGGACTCGATAGCCGGCGGCGGGTTCCCGCGGCGCGGGAACAAATCATTGCCAAACGCATCCTGTGTGGCAGGTTAAGGGGCGAATTGCGCTTATGAACAAACCTAAAATTATCGCTTATCTGAAACCTTCCTGCGGCTGGAGCCAGGGAGTGCGGGCCATCATGAAGAAATATGATCTGCCCTTTGAAGACCGGGACATCATCAATGACCCCCGCCAGCGTCAGGAAATGATCGAAAAGAGCGGCCAGATGCTGAGCCCGTGCGTGGAAGTCAACGGCCGGATGCTGGCGGATGTCAGCGGGGACGAAGTGGAAGCCTACATGCTGGCCAACGCCTTGGTGGGCGACAGCGTGCGCCCGGCGGACGCGCCGACCAATCAGCCTTGCGCGCACGAAATGCCGCAGGGTTCGCCGATGAACTTGAACTTCCGCCGCTGAGCGGAGGCGATGGGGTCCTGACCTCGGTCGGGTAACAAAAAAGCGCGCCGGCGGAAGCCGGCGCGCTTTGATTTTTCAACCCACCGTCCGGTTCAAGGAAGGGGCGGGTTGATGTAGTGATTGGACACCCATTGGAGGTCTTGGTTGCGGCCGCCCCCGGTGGAGCGGGGGGCGGGGGCGTAGCCGCTGGGATTCTTCAGCAACGGGGTGGTGGGTTCAATCCAGCGGTGCAATTCGCTGTGCCCGTCGGCGAAGGAGAAGCTGGCGCTGATGTTGTGGCGCGAGGCGGGATAATTTTGCCAAGTGTCCTCGTTGACCAAGGCGGCGAAATAGCCGTCATCAATGGTGTATTCGCTTTCGTCCACGAACACCATGGCTTCGGAGGGGACCGGGCGGCGGATATCCGCCATGCGCTTGTTGGCCGGGGCGCTGGCGGGGTTGCTGCCGAGGATGATGGGATTGACGTTGCCGTTGCCGGCGTCTTGGCCGCCGTTCATTTGGCCGCTGATGGAGAAGCTGCGGGCGGGCGTGTAATTCAATTCACCGCCGGTGTTCGCGGAATAAACCTTGGGCTGGCCGGGACAAAGGTAAATCTTTTCGGAGGTGTTGTATTTGTAGAGCAAACCGTTGCGGACGGTCAGCACATTGGTGGCGCCGGGCATGTTGTTCGCCAAGTCCGCGGAATCACCGGAAATCCAGGCGTTCGGGGAATCCAAGGCGTTGGAAACGAGGTAATCATGAAAATCGGTGGCGTAGAGGGTCCACGCGAGCTGCAACTGTTTGGCGTTGCTGTTGCAGTTGAGCCCGAGGGCCTTCTGCTTGGCGCGGGCCAGGGCCGGCAGCAACATGCCCGCGAGGATCGCGATGATCGCGATGACGACCAGCAGCTCAATGAGCGTAAAGCCGTTCCGCGGCGGAATTGGGCGCAAATCAGCAACTGGTCGATTGGTTTTCATGCAGCTCAAGGCTCGCACATCCAGTCTGGATTCGCAACGGAAAACCACCGGTAAAACGGCGGCCGACTACCGGGCGGCTTGCAGAAATGCGAGCAGGTCGGCGAGTTCCTGGCGGTTGAGTTGCTCGGCCAGGCCCTGGGGCATGACCGAGACCGTGCCGGGACGCAGGGCCGTGATGTCGCCACGGGCAAAGCGGACCTGCGCGCCCGGCCCGGTGGCCAGGATCACTTCCGCCGGGGAATCTTTCTTGAGCACCCCGGTGAATTCTTCGCCGGCCTTTGTGGTGACGATGAAGGGCTCGAAACTGCGCACAAAACTGGCGCTGGGGTAAACGATCGACTCCAAGAGATCGCGTCGCGAGCGGGCACCGCCGATGCGGGTAAGGTCGGGGCCGACTTGGCCGCCCAAATACCCGACTTGATGGCACGCAAGGCAGGAGGCGCGCGGACCGTTGAAGATCGCTTGGCCCCGGCGCACGTCGCCGGTGATTGGCCCAAGCTCCGTGAGCAGGGCCTCCAAATGTTTGGTTTTGTCGCCCAGTTCGGGATCCAATGTCGGCAGCCAGGCATCCAATTCCGCGGGCACCGGCGCGGGGAACTTGGCCAGCGCGGCCCGCAGGTTCCCCACCGGCAGGGAGCGGGTGGCCGGGGCCGCGTGCAAGCCCGCCAGGAGGGCGCGACCCACGACTTCGTTCGGCAGTTGTTCAAACAGGGCCAGCAGGCGGGGCAGTTCGAGCGGGCCAACTTGGGGCAGCGCCGCGGCCAGGGCGATGAGTTGGCTTTCCGGCAGTCGGCACCGTTGCAGGATCTGCACGGTCCGGGTGCGTCGATCGGGAGCTTCGGTGGCCGCCAAGCCGGGTGACAAGAAGGCCCAGATCTCGGGATCCTCAACCGGCGCCGCCGTGCCCAGCGCGAGCAACGCCTCCAAGCGCAGGTCCGCGGTCCGCCCCGCATCCCGCGCAATGGCCCCCAATGCCGGCTGCAGTCCGGCCGCGGCCGCGGCCTTGGCATTCGGGAGGAGGGCGCGGGCGGCCTGGAGGGCGGCGGGCCGCACCGCCGCGTCCGCGCGGGGGAGCACGGTTTCCAAAGCGGTCCGCCAGGCGGGGGACACCTCCGCCGGTCGGGCTTCCGCCATGGCTTGGAGCACGGGCAACTGATTGCCGGGAGACAAACCTGGCAACCCCTTGGCGAGCACTTCCTGAACCTCCCGGGCGGGGGCGAGAGTGCGCCACAACTCCGCCCGCTCGCGGACGGCACCTGGGCCGGCCTCCGCCGGGGAAAGTTGTGCCGCCACCATTTCCGCCAGTCGCGGCGCCCAATCCAGATGGCGGCGCAGCATCCACACCGCGGCGGCCCGCAACTCCGCGTCCGGGGACGTAAACGCCGGCAACGCTTCCGCCACCGTCAGTCCGCCGCCGTCCATTTGCTCCAGGGCGATCAACGCGGCCCGGCGGGTGGCGGGGGCGGCGGCCGTCAAGCCCGCGCGCGTTTCGGCGGGCGCCGCAATCCGGATCAAGGCGTAAATCAAGGTGTGCTCTAGCACCGGATCCGACGCGGCCGCGGGGGCGGCCGCCAGGAGATCGGGGACTCCCGCTTTGGCCCGGGCCCGACCCAAGCCCTCGGCGGCGGCGCGCGCGGTTTGCGCGGCGGGCGTGTTCGTGGCGGCCGCCTGCGCCTCGCGGGCCAGGATTTCCCGGAACCAAGCGGTGTTCCGGGAATCATTCTGCAGCGCGGCGCGTTTTAACGACACGGTCAAAGAGTAGTCCGCCAGGGCCGGCGGGCCGGTGAGCCGCCGGTAAGCGGCCGCCCGTTCCGCGGGCGCCAAGGCCGCCGCCCCTTGCCGGCGCACCCGGTAGATCGCGCCGCGCACGTCCGGCTTGGCGAGTTGGGCACTGGGACAACAGAGTTTGTACCAGCCGCCGGTGTCCACCACCAACAAGCTGCCATCCGCGTCTGCCAGCACATCGGTGGGATGGAAATCCTGGGCGTCGCACACCAGAAAGTCGGTGTCCGTGCTCGCGTAGCCCGCGCCCTGCGGCCGCAGCACGTGCCGGGTCACTTTGCGCAGATTGAAAGCCGTGGCGAACAGGTTGTCGCGGTAATCCGCCCCGAAGGCGGCGTTTTGGTAACGGGTCAGCGCGCATTCCGCCGCCGGTCCGGCTTGGTAAAACGGGTGCAGCAAGGCGGGGCCGGTGCGCTTCACGGCCCCGTCTTCCAGGACGTCGTTCTCCTTGCCATACACTCCGCCCCACACCGCGTGGCCGATGCCGTCCCGGTAGCCCGGCTGCGAAAAGTCAATGAAGGTGCTGGTGAACACCGTCTCCCCCTCCGGCGTGAATGCCAGCTCCACCGGGTTGTCCATGCCCCCGGACATGATAACATCCAAGCCCGAGCCATCCGGCCGGGCGCGGTAAATGTGCGCGGCCCGGTCATGGAGCGTGCGGCCGTCGCCCAGCAGGTGCGTTTGTTCGGCGAAGGCGCCCTTGGTCCAGTACAAATAGCCCTCCGGACCAAGGTAGGGGCCATGGATATCGTTGGCGCAGCCCGTCAACGTGCCGCCCTTGAACCATTCCTCCCGCCGATCCGCCACGCAGGCGCCCTTGGTATCGGTGAATTTCCAAATGCTGGGCGGTCCGGCGACATAAACCGAGCCCTGGTACCAGAGGCAGCCCTGGGGAAACATGACCTGGTCCGCGAACACCCGGGACCGATCGAACTGGCCGACGTGGAGGGAGTCCTCCAAACACAGAACGCGGTGCGTGGGGTTGGCCAATTGCTTCGCGGGCGATTCGTTCGAGCCGGAGGAGTCGGTGACGTACAGGCGCCCTTGGTCGTCGAAACTGGCGCTGACCGGGCGGGACACCAAGTTGGTGCCCGCGGCCAGTTCCACGATGAAGCCGTCGGGCACCGTGAAGCGCCGGTCATTCACGAGCCATTCGGCGGCCGCCGCGGGCGGGCTGGGCAGCGCCCAGTACCCGCAGATAAGCAGGAGCAGGCAGTGGACGCCCGGGAAAGGGCCGCGGTAAGGCTGGTGGCGAACGCAGTTCATGCCGGAGACTAGGCGGCGGACCAACGACCGCGCAAGCCATGAATCCGCCGCGCTTTCGGCCTCGTCGCCAAGGAGGGAGCCCAATCCGGAAAGGCTTGGTTGCAAAGTTGTCACGTTGTTGTTGCAGCGCAGGGTTGACCGATGGAGGAACCTCTGCTTTAATGGAAAAGTTAACACAACCACGGCCGGCCGGATAGTCGACCGGTCCGTTCAACGACCCAAACATTAGCTGAACTCTGAAATGAAACCAAGACCCCTTCACATTACCATTCGATCCCTTGGCGCATTGTGCCTCACGGCGTTGTCCGCCCTGTCGGCGCGAGCCGACGGCCCCGCCGCCATTCTGGCCGACGCGCCCAAGGCGTTTTATCATTTCAATGATAATACCAATCGCAATCTCAGCAATCTGAACCTCGGCACCCTGGGTGCCTCCGGCAACGCCAGCAATGACGTGAACGGAATTTATTTGGGCACGGACCCGAATGGCAATGCGTTCTACGGCGGCGCGGTTCACTCCATCCCGGGTGCGATTGTGGGCGATCCCGACCGTGCGTCCTTCTATGACTTCACGACGCGGAGCGAAATTCCTTTCAATGCCGCCGTGAACCCGCCGGCAACCCAGCCCTTCACGCTGGAAGCCTGGCTGCTTCCCTCCAGCGATGCGGTGAACAACGGCATGGGCGTCTTGTGCAACCGCTGGACTCAGGGGGGTGCCCGCCAGGGGTGGGTGCTGTATCAACGCGCGGCGGACACGAACCACTGCACGAGTTGCGGCCCGGGCTTGGGCTGGGAATTCCGGATGTACAACGGGGTGGATGGCAGCGGTCACGTCGATGTGACGAGCGGCGTCCCCTTCACCCTCGGCCAATGGCAGCATGTCGTGGTGGTTTACATCCCGGTCGGTGGCAATCCCAACAACAGCATGGCGACCATCTACGTTAACGGTGTCGCGGCTGCCACCAATGTCAACAGCAACCCCAGCGTGCCCGGTTACGGGGCTTGCACCGGGGATCATGATCCGGGGCAGGCGATCAACGGGCAACCGGCCCTTTCCATCGGCGGCTACAACAACGCCAACAGCGGAACTTACGGTTTCGCGAACCCTTGGTTCGGCGGGGCGGATGAATTCGCCCTCTACGCCACGAACTTGACCCCCGCGCAAATCCTTTCCCACTACCAGAACGGGACGAACGCCAACCGTTCGCAACCCTATTCGGCCCTCGTCCAGAGCGCCCATCCCGTGGTTTATCTGCGCTTGAACGAAACCGCCGCGAACGGCGACGTCATCAACAACGTGGGCGACACGCGTTCCTTCGGCATCGGCGTGAACACGAACTCCGCGATGACCGTCGGCGGCGACGTGAAGCATCCCGCCCTCGGCGCCTTGGCCGGCCGGCCCGAAGATGGCGCCGGCACGTATCATCAACGCAGCGGCAATTCCGCGACGGACATCCCCTGGCTGGCGGCGAACAACCCCAACGCCGGCGTGCCGTTCACTTTTGAAACCTGGTTGCGCCCCACCAGCGACCGCCAGAACCCCGGCGCCGCCCCGTTTAACAACCGTTATGTGAGCTCGGGCGACCGCACCGGTTGGGTTATTTTCCAGCGCGCCCCCGACGTCAGCTACGCGCCCGTCTCCGGCTACTCCGGTGTGGGTTGGAATTTCCGGATGTATTCCGGCGCCGGCGGCAGCGGCCAGGACGTGACGACTAGCGTTGGTTACGTTCCCGGCAAATGGCAGCATTTGGTGGTGACTTGGGAACCCCAGACGGAAATCGGTATTGTGGGTCGCACGGGCGCCAACGATCAATGGCAGGGCGTCTTGACCGCCTATTTCAATGGTGTTCCCGTGGCGACCAACGCGGCTGCCCTTTATTCCGCCAACCTCCAAAACACTGACGATGGCAGCCCGGCGGCGGACTTGGCGGTGGGGGCGTACAACGCGGCCTCCGGCCTCGGCGCCAATCCCTACGAAGGTGACATCGATGAAGTTGCCTTTTACCCGAACACCGTGCTGACCACGAATCAAATCTGGCAGCATTACGCCGTGGGCACCAATGTGAACAGCGGCACCAATTACGAAACGCTCGTGTACTACGCGGGCATCCCCTCCTCGAGCTTCACCAACGCCTCCGGACAGGTGGCGGAGCACAAATCCATGCCCTCCCTCTACCTCCGGTTCAACGACGCCCCCTACTTCGGTGCCGCCAACCTTGGCAGCCTTGGCGCCGCCGCCAACGCCAGCCTCGTGAACACCACCAACATCGCCGCCGGATTCGCCCCTGGCACGCTCGCACTGCCCTTGGATGGTTTCACCCAGTTCGCCAGTTTGAACAACCCCGCCGGCCTCAATCTCGGCGGCCAGATCACGCTCGAAGCTTGGGTCCAACCCGCCTCCGCCCAGAACGCCACCGCCCGCATCATCTCCCACGGCCCGGAGACGATCAGCTCCTACCCCGGCCCGCTGGGCGGGACGGCCGTCGGGCCTTTCGTCAACGCCATCACCAACACCAGCGAAGTCTTCCTGCGTTTGGAAGGCAATGGCGCCACGTACGCGGTGGGCAACGCCCACTATGACGACAGCACCGGGGTGACCACGGTGAACGAAGCCACCTACGCCATCCCCGGCGCCGATCTCACCGGCTCCGCCTGGGTCCACTTGGTCGGCACCTACGATGGCACCAAATGGAACCTGTACCGCAACGGTCATCTCGTGGCCAGCCAGGCCAGCCCCACCGGCGCCCTGCCCAACGGCGGCGACTGGACCATCGGCGCCTCCGGTCCCGCTTGGGCCGACAACTTCGCCGGCACCGTCGGCGATGTGGCCATCTATGACCACGCCCTCTCCGCCGGCCAGGTCGCGGCGCATTATGTGTCCACCACCAGCGGTTCCGCGAATCTGACCATCGTTCCCGCTGCCGGCGGCAAGGTTCAAATCACCTGGCCCGCGGGCACCACCCTGCTGTCCTCCACGAAGGCCGGCGGCCCCTACACCGCCGTTACCGGCGCGACCTCCCCGTTGCTGGTGACCGCGACGGGCACGAAGTTCTATCGTTGGGTTCTGCCTTAAGCCGGCGCGCGCACTGAACTGCGCTGCGGACGGTTGAATCACGGCGGGGCGGGGAAGCGATTTCCCGCCCCGCTTGCTTTTTGCAGCTCGCCTTTTCGCGGTGGTTGGGCGCATGCTGGCGGGCAACCGCGATGCAATACACTTACGAAGAATTGGCCGGCATGATCGACCATGCGCTGCTGGCCCCGACCCTCACCGACGGGGAGTTGGCCCAGGGCTGTCAGATGGCCGCCCGTTACCGGATCGCCACGGTTTGCGTCAAGCCCGCGGGCGTCGCCACCGCGGCCGGGCTCCTGCGTGGCACGCCCGTGGGTGTCGGCACCGTGATCGGTTTTCCCCACGGGGGCCAGGCCACGGCGGTGAAGGTATTCGAGACGCAAACGGCCTGCGCGGAGGGCGCCACGGAGGTGGACATGGTGATTAACCTAGGGCAGGCGATCGGGGGCAACTGGGCTTACGTGGAGCACGAAATCCGGGCCGTGGCGGACACGGCGCATGCCCGGGGCGCGAAACTCAAGGTGATTTTCGAAACCGCCCTCCTGGCCGGCGGCGGTGGCGGGTTGAGCGGCGATGACCTTAAGCGCCGCCTCTGCGAAATCAGCGAGCGCGCGGGTGCGGATTGGGTCAAGACCTCCACCGGTTACGGCCAGGTCAAGGAGCCGGACGGCCGGTTCACCTGCCCCGGCGCGACCGCCGCCGATTTGCGATTGATGCGCGCCGCCTGTTCTCCCCGCGTGCAGGTCAAGGCCTCGGGCGGAATTCGCGACCTCGCGGGGGTGGTCATGGCGCGGGGACTGGGTTGCACCCGCGTGGGCACGTCCGCCACCGCCGCCATTTTGGACGAATTTCGCCGCCAGGCGGCCGGGACGTCCGATCCCGCTTCCCCCGCCACCGGCGCGGTCGGGTTGGGTGCCGCCGGCTATTGATTTTGTGCGGGGCTCGCGACGGGGATCGCCGGCGCGGTTTTTGCCTGTTTTTTTGGGCGGGACGGGCTAAGAGTGGGGCGTGAACAAAACACGTCCATTCCGCCTGGGAGTTCTTGGCTCGGGCAAAGGTTCCAATTTTGTGGCCATCGCCGACGCCTGCGCGGCGGGTTCGCTGCCCGCGGAGGTCGCGCTGGTGATCAGCGATGTGGCCGACGCCGGGATCTTGGATCGCGCGCGCGAGCGCGGTTTACCGGCGCGGTATCTCGCCCCGGGCAATTTCCGGACGAAACTGGATGAAGCGGCGGAATCGGCCTACATCCAAGCCTTGCGGGATGCCGAAGTGGACTTGGTGGTCCTGGCGGGGTTCATGCGGATTTTGAAGGGCGAGTTTCTCCGGACGTTCGCCCAGCGCGTGGTAAACCTTCACCCCGCTCTCCTGCCCTCGTTCCCGGGGTTGGAGGCCTGGAAACAGGCGTTGGATTACGGGGTGAAGGTCACCGGTGCCACGGTGCATTTCGTGGACCAAGGGGTGGACACGGGGCCGATCCTGGCGCAACAAACCGTGCCCGTCCTGGAGGGGGACACCGCGGCCACCCTGCACGCCCGGATTCAGGAAGCCGAGCGCGCGTTGTTCCCTGCGACGCTCGCCGCGCTGGCGCGCGGCGAGGTGCGGGTGGCGGGGCGGCGGACTATTTGGCCGCCGCGGGTTTGATTTCGAAGTGGTGGGTCTTGGGCTGCCGCTCGGCGTTGATGCGGGTTTCGAAGCCCTCGATTTCCTTGTCCAGCTTCGCGAGTTCGGCGTTCCGTTTGGCTTCCAATTCGGGTCCTTGCGCCCAACCGGGCAGATTGGCCAGTTGGATGTTGCGCCAGCGGTTGTAATAGGTGTTGTTCTTCTGGAACACCAAGTCCAGCACCGCGCCCGCCTGCTTGGTGATGGGGCTGGCGTTGTTCGCCAAATTGACGCCTTCGGCGAGTTCCTGGCTGGTCGCGGCATGGACCGCCTTGCCGTCGATGAAGATTTCGTAGCGGCCTTCGGCCAGCCCGGTCACCTTGAGTTGGTAGCGGTTGAGTTGCAACGTGATCGGGGCGAGTTTCAGGGCCGCGGTGGCCCGGGGGTCGATGGGCATCGGCAGGGCGTTGTCCAAGCGGTCAAAGCTCAGATCGGTCGCCGTCTTCTTGAGGTTTTCGACTTTGCATTGGTTGCCCGTGACCACTTTGCCTGCGGCGGCGTCAATCTCGGCAAAGGAAACCAAATCGCCGGCGCCCAAGTGCTTGAGAATGGCCCAGGCCATGAGGGTGTGACCCGCCGGACCGGGATGCACGGCGTCCCCGCCGCCGATCAGGACGTTGGGATCCGTCTTCCGTTCGTGCAGCATGATGGCCATGTAGGGGTCGAATTGATCCACAAACTGTTCGTGGGTCTGGGTGGCAACCTCCTTCAAACCGTCCGAAAACTTGCGCAGGGATTGGTTCCGGACGTCTTTGTCCGGATCGGCGCGCTTTTCTTCAATCGGCTGCGGGGTGAGGAAAGCGACGTGGGCGCCCACGCCCGCCAAATCCTTGGCAATCTCGGTCTGACTGCGGACATAGGCTCGGAAAATGTCCTCGCGGAACGCCACGTAGGCGTGGTCGTTCATGCCGAACTTGACGGTGACGAACGTGGGTTTGAGCGGAAACACGTCCCGGGCGAGGCCGCGGCCCACGGCGTCGGTGACGATCCGCGCCTGCTCCGTGGCGTCGGCGGCGAAGAGCGCCTTTTCGTCCGCGTGGGTGCGTTGGCGGAGCCAGGCGGTGTCGCCGCCCCAACCCACGTTGCGGAACCAGAGTTTCCACGCCGGATGGCGGGTGAGGGTGTAGGCCTCGATGTAGGTGGTGTAGAGGCGTTGCTCGGTGATGCTGTCGCCGAGGAACACGACCCGTTCGCCGTCATGGATGGCAAATTCCGCCGCCCAGGCGCGCGCGCCCAAAGCCAGGGCCGCCACGGCGGACCAGGCTGTCTGCTTGAAGAAGTTCTTTGTCATCTCGCGAAGCTAGCCAACCCGCCCCGCCCACACAAGCGCCTTCGCGCGGCGCCGCGCGTCGCAACGCGGCGGCCGGCGCAGGCTTGCCAGGCGGGCGGGTTCGCGGCAGGCTTGGCCCCGTGAAACCCTGTGCTCCGCAAAACCTTGCCTGCCCCCGGTCCCGGCCCATGAGCTCGACCGCGCCCGGGCGTTGGCGGCGGGGATGGATCCTGACGCTGGGCCTCGCCGTGGCGCTCGCGTGGCGCCCGGGCTCGGCCGCGGACCCGGCTCCCAAAGTGGCGCCGCCGACCGAAACCGTGGTGGATGCCGACGGCAACCTTTACCCGACGATCCAGATTGGAAAGCAGATATGGACGGCGTTGAATTTGCGCACCACGCGGTTGAACGATGGCACCCCCATCCCCTTGGCGACGGAGACCGCGGTCTGGAAGGACAACACTACGCCGCTCTTTTGCTATCCCAAGGACATGAGCGCCACGAACTTCGTCCCCCGGTTTGGGTTGCTCTACAACTTCTACGCGGTCGAAACCAAGAAGTTGGCGCCGCGTGGCTGGCATGTGCCCACGGCACAGGAATGGTTGGAATTTGAAAAGCATCTGATCGCCTCGGGCGCCAATTGGGACGGCTCCCGCACCGGAGACAAAATCGCGAAAGCGATTTGTGCGCAAACCGATTGGAACCCTTCGCCCTTGGCCGGCGCGATCGGGAATGATTTAAGTCGGAATAATGCGACCGGTTTCTCCGCCTTCGGCACCGGCTTCCGGCATGAGTCGGGCATCTGGGAACCGAGCGGGCGTTACACCGGTTGGTGGACGGCGACCGCGGTCTCCAGCGACCACGCCGGCATGATCGATTTGCATTACAACCAAGCGGATTGGAGCAACGCCCACCATTACCGCTCGGCGTGCGGTTACCCGGTGCGCTTGGTCAAGGACTGAACCCCCATCTCAAATTATGCGCCTCAGCTTGCCATCCCGATTGCGGTTCCACGGCGGGAGATTTCAGCGGCGGGTTCCGGGCATGCTCGTTGCCGCGATGGCGCTGCTGTTGTCCGCGGCCCACGGCGCCCCGCCTCCCGATTACCGTGGCCGGCCGTTCGACGACGCCGCTTACCGCGCCTCCCTCCGCGCGGAGGCGGAAGCGCCCGCGCTGCCTTTCCGGGCGTATACGGAGGCATTGACACTTTGGACCGGCCGGAGCTCCACGAATGGTTGGGGGTGGGTGACGGGGGGCGGAACCAATGGTTTCATCCGCTTGGACCCGGCTGCGGCGGATGGCACCCGGGTGATTCACGCCCATGCCGCCCTGCCCAATTACCGGAATGTGGCGTTCGGCTGGCAATGGAGCGCGCCCGGGGATCGGCCGGCCAATCTGCTCGACTACGCCGCCGTGTCCTTCTCCCTCAAGGTCACCGGGCCGCAAAAAATGTCCGAACTGTTCTTCGGCTTTACCGCCGACCAACCCGCCCCCCTTTCCCTGCGCCCGTTTCAACCGAGCTTTGCGGATGGCAATTGGCATCGCGTCACCCTGCCGGTGCGCGCCATGAAGTGGTTCGGCGAAACGCCCGGCCGAACTGAAATCCGGGGATTCGTCCTCCAAACCTTTGTCTGGACCGCCGCGGATTTCGATCTCTTCGTGGATCATGTCACCTTGGAGCGGGCCACCAACGCCCCGGCGGCTCCCACCTTGGCGCGGCCGCCGGCCGCCGCCGCTCCGCACGGGCAGGTGATTCCCGGTCGGCTGGAATGCGCCTTTTATGACCTGGGTGGGGAAGGCGTGTCCTACCACGACACGACTCCGCTGAACACGCTGAGCGCGGTGCTGAACCAACAGCCGATCCACCAGCGCCCGCACGCCACGTCGTACCATTGGAATTTCCGCCGCGACGAGGGCGTGGATGTTTCGTTCGTGAAGGATTTTGCGGACCTCAACCACACCAATCGGTACGATCCGCCGGTAAACCAACTTTACATCGGCGGCACTGAGGACGGCGAATGGTGCAACTACACCATCGAAGTGCGGCGCGCGGGGACCTGCCAAATCATCGCCGCCTACGGCAACGTGGCGGGCGCCCGGCCGCTGCGCTTTTCCTTGGACGGTCAACCCGCCGCCGAGTGCCCCTGCCCGGTGGTGACCGGTTCGATGCACCAATGGACCCGGGAGGAGGTCGGGCGGATCACCTTCCCCGAGCCCGGCACCCACGTGCTCACGTTGCATTACGAGCGCGGCTACAATTTGGGCTATTTTGATTTTGTGGAAGTGCAGTAAGGCGGAGATTGTGATATGGCTGGGGAGGTGAA
>CAIYZC010000204.1 GCA_903930565.1 uncultured Pedosphaera sp.
AGCGCGGCGCTCAAATCGATCATGGGCTGGGTGCAACTGCACCCCTACAACATCGCGCAAAAGGTGGCGATCGTGGTGGAGCATTACCGGGCGCACGTGGCCCCGCTGCTGGCGGGCCGGGGCAAGGCCATGGTGGTGGTGGGCAGCCGCAAGGAGGCGGTGCGCTGGCAACTGGCGATCAACCAGTACATCCGCGAAAACAAATACCCGCTGCGGACCTTGGTGGCGTTTTCCGGGGAGGTGAACGATCCGGAGTCCGGCCCCGAGCCCTTCACGGAAACGAGCAAGGCGCTGAACCCGGACCTGAAAGGCCGGAGCATTCAAAAGGCCTTCGACGGCCCGGACTACGGCATCCTGCTGGTGGCGAACAAATTCCAGACCGGCTTTGACCAACCGCTGCTGTGCGGGATGTATGTGGACAAGCGGCTGGCGGGGGTGCAGGCGGTGCAAACGCTCTCGCGCCTGAACCGCGCGCATCCCGGCAAGGACACAACCTACGTGCTGGACTTCGTGAACGAGGCGGAGGAGATCCTGGCGGCGTTCAAAACCTACCATACCACGGCCGAGCTGGCGGGCACCACGGACCCGAACTTGGTCTTCAACCTGCGCGCCAAGCTGGACGGCACGGGCTACTACACAGAGGGGGAGATTGAGCGGGTGGTGAAGGTGGCACTGAACCCCAAGGCGACGCAAAAGGACTTGGAAGCCGCCATCGACCCGGTGGCGGACCGGCTGGTGCGCAATTTCAAGACCGCGCGCGAGGCGCTCCAAGCCGCCGAAACCACCGGCGACACCAAGGCCCGCGACGCCGCCAAGGGCGACCGGGACGCGCTGCTGCTGTTCAAAAACGATCTCGGGGCCTTTCTCCGGCTCTACACGTTCCTCTCGCAAATCTTCGACTACGGCAACACCGACATCGAAAAGCGGTTCATCTTTTACCGCGTGCTCCTGCCCTTGCTGGAATTCGACCGCGAGCGCGAGGGCATCGACCTCTCCAAAGTGGTCCTGATCCGTCACAACCTCAAAAACCAAGGCAAAAGCCCGCTCTCGCTCTACGCCGGAAAGGTGCCCCTGCTGGCCCCCATCGTGGAATCCGGCACCGGGGAAATCCACGACAAGGAGCGGGCGGCCATGGCTGAGATCATCGCCAAGCTCAACGACCTGTTCGGCGCGGACACGACGGAGGGGGATCAATTGAACTGGGTGATGGTGACGATCAAGGCCAAGCTGCTGGAGTCCCCCCTGCTCGGCCCGCAGGCCAAGAACAACACGAAGGAACAATTCAGCGCCTCCCCCGATCTGCGCCACGAACTGCAAAACGCCGTCATGGCCAGCCTGGACGCGCACACCAGCCTGAGCGCCAAAGCCCTGAACGACCCCAAGATCATGAACAGCCTGATGGACATCCTGCTGCAACACGCCCGGCTGTGGGAGACGTTAAGGGGGGAGAAGGCGGCGTGAGGCGACAACCTTAAACTACGAAACCACCATGTTCCGATATCCTGCGTCCAAAATCGAGACCCACCCGGACGGCGAAACGATCGAGGTCCCCGACGGCAGCGCCATTATCGTGCTGGGCGGCGGCGGCACCATTATCCGTGAGCGGGGTAGCAGCGGCGCGAGCCATGCCGCGCTGGCGG
>CAIYZC010000205.1 GCA_903930565.1 uncultured Pedosphaera sp.
ACCGGCTGGCGACGGTGCGGCACGCGGACCGGATCATCGTGCTGGTGGGTGGAAGGGTCGTGGAGGCGGGGACGCACGAGGAGTTGCAGGCGCGGGAGGGCGGGGTTTACCGGCGGTTGGCGGCCATGCAATTCCGGGAGTAAAGCGGATTTTGGCCATGATTGAACATGATTTTACATGATTCCAAAGGGAGTTTCCGGGAGGGAAAAGGCGCTCGGGGAAGACGGATAATTTAACCGCCAGGAACGCAGAGAACAGGAAAACGGCGGAATCTTGACCAGGTTGACTTCAAACACGGGATGGTGTGGTCGCAGAATGGAAGGCGGGCGGGGAAGCCGCATTCGTCCCGGCCAACCGGATGCTCAGGCGGCGATAATTTGAGCAGGCCCGGCCGAGGCCGTTAACAGATCCAGCGATAACTGGCGATAATCGCCAAGACACCGCCAACGAGGGCGGCAGTGCCCGCCGCCAACGCCCAGATTGTCAACCGCTGCTTCCGCTGGGACCAAGCGGCGGAGGGGCCAAAGCGGAGGAAGAGGAGCAGGATCGAAAAACAAGGAACAAAGGCTAGAGCAAACAGAACCAGCAAGGTCAGCATATCCCCGGGGCCAAAAACGAGGGCCAGCAGAGCGGAAGTCACCACGGCGGGCACCAAGGCGGTGGGGAAGGCCGTTTTCATTTTCAGGGGTGTCGCTTCCACCATGTTGGCGAGTGTGTGCTCGCGATCATTATGGTTGCCGGCAACAGGACTCCAATTCAAGTCCAACCCCAGGTCGGAGCGATTTTCAAAAGCAGAGCGTCCTCCTTCACCGTGCCCGGCGCGGGAAGCGGGACGGGGCGGGAGCATTGGTGTGGTGGGGCCGGATGGAGAGGGAAGGGCCGGGAAGTTGGGTGGTTGGCCAAAGGGAGGAAGGGTGCGAAGCGGAACGTACCGGATTTCCCCCACCCGGGCGGGGCGCGGAAAAGCGGGCGAGGGGCTTGCACTCCGGGGCGCCGGGGGGTAGGATGCGCCGCAACAGCACACAATTTGGCAAGCAACAACTCCTACCCAAAGACTCAGATCATTCCCATGAAACGTAGCATTCTCTTCGCGACGGTCCTGATGGCCGCCGGTTCGCTTTTCGCGGCCGACGCCAAAGAAGAAGTCACCGCGGCGGCCAAGAAATTGGCGGCGGCGGCCAATTACAGCTGGACGACGACCATGACCCCGCCCGGCGGCCGGGCCGGCGGCGGCGGTGGTGGCGGCAACGGCGGTGGTGGTGGTGGCGGCCGCGGGCGCGGCGGCTTCGGCGGCCCGATGATGGCCAAGACGGAAAAAGGCGGCTTCACCGTCATCACTTTCGGCAGCGGCGAAAACGCCATGCAGGGCGTGGTGAAGGGCGAGAAGGGCGCGATGCAGACGCCGGACGGCTGGCAATCCATTGCGGAACTCACGGCGGACAACGGCGGTGGCGGCGGCGGCTTCAACCGCGGCGCGATGACCGCCCGGCGGCTCCAAACCACCAAGGCCCCGGACGCGGCCGTGACGGCCCTGTTGGAAAACGTCAAGACCCTGACCAAGGCCGACGACGCCTACACCGGCGATTTGAACGAAGCGGGCGCCAAAGCCCTGCTGAGTTTCGGCCCGCCCCGCGGCGGTGGCGGCGGCCCGGAAATCAGCGGCGCCAAGGCCTCGGTGAAAATCTGGGTCAAGGACGGCGTGCTGGCCAAATATGAAACCCACGTGACGGGCACGATCAGCTTCAACGGCAACGACATGGAGCGCGACACCACGGCGACGACGGAAATCAAGGACGTCGGCACGACCAAGGTCGAAGTGCCGGAAGACGCCAAGAAGAAACTCTGACCGCACCCGCGGTCGGCAGCGCGGATTGCAAATTCACCACCCCCGGGGCGCCCGCCGCTCCGGGGGTTTTGCATTGCCGGTTGACAGGCGGGCGGGCCGGGGCGAAGTTGCGGCCGGAAAAACTGACGCAACACAATCAACAAGCGAAGGGTGCAAGCGCATGGCGTGGCTGATCATCAAATCCGGGGCGGGGCAACCGGGGCAATTTATCGGACTGAAGCCGGGAGTGAACCGGATTGGCCGCAATCCCGACAATGATTTCATGATCGCCGATGCCGCGGTGGCGCCGGTGCATTGCGAGATCCGGGTGGAAAAGGACCGGATTTGGGTGCGTGATTTCGAAACGCGCACGGGCACCCAGGTGAATGGAAAGTCCGTGGAGGAGGCGCCGTTGCCCCATGGCGCGGAGCTCCGCATCGGCACTTTGGTATGCGTCCTGGAGGCGCCCGCGGAACCCGCCGACGAGGCGGAAACCACGCCGGCGACCGAACCCGCGGCCGAGCCGCCGGTGATGAAAGTGGGCGAACCCCGTGCGCTGCCCCCGAATTTGCGGCCCTACCGCACCGAAGGGTCGGAGCGCCGCCTGGCCGACGGTTTGCGCGCCTGCATCCACCACGCGAACCGGCATGCGGCGTGGGAATGCGGGATATGCGGGCGGGCGTTTTGCGAGGAATGCGTCCGCCGCGTGCAGGGCTACGGGGGCCACTGGAGCACCCTCTGCGTTTCCTGCACCCACCCCTGCACCCTCACGGAATGGGGCGTGCGGATGCGCGCGCCCAAGCCCGGGGCGCTGGGAAGACTGGTGGGCCGGATCAAGGCGGGATTGGCGCGCGAGGAGGGGTCCGAATCGCCGTCCGCCAAGCCGCCGGCCGCCGGA
>CAIYZC010000206.1 GCA_903930565.1 uncultured Pedosphaera sp.
GCCCAGATCGCGGCGCTCCAATCGACGACCGACCTGATGAAATTGGTGGCCGATTTGCATGATCACAATGTGGGCTCGCTCTTCGGCGCCGGAGTCGGGGCGGATGCCAAAAACAGCGCGATGAATGCCTTTCACCTCGCGCAGGGCGGTCTGGGATTGCCGGACCGGGATTACTATGTGTCCACCAACTTCACGAAACAACGCACGGCCTACGAAGGGCATGTCGCGCGGATGTTGACGATGGCCGGCACCACGGAGGCACAGGCCAAGGCGGATGCCAAGGTGATCCTGAGCTTGGAAACCGCGCTGGCCAAAGCCTGCAAAACCCGCACGGAACTGCGGGACCCGATTGCCAATTACCATAAATTCACAGTCGCGGAGTTGGCATCCAATTACCCGAACCTCGGGTTGCAGACCTACTTGGAAGCGGAGGGGCTGAACACGATGCCGGATTTGATCGTGGGGCAGCCGGAATTCTTCACCGCGTTGAACCAATTGATCAAGGAGCGCCCGTTGAGCGAATGGAAGACCTACCTGCGCTGGCATGTGATCACCACGGCCGCGGGCTTCCTGCATCGCGCGGCGGAGGAGGAGAACTTCGCCTTTTACGGCACGGTGCTCAGCGGGCAACCGGCCCAAGAGCCGCGCTGGCAGCGGGCGGCCAAAGTTGTGGACGGCACTTTGGGCGAGGCGCTGGGGCAATTGTTCGTGGAGAAGTATTTCACGGCCGCGGCCCGGGCGCGCATGACCGAACTCATTGGCAACGTCAAAGCCGTGTTTTTGGACCGGTTGCAAACCGTGCCTTGGATGACCGACGCCACGCGGGCCAAAGCGCTCGCGAAATTCGCGCGCTTTACTCAGAAAATCGGGCATCCCGACAAGTTCCGCGATTACTCCAGCATCGAGGTGCGTCCGGACGATTATTTGGGAAATGTGCAACGGGCGGCCCGGTTCGAATCCCGGCGCCAACTGGCCCGGGTCGGCAAGCCGGTGGACAAGACCGAATGGCACATGACCCCGCCCACGGTGAACGCCTATTTCAACCCGTCGCAAAACGAAATCGTGTTCCCGGCCGGCATTCTGCAACCCCCGTTTTTCGACGTGGAATTGGATGACGCGGTGAATTACGGCGCCATTGGCGTGGTGATCGGGCACGAAATCACCCATGGCTATGACGACGAAGGCCGCAAGTACGACGCCGAAGGCAATTTGGTCGAATGGTGGACCAAGGCCGACGCGGAGGCCTTCGAATCCCGCGCCCAAAAAGTCGTGGACCAATACAGCGCGTACGAAGCCCTGCCCGGTCAATTCGTCAACGGGCATTTGACGCTCGGAGAAAACCTGGCGGATTTGGGCGGCACCAGCATCGCCTACGAAGCGTTGGAACGCGCCCTGGCCAAAGATCCGAGCAAACGCAAGAGCATCGACGGTTTCACCCCGGAGCAACGGTTCTTCCTCTCCCTGGGCCAACTCTGGCGCACCCAATGGCGCACGGCCGAATTGCAAAAGCGCCTCACGACCGATCCGCATTCGCCCGGGCAATTCCGGGCGGTGGGACCGCATGTGAACATGGCGGAATTCTTCGACGCGTTCGGCATTCACGAAGGCGACGCCATGTGGCGCAAACCGGAACTGCGCGCCAAGATTTGGTAATATGAACACGCCCACGCATGCGGGTCGGCCGGGGGCAAAGGGACGAACCACCCGGCTTCCCCGGGCGGGGGCGTGGCTCACCTTGGGGTTGCTGGCGGGCGGACTGGGGCAGGCCAACGCCCAACTCCATCCGCCGCCCGCGCCGTTGTTCCCCAAGAGCACCCCGGCGTTGGTGTGCCCAGGCATGCCGCAGCGGCTCGTGATCATCGCGCCCGCCGCGTACCGGCCGGCCCTCCGGGCTTTTATTGCGCACAAGGAACTCCTGCTGCCGACGGAGTTCCAGAGCTTGGAGGAGTTGTTGCAAACCCAACCCGGGGTCGACGACCCGGAAAAGGTGAAGCACTTCCTGTACGACGAATGGCACGACCACGGTCTCGGATTCGCCCTGCTCGTGGGTGATGTCGATGTGTTCCCCGTGCGCTACATGGTGCTGGACCGGGCCACGGCGGCGGCATTTGACTACGCCTTTTACCCGAGCGATTTGTACTACAGCGATTTGGCGAAGGCGGACGGCTCGTTCGGGGATTGGAATGGGCGCCGGGACGGTTTTCATGCGGGTTATTTTGGCGAAGTACGCGGGGAGAAAAACAAAACCGATCCCATCAACTACGACGGCGTCGCGTACCGCCCGCAGATCGCGGTGGGACGGTGGCCGGTGAGCACGCCCGAAGCCGTCCGCTTGCTGGCGGCGAAAACGATCGCCTACGAGGACCAAGTGCTGACCAACGCCCCCGCGGCGGCGGCGCCCCGGGCCGCGTTTATCGCGGTGGGCGGCTGGGTGGACAGCCGGCCGTTGCAAACCCGCCTGGCGGCCCAAATGCAGCCGGGTTGGCAGGTCGAGCA
>CAIYZC010000207.1 GCA_903930565.1 uncultured Pedosphaera sp.
CAGCTATAGCGTGACGGTGACTGACAAGAACGGTTGCACGGCGACCGGTTCCGGTGCCCTGACGCTGAATCCGACCCCGAGCGTGACGGTGAACAGCGGCGCGGTTTGCGCCGGTGGCAGCCTGACCCTGGCGGCGACGGTGACCAGCGGCACGGCGCCCTTCACGTATGCGTGGAGCGGCCCCAGCGGCTTCACCGCCTCCACGGCTTCGATCAGCGCCACGAACGGCGGCACTTACAGCGTGACGGTCACCGACAAGAACGGTTGCACCGCGAGCGGTTCCGGTGTCCTGACTTGCAATCCCAAGCCCGGCGTGACGGTGAACAGCGGCGCGGTCTGCGCCGGTGGCAGCCTGACGCTCGCGGCGACGGTGACCAGCGGCACGGCGCCCTTCACCTATGCCTGGACCGGCCCGAGCGGCTTCACCGCCTCCACGGCCTCCATTAGTGCCACCAACGCGGGCACCTACAGCGTGACGGTGACCGATAAGAACGGTTGCACGGCGACCGGTTCCGGCGTCTTGACCAGCAATCCGAAACCCAGCGTGACGGTGAACAGCGGCGCGGTTTGCGCCGGTGGCAGCCTCACGCTCGCGGCGACGGTGACCAGCGGGACGGCGCCGTTCACGTATGCCTGGACCGGCCCGAGCGGCTTCACCGCCTCCACCGCCTCGATCAGCGCGAGCGCGGCGGGCACTTACACGGTGACCGTGACGGACAAGAACGGTTGCACAGCGAGCGGTTCCGGTGCGTTAACGGCGAATCCAACCCCGGGCGTGACCGTCAACAGCGCCACCATCTGCGCCGGTAGCTCCGTCACCTTGGCGGCGACGGTGAGCAGCGGCACGGCGCCCTTCACGTATGCGTGGAGCGGCCCCAGCGGCTTCACCGCCGCCACGGCTTCGATCAGCGCCACCAACGCCGGCACTTACAGCGTGACGGTGACCGACAAGAACGGTTGCACGGCAACCGGTTCCGGCACGGTGACGGTCAACGCCCTTCCGAGCGCGGCCATCACCGGGTTGACCAACGCCTGCCCCGGGGCCACGAACACCTTCAGCGCTCCCGCCGGTCTGGTTTACGCCTGGAGCGTGACCGGCGGCGCGACGATCGCGGGTTCGACCACCGGCCAGACGGTGACCGTGGTGGCGGCCAACGCCTGCAGCACCAATTACACGATGCACCTCCTGGTGACCAGCACCGCGGGTTGCTCCGCCGGCGGTTATACGACCGTCAGCGTGGTGAACAATACCGCCCCGGTGATCACCTGCCCGGCGGGCGTGACCATCACGAACCTGCTCATCAAGTCCTACAGCACCTACACGGATCGCGATTGGTCCTCCACTCCGAACGGCGCGAACTGCGGCTCGCTGCTGTGGACCAACTTCAGCACCGTCTATCACAACAATGGTTGCGTTCAGATCGGCACCACCAACGGCGGCCTGCGCAGCCAGAAATGCACCACGCCGGCGGCGGTTGTGAACTGCCTCCCCAGCACCGCCACCCCGGCCTGCCTCACGGCCAACACCGTGAATCCCGCGAGCTGCGGCGGTGGCGCCTTCGGCAGCTGCGTGCTGGCCTTGCAACTGAACGTTGACTTCAGCGATGCCGGCGTCATTCCGGGTTGCAGCGGCAAGTTCGGTGACTTGGTGGTCAGCGACGACACCTCTCCCTGCCATGGGTGGAAGGTGCGCGATGTCCTCAACTACTGCCACACCGGTTTGGGCGGCGGCAATGTGACCACCAATGGTTGCAGCGTCAGCTACCTGACCAGCCTGTGCAGCAACTTGAACGCCTCCTGCGAAGGCGGCGTGCCCACCACCTGGTGCGCGCACCACCTGTGCACGAGCACGAACGCCTCCCTCTTACCCGCCCGGACCGGCACCGCCACGGCGGTCTCCGCCTGCGGCTCGCCGATCACGCTGAGCTACACCGATGCGGATTCCGCCACGAACAGCGCCGGCGCCTTCGTGGTCACCCGCACTTGGAAGGCGACGGATGCCTGCGGCAACAGCTCGACCTGCCAGCAAACGATCACCGTCAATCCGACGGCCACTCCCCTGAGCTTGTCCTGCGTGGCGGCCACGGCCGGTGTCGGTTCCGCCTTCACGGCCACCTACACCGCGGTGGGCGGCGTCGCCCCCTACACTTACACGGTGGCGGCGGGCAGCCTGCCGGCCGGTCTCAGCTTGAACACCAACACGGGGGTCATCTCCGGCACGCCGACCACGGCGGGCACCGCCTCCTTCGCGATTCAAGTCGTGGACGGCACCGGCGCCAAAGCCATCAGCGGCAACGCCCTCGGCTGCACCCCGGCCAACCTCTGGGACTTCTGCTCGCCCGCCAGCGGTAACTCGCAAGCCTGCACGGTCAATGGTTTGACCGTTACCGCTTGCGGCTACGGCAACGATGGTTCGGCCAAAAACCTTTACGGTTACAACGGCGGTTGTGACAACAACGGCCTGGGCGTCTCCGGCTACACCGGCAATTGCATCGCCAATGGTGCCTATGTCCAATTGGACCTCGGCGCCGTGATCGCCAGCGGCGCGTGCAAGGCCTCCCTGGGTTGCAATAACGTCCGCACGGGCGCCGTTTGCAGCATCTACGGTTCCAACACCAAGGGCGCCCTCGGCACCAAGTTGTGCGATTGGACCAATGACTTCACGGCGTGCGACCTGCCGAATTTCGGCAGCTACCGTTACGTTTGCGCCACTTCCACCAACGGTTGCGTGTTGCTCGGCCATCTGTCGTGCGGCAGCGCCAGCCCGGCTTGCAGCATCACGGTCACCAATCCCTGCACCGGCAGCATCACCGGTTCCGTGCTGCGCGATTGCAATAACGGCGGCACCCTGGGGATCTCGGGCGTGACCGTGACCTTGAAAAACTCCGCCGGCACCACGCTGACCAACAAGACCACGGATGCGAATGGCAACTACTCCTTCACGGGATTGGCCGCCGGTAGTTACACCGTCGTGTCCGCCACTCCCTCCGGCTTCATTGCGGTGACCACTCCGGGAATCACCAACAACCAGACCACCGTGACCCTGGCCAACTGCCAGAATGCCACGGCGACCGCCTTCAACTTCGCGGGCAACGCCCCGAGCTGCAATGTGGTTGTCACGGGACCGACGTCCTGCCATATCGGTCAAACGATCACCTACACCTGCACGATCCAGAACACCGGCAACTGCTGCTACACCGGCGGCGTGACGGTGACCAGCCCGAGCTGCGGGACTTGGACCTTTAACTATCCCACCACCTTGGCCCCCGGTCAGAGCTGCACCTTCACCAAGACCTACACGCCTTCTTGGTGCGATTACGGCGATATGAATTGCCAGGCGCAGGCCGCCGGTCATTGCTCCCAGGGCGTCGGTGATGTCTGGGGTGGCGGTTCCTGCATCACCCACGTGGGTTGGTAAGCGGACCGCACGGTTGGGCTCTCCGCCCAACCGATTAATCTAATCAAACAACAGCGCAGTTGTCGGCCCTCCGGCAACTGCGCTTTGTTTTTTGGGGGGAGCGAAGCGGGGGGCGAGATGGGTACGCACCTCGTCCCGAATGAGTCGGGAAGAGAGGAATCAACCGCGGAGCTTGGGGAAGAAACGCTCCGCTGTGGCGCAGGTCGCGCAACTAAGTTCCGCTAAAGAGGACTGACGCACGCGGGCGATTTCGGCGGCCGTGTGAACCACGTAGGATGGTTCCCCCGGTTTTCCCCGGTAGGGCACCGGGGCGAGGTAAGGGGAATCGGTCTCCACCATGAAGCAGTCGGCGGGGACCGCCGCGGCCGAAGCCCGGATCGTCGCCGCCGTTTTGAAGGTAATGATGCCGGTGAAACTCACCAGGCAATCCAACGCCAGCACCCGTTCCAACGCGCTGGGGTCTTCCACGAAGCAATGAAACACTCCGCGTGTCCTGCCCTTGAATTCCGCCACGGCCGCGAGGGTGTCGTCCAAGGCGCTGCGCTGATGGATGACGCAGTTCAATCCCATTTCCGCCGCCACTTCCAATTGTTGCCGAAAAATGATGGCCTGTTTGGCCCGGTAGGCCGCATCGTCCGCCGCGGTGCCGCCGGGCGTCTGGCTGGGCAGGCGGTAGTAATCCATGCCCGTCTCCCCGATGGCCACGACTTTGGGATGCCGGGCCAGTTGCCGCAAGGCGGGGCGGATGTCGTCCGGCGCCGTCATGACGTGCGTGGGATGCCAGCCGACCGCCGCGTAGACTTCCGGGTATCGCTCGGTGATCGCCAAGGCGCGGGCACTGCTCTCCAAGTCGGTGCCGATGGCGATGATTTTGGCCACCCCGGCGGCGTGGGCGCGGGCGATGATGTGCGGCAGTTCCGGCGCCAACTCGGGATAATCGAGATGCGCGTGGGTGTCGTAAAAGGGGTTCATGCGCAACACCGCAAACTGCGGCTTAGCCGGCCGTCGGCAAATTCCGATTTTTCGCGCGCGATTCCCGGGCCATCCGCGCTTTGAACGCGAGGAACTGTTTTTGCAAATCCGGGTCGGCCGTGGCCAGGATGGTCACCGCCAGGAGCCCGGCGTTGCGCGCGTTCCCAATGGCCACCGTGGCCACCGGCACGCCGGCGGGCATCTGCACAATGGACAAAAGCGAATCGATCCCTTTGAGCGCCTTGGATTCCACCGGCACGCCGATGACCGGCAGCGGGGTGTGGCTGGCCACCATGCCGGGCAGGTGCGCCGCCCCGCCCGCGCCTGCGATGATCACTTTCAAGCCGCGCTGATGGGCGGTGCGGGCGTAGCGCGCCATGTCGTCCGGCGTGCGGTGCGCCGAGACCACGCGCACTTCGTGGGGCACGGCGAATTCCGCGCAGGCGGCGGCTGCGGCCTGCATCGTGGGCCAGTCCGAATCGCTGCCCATGATGATGCCGACGAGCGGTGCGGCGGCCGTTGAGGGGGGCGTTTTCATGGCGTGGGGGTGATGGAATCGCCGAACCGGATCTGGTCGGCGGCGCGTCGGGCGGTGGCCCGGGCTTCAGTCAAATCTTGCCCGAGGGCGGTCAGGTGGCCCATTTTGCGGCCGGGCTGGCTTTGCGCCTTGCCATAAATATGGGGATGTGCCCCCGGCACCGCGAGCGCCGCGGCCAGGCCGTGCGGTGTTCCGGGACCGGCGGCCGCCCCCAGCAAATTGATCATGACCGCCGCGGGGGCCAGCAGGGCGGGCGAACCCAGCGGCCAGCCCAACACGGCGCGGACGTGGTTTTCAAATTGGGAACAAACGCAGGCTTCGATGGTGTAATGGCCGGAGTTGTGCACCCGCGGGGCGAGTTCGTTCACCAGCACCTCCCCGGCCTTGGTCAAAAACATTTCCACGCCCATGGCCCCCACCATTTCCACGGCGGCGACGGCCCGGCGCGCGATCCCGGCGGCGCGTTCGGCCAGTGCGGATGGGACGTTCGCCGGCGCTTCCACCACGTGGCAGATGTGGTTGTGCTGTGTGGTTTCCACCAACGGGTAGGCCACGGTCTCACCCGTGCGCCCGCGCACGATCATGATCGCGAGCTCCGCGGCAAAAGGGCAGAATTCCTCGACGTACAGCGTGTCGTTCCCGCCCCCCAATTGTGCCCACGCCGCGGGCACTTCCGCCGGCGACCGGACGGTCGCGTTGCCCTTGCCATCGTAACCGTTACGGCGTTTCTTGAGCACCAACGGCCAGCCGAATTCGGCCGCCACCCGGTTCACTTCCGCCGGTTCACCCACGGCCCGGAAACGGGGCAGGGGAAGCCCTGCGGCGGCCAGCGCTTCTTTTTGCAGCAGTTTGTCCTGCACCACCCGCATCGTCGCGGCCCGCGGCCAAACCGCATGGCCCGCCGCTTCCATCGCCGCCAGGGCGCCGGCGTCCACAAATTCATTTTCCAGGGTGGTCACCTCCACCCGCGCACCCAGTTCCAACAACCGGGCGGGATCATCCCAATCCCCGAGCAGTGTCGTGCGCGCCAATTGCGCGGCGGGAGTGCCCGCGGCGCGCTCCAAAAGCACGATTTCGCAGCCGAATTGCAGCGCCGATTGCGCCAGCATCTTGGCCAGTTGACCGCCGCCGATGAGCCCAAGGGTCGGGGCATGGGCGGCGCGGGGAGTAAGCAGGGGAGTGGCAGCCATGGAAGCCAATTAAAGGCGATTGCCTCCGTTTTGCCGGCCTCGCCCGTCACCTGTCCCACGATTCAGTTGCCCATCGAACATCCCCCGACTCTAAAGCGAACCCCGTTTCGACGCAACCGCCGCCTGCGGACTTTGGCGACGGGTCACCCGCCATCCCCAATCCGCTGCAAGCCCCCCAAATTCCCGGCGCAACCGAAAACCGCCAGGTTGTGGAGTGCGGAATGAAGTTCCGCTTTCGGGTCACACGAGGGGAGCCGGTCCTCCGATCCTTCCACCAACCCTAAACCTCCAGCGCCGTGGATATCCAAGCCGCCCACCAGACGCCCCCATCCGCTCCACGACCAGCTAATTTCGTTAGCCCCCTTCCGCCCGAGAGCGGAACTTCCTTCCGCACTCCACTACGCTGCCGCGTCGACGTCAGCCC
>CAIYZC010000208.1 GCA_903930565.1 uncultured Pedosphaera sp.
CTTGCGTTGCCTCGACCAATTGGCGGCGGCGCACCCCGAAGCCGGGCTCTTCGTGCTGAGCGAATACACCTTTCCGGGACCCTTGCCCGAAAGCATGCGGGACTGGTGCCGACGCCATGCCAAGCACCTCGTGGTGGGTGCGGAGGAACTCCTGCCCGGCGGCCAGTACTATAATACCGTCTACGTCATCGGGCCCTCCGGGCAGGTGGTGTTCCAACAAGCCAAGTGCGTACCGATTCAGTTCTTTCAGGACGGACTGCCGGCCCCGCGCCAGGCGTTGTGGGATTCGCCCTGGGGCCGCCTGGGGTTTTGCATTTGCTACGACCTGAGCTACTCGCGGGTCACCGACGAACTGGTCCGGCTTGGGGCGCAGGGTTTGATTGTGCCCACGATGGATGTGGCCGATTGGGGCGCGCACCAGCATGAACTCCACGCCCGGGTCGCCCCCGTGCGCGCCGCCGAATACGGCCTGCCGATTTTCCGGCTGGCCAGTTCGGGTGTCTCGCAGGTGGTGACCGCCGCCGGCGAGGTCACGGCGACCGCCCCGTTCCCCGGTCTCGGCGCGGTAATGGTCGCCCCCTTCCCGCTCGCTGCCGCCGGGTCGCGCCCGCTCGACCGTTGGCTGGGTCCGGCCGCGGCGTGGGCCACCGGAATTTTGCTCCTCCACCTGGCCGTCACGAGCCGGCGCGCGGCCCGCGGCCAGGCTCGCAACGCGCCTGCCTCCCCGTCCGCCCAACTCCCGCCCGCCTCGGCTCCCTCCGCATGAAAACCCTGCTCCGCCTCCTGCTGCGCCTGTTGTTTCGCTTCCGTGGTTACGACACCGCGGTGCTCACGACCTCGGGACCCATCTTGCTGGTGCCCAACCATGTGTCGTGGTTCGACTGGCTGTTCCTCGGCGCGTTGTTGGACGACGATTGGAAATTCGTGGTGTCCAGCCTCACGGCCCAGACCAGTCCGCTGCACCGGTTGATCATGTTGAACCGCCGGACCTTTCCGATCGACACCACCTCGCCGTATGCGGTGAAGCGCATGGCCGAATTCCTGCAGGCCAACGGGCGCCTGGTGCTCTTTGCCGAGGGGCGCATCTCCCATACGGGCTCGTTGATGAAACTGTTTGATGGCACGGGGTTCCTTCTCCACAAGACCGGTGCGCGCGTCATTTTGTGTTACCTGCGCGGCGCGCAACGGCTGCCGCTCTGCCCCCAGCCCGGGTGGCGGCGCTGGTTTCCCGAAGTCACCGCCCACTTCACCGCCGCGCTGTCGCCCCCCGTGGAGGCGCCAACCGGCGCGGGCACCACGCCGGTGCGCGAACGCCTCACGGCGTGGTTGCGCGACCGCATGGTGGAACAACAGTTCCAAGTGGAAATGGCCATGGGGCCGCGGGACGTATTGTCGGCCATTGTGACCGCCGCCCGGCGGCAGCCGCGGAAAATCGTCCTGGAGGACGCCTCCCGGAAGCCGCTCAGCTACCGTCGGCTCCTGACTGGCGTCGCGGCGCTGGGCCGGCCCTTGGGCGCGGCCCTCGCCGCGGACGCGGAGCGCGTGGGCGTGCTGCTGCCAAATGTCAACGCCTTGCCAATCCTGCTCCTGGCGCTCTGGCGGCGGGGGCGCGTGCCGGCGATTTTGAACTACTCGACCGGCCCCGCGACCATGCTGGCGTGCGCCCGGCTGGCCGGTTTGCGCCAGATCGTGACGTCGCGCGCCTTCCTCGAACGGGCCAAGCTCGACGTGGCCCCCCTCACCGCCGCCGGGTTGGAATTCGTTTATTTGGAGGACGTACGCGCGCAGGTCGGGGGCGGGCAACGCCTGCTGGCCTTGCTGGGCGCCACGTTCGCGCCCGGCCGGTTGGGCCGGCCGGTGGCCGGGGCGGCACCCTTGGCGGATCGCCCGGGGGTGGTGCTGTTCACGAGCGGCTCGGAAGGCGTGCCTAAGGGCGTGGTGCTCACGCACACCAACCTGCTCGCCAACTTGCGCCAGATGCTCGCCGTCACGGATATCATGGACACCGACCGGCTCTTCAACTGCCTGCCGCTGTTCCACAGCTTCGGGCTCACGGTGGGCGCCCTGCTGCCGCTGGTCCGTGGTTTGTATGTGTTCATTTACCCTTCGCCGTTGCATTACCGGATGGTGCCCGCGGCGTTTTACGACACCGACGCCACGATTTTCCTCAGCACCAACACCTTTCTCAACGGCTACGCGCGCAAGGCCCATCCTTACGATTTCCGCACCTTGCGTTACCTCTTTGCGGCCGCCGAGAAGGTGCAAACCGCCACGGCCAACACGTGGGCGCAAAAATTCGGCATCCGCATCCTGGAGGGTTATGGAGCGACGGAATGTTCCCCCTGCCTGAGCGTCAACACCCCGCTCACGCCGCGGTACGGTTCCGTGGGCCGTTTGCTGCCGGGCGTGGAGTATAAGTTGGAACCCGTCGAAGGGGTGGCCGAGGGGGGACGCCTGCTGGTGCGCGGACCCAACATCATGGCGGGCTACCTGAACGCCGATGCGAACGCCCACTTCCTGGAACTGGGCGGTTGGTATGACACGGGCGACATCATCAGCGTGGACCCGGACGGATTCCTTTTCGTGCGCGGGCGCTTGAAGCGTTTTGCCAAGGTCAGCGGCGAAATGGTGAGTCTCACGGCGGTGGAGGACGCGCTGGCGGGCGCCTTCCCGCAGTACGGGCTCCGCTGCCAAGTGGCCATCATCACGCGGCCGGACGAGGCCAAGGGGGAAATTCTCATCGCCGTCGCCAACGAGAGCCGGCTCACCTTGGAGGAAATCCGGACCGCCATCCGGCTCAAAGGTCTGACCAACCTCAGCACCCCGCGGGAGATCCTGTATGTCCGCGATCTGCCCAAACTGGGCACCGGCAAAATCGACCACCGGGGATTGGCCAAGGTGCTCGCGGCTTCCGCCACCCCGGCAAC
>CAIYZC010000209.1 GCA_903930565.1 uncultured Pedosphaera sp.
CCTTCGCGGGGTCGATATCGATGCCCCCGAGGATTTCGATCCAAGGCTTCGCGGCCGCCAATTTCAAGGCTTCCAAGCCAATCGGTCCCAGTCCGTATTGCACCACGCGCAGGAGGTCACTCATTGGGGTGCAAGCTTGAACGCAATCCCCGCCAGTGCGCAAGCAGATTGCGCGTTCAACCCCGGGCCGGTTTGGGCGGGGGGGGCGTCTATGAACCCATCCAGCTGCCGGCCGACCAATCCTGGAGGTTTCCCGCACCCCCGCCGCCCGCCGGGGTCAGCGGCGGCCCGCCGCCTGCCGCCGCAATTGGCGCAGGTGGCCGTAACCCACCAGGACTTTGCGTTGCTCGTCCCACAAGCGCAGCGAAAAGGATTTGAAGCTGGCCGGCAGCGTGATGGGTTTGACCGCTTGGAACATCGGGTGCGAGCGGTGGCAACGCTCCAAATTATAATTCGGAATGCGCGCGCTGAGGTGATGGATGTGGTGGAAGCCGATGTTGCCGGTGAACCATTGGAGGACGCGCGGCAGCTTGTAGAAGGAGCTGCCTTGCAACGCGGCCGTGGTGTAATCCCACGCCTCGCCCCGTTCCCAATAAACGCCTTCAAATTGATGTTGCACGTAGAACATCCAGACGCCGGCGCCACCCGCCACGGACATGACCAAAACCTGCAGGATCAGGTAATGGCCGAAGCCAAAGATCCAGCTCAAGACCAAGACCTTCAACAGCAAGGCCAGGTTCATCCAATGCACGGAATTGCGTTCCCGGGGGCTGGCTTTCTTGGCGGGAATGCGCTGCCAGACGCCGAACAGATAGAGCGGCGCAATCCCGAACAGGACCACCGGGTTGCGGGCCAGGCGGTAGGCGAAGCGGCGCCAGCGCGAGGCTTCCAGGTACTCCTGCACGGTCATGGTCCAGATGTCGCCGACGCCCCGCCGGTCCAGATCGCCGGAAGTGTTGTGGTGGATGGCATGCTCCCAGCGCCAATGGTAATAAGGCGTCAACGTCAACATGCCGGTGATGAACCCGATGATGTCGTTCGCCCGGCGGGATTTGAGGAAGGAGCCGTGCCCGCAGTCGTGAAAAATGATGAAAACGCGCACGAGGAACCCGCCGGCCAGGATCGCCAGGGGGATGGTGAGCCACCAGGAGACCGCAATGCTGAGGTACATCAGGTACCACAGAACCGCATAGGACCCCACGGTGTTCACGAGTTGCCACACCGCGCGGGGGGTGGAGGGCTGCGAAAACCGCGCCACGATTTCTTTCCAGTCTTGAACGCCCGGTCCCGCGGCAGCGGGTGAGCTATTGTTTGCATTAGCCATGGGGTGATTATGTTGGTCCGCCGGGGACGAAAGCGATGCTTTTTCGCTCCGGGTGGGCGGATTCTTGGGATGGCGCCGGGGGTGGCGGGATCAGCCGGGCAGCAACTCCACGAGCACCAATTGGGCCAAAGCCGCGCTCAGGGCGAGGCGGGATTGGCAAACCTGGCAGATGATGTTGGCGTGGCCGGCGACCAGGCGGATGATCTGTCCTTCGCCCAAGCCGAGTTCCCGCAGCCGCCCCGCGAGCTCCGGAGTGCCGAGCAGTTCGCGGATCCGGACGCGCCGGCCGGCGCGGACTTGGTGCAAAGGGGCGAGGCCCGGCCCGCCCAACCCCGGGACCGAGTCCGGGGCGAACCGCACATGGATGGTTGCCATCATGCGTTCAGTTTAGGGCACGCGCGGGGAGCTGCCGGCCCGTATTTGGCACAAGGTAACCACTTTTTGCCGGCGTTGCCGGCGCGGGGGAAAGGCGGCCTGCGGGCGCGGCGGGGGGGATACCAAATAATGCGAAAGATATGGCAAGCCACGTGGGGCGCAGCCGGCGGTTAGCGGGCAGCTTGGGGGACATATGAACAATCAACATAACCTGAATTTGCATCCCTCCCCCAAGACCGGCGGTTGGTTGGCGGCGGCCCTGGCCACCGCACTGGCCGTCCCGGCCGCTCATGGCCAAGCCTCGGCGGTCGATTGGAAAACGAACGCGATTTCCCCGGTGACCAACCCCATTTATTTTGAGGATCCCCGGATCGACAGCGAAGTGCGACCGATTTATTTCGACCACGAACTCCCCAACACCTTCCATTACTCCGGCGGCACGCTCCCGCTCGGCGGCCAAATTCAAGTGGTGGCGGCGCAAGTCCGCCTGGCCCTCACCGACAAACTGGCCCTGATCGCCACGAAGGACGGCTACATCGCCTCGCAACCCGATCATACCCTGCCGCACACCTACGGCTGGGGCAACATCACCGCGGGTCTCAAATACGCTTTGATCGATGATCAGGCCGACCAGTTCATCCTCACGCCCGGGTTCACGCTGGAAGTGCCCACCGGCACCCGCGGGGTCTTCCAAAGCCGCGGCAAAGGCCTGTGGAACCTCTTCACCTCCGCCGCCAAGGGTTACGGCGATCTCCATCTGACCGGCAACCTCGGCTTCCTCGTGCCGGATGATTTCAGCAAGCAAACCGCCGAGGCCCATTACAGTGTGCAGTTGGACTATTACACCTGCCAATACTTCATCCCCTTCGTGGCCGCCAATGCCTACACGGTTCTTTCCAACAGCGAGCGCAACGCCCTTGGCGTGCCGTTGAACACCGAGCTGTACGACCTCAGCGATTTGGGCAGCACCGCCGCCTTCGGCCAAACCCAGGTGGTCTTGGGATTGGGCTTCCGCTCCCGCTTGTTGAAGAATCTGGACTTTGGTTTCGCTTATGAATACGGCGCCACCGATCCCCAGGGCATCTTCAAGGACCGGTTCACCACCGATCTGATCATCCGCTTCTAATTGTCCCGCCGATCACCACCGGCCCCAACCGCGCGTTTATATGAGCACTCTTTCCCAGCCGACGCCCGCCGGCGGCGCCGCCCCCACCGGGGTGGCCGCCCAGCGGGTTCCCCCCGTCGCCCCCGGCACGGCGTTTGGCCGGCCGCGCGATTTCTTTGGCCGCCGGTTTGTGTATCTAACCGTCTCCGCCCGCGCCCGGGGGTTGTCGGTCGGGGTGAATGTCAACCCCGACCGACTTTGCAACTTCGATTGTGTCTATTGCGAAGTGGACCGTCGCACGCCGCCCCCGGCGGGCGTCTTGGACGTGGCGGCCATGGCGGCCGAGTTGCAGGACACCTTGAGTCTCGTGGCCTCGGGGCGGATTCAATCCCACCCCGCGTATCACACCCTGCCGAAAGAACTGCTCACGTTGCGGCATGTCGCCCTCAGCGGCGATGGCGAACCGACCATCAGCCCCCATTTCGGGGACGCCTTGGAAGCCGTGGTGCATGTACGCGCCCGCGGCTCCTTTCCCTTCTTCAAAATCGTGTTGATCACCAACGGCACCGGGCTCGACCAACCGGCGGTGCTCCACGGCCTGCGGTTGTTCACCGAGCGGGACGAGGTGTGGGCCAAGCTGGATGCCGGCACCCAGGAGTACATGGAGCGCATCAACGCCCCGCAAGTGCCCCTCAAAACCGTGCTGGCCAACATCCTCGCCCTGGCCCGCCAACGCCCCGTGATCATTCAGAGCATGTTTTCGACGCTGCACGGTCAAGGCCCGACGAACGCCGAGGTCGAAGCCTACCTGGCGCGGCTCCGGGAACTCAAGGCCGCCGGCGCCAACATCCCCTTGGTGCAGGTTTACTCGCCCACGCGCCCCATGGCCCGCGACGAATGCGGCCATTTGCCCCTGCGGCAACTTTCCGAAATCGCCAAACTCATCCGCACCACCACGGGGCTCACCGCCGAAGTGTTCTGAGGAGCCAGACCGAGCGGTCGGATTGGTCTGATCAGTCGGATCGGGCGGATAGTGGAGCGGAGGCGCGGGCCGCCGCTCACTCATTGGCCACGAAACGGTAGCCGACGCCGGTTTCGGTGAGGATGATTTCGGGGGCGTCGGGGTGGATTTCAAGTTTTTCGCGGAGGTGGGCGATGTACACGCGCAGGTAGTGTGTGTCGTTTTCGTGGCCCGGGCCCCAGACTTCCCGCAGCAATTGCCGGTGCGTCAGCACCTTGCCCGCGTGGCGGGCCAGCAACCGCAACAAGTCGTACTCCGTCTTGGACAACTTCACTTCCTGACCGCCCGTCGTCACCCGGCGCGACGCCAGGTCCACCACCACTTGCCGGGCGCAAATCACGGCGGTCTCCTCCGGGCCGGTGGCGCGCCGGCGGGCGGCGCGCAGCCGGGCGAGCAGTTCCTCCGCATTGAACGGTTTGGTCACGTAATCGTCCGCCCCCGCATCCAGCGCCGCGACCTTGCCCGCCTCGTCATCCTGCACCGAGAGCACGATCACCGGCAGGGTGCTCCATTCGCGCACCTGCCGCAGCACGTCCCGGCCGGAGCCGTCGGGCAGGCCGAGGTCGAGGATCATGACCGCGGGCCGGTGTTGCGCGGCCAGCACCACGCCCTCGCGCGCGCCGGCCGCGGTGAGCACGCGGTAGCCATTGGCCTCCAGCAGGACGGTCAGGAGTCGGCGGATCTGCGGTTCATCGTCCACGATCAGGACCAGCGGTTTGTCGGCGGGGTTCATGGGGTTTCTTCAGGCAGGGCGGGCGGCGGGGTGTGGGGGAGGCGGATGGTGAAAAGCGCGCCGCCGGCGGGGCGGTTTTCGGCCCGCACGGTGCCGCCCTGGGCCGCGGCGAAGCCCTGCACCAGCGACAAACCGATGCCGGTGCCGCCGGCGGCCGCTTCCGGGCCGCGTTGAAACCGGTCGAACCAGCGCATGGGGTCGCCGGGGGGCAGGCCGGGCCCGTTGTCCCCCACGCACAGCACCAACCAGCCGTCGGCCACGCGGGCGGAACAGTCCACCCGGGTGCCCGGCGGGGTGTGGACGGCCGCGTTGCCGAGGAGGTTCACCAGAATTTGTTCGGTCAACACCGCATCCACGCGCACCGGGGGCAACTCCGGCGGCACATCCAGCCGGAGCTCGTGCCGGTCCAGCGCCCCGCCCAAACTGTGCAAGGCGGCGCGCACCAAATCCCGGAGATCATGCCAGTCCGGGTTCACGCGCAGATGCCCGGCTTCCAAGCGCGACAGGTCCAACAAATTGCGGACCAGGCGGTTGAGTCGGCCGGTGGCTTCATCGAGCTCGCGGGTCAACGCCGTCTGCACCGGGTTGAGCTCGCCCGCGGCGCGGAGCCCGCCGGCGGCGCTGCTGATGGCCGCCAACGGCGTGCGCAGTTCGTGCGAAACGGAGTTCAACAGCATGGTGCCCAGGCGCTCGGATTCCGCCAGCAAGCGGGCCTGCGACTCGGCGTCCCGCAAGCGTTCCCGGTCCAGCACCAGGGCGATTTGGCGGGTGGAGGCTTCCAACAGGTCCCGTTGGGCGGGGGACAGGGGCGTGGCGTCCGGAAAGTGCAGGCTCAGGACGCCCGTGGCGCGGGGCCCGGCGAGCAGGGGAAGGTGCAAACCATCGGCCGCGGGCAGATTGTCGGTGCCGCGGCCCGCGGCCTGGCGGTGTTGATACGCCCAGGCGGCCACGGTTTGTTCCTTGTCCGGCAGGCTCCACGAACTGGCGAAGTAGGCGGTCACGCCCGCGGCCTGCGACTCGTCGGGCAGGGAGAGGGCGACTTCGGCGCGGAACGCGCGGCCCACCTGCCGGATGACCACCGCCAGCAGTTCCGCCAAATCCGGCGCCTCGGCCAGGTCGCGCGTGAGCAAATACAGCGACGTGGCCCGTTGCTCGCGCTGGCGTTCCGCGGTTTGTTGCGCCCGAATCCGGGCGGTCAACTGCCCCAGCACCAATGCCACGACAAAATACATCGCGAACATCAGGCCGTCCTGGAAGCTGGTGATGAAAAAAGTGAACCGCGGCGGCAGGAAGAAATAGTCCCACAGCAGGGCGCTGAGGGTGGCGGCGAGAAACACCGGGCCGCGGCCGACGAACAGCGCGAGCACCATGACCGCGCAGAGATAGGTCAGGGCGAGGGCGTAAAAGCCGACGAACG
>CAIYZC010000210.1 GCA_903930565.1 uncultured Pedosphaera sp.
CCCGCGAACACCGACTAGGAGCAGCAGGAGGGACAGGAACTGTCGAAACATGATTTTCATAGTTATAAGCGATGGTTGTTGGCAGGGGTTATTTGATCTGCCACCTGCTTTCTGAAAGGAACCGGCGGAAAGGTTGCGGCGGGGGGCGAAGTTTCCGAACTGCGGTCGAAACGGGGTGGGAACCTGGCGAAGTGGGCAAAAAAACCGCCCCGCGGCTCCCAAGCGGAGCCGCGGGGCGGAACGAAGCGGGCGCGAGCGCCGCCCGGGCGTCACGGATTAATGACGCGGAAGTAGCGGGCCGGCCCTTTGAGCGGAATCAGGCTGGGATTGTTGGTGCCGACCACTGACCAAACGGCGCCCGCACCGCGCAGCTCGGTGGTGGTTTCCAAACGCCCGCCGGCGGGCGTCCAAGAGACCCGCAGATTACCGCCAGCCACGACCGCCTGCAGGGTGGCGGGTGAGGGCGGAGCAACCGAGACGGCGGTGTTCGCAAAATTGGCGAAGGTCGCCGTGTTCAAAAACGCCGGGTCGAGGGAATTCGTGCCCGCGGTGACCACCAAGCCCACATACACATTCGCGGGGAAAGGGGTGGCGGCGCCCGAGTTGGTGGGGGAATCGGCGCAAACCAAATTCCAATTCACCCCGTCGTGGGATTGATAACCGAAAAACCGCTGGCCGACCCGCGCCAAGCGGAGCCACTGGTTCGGATAATTCGGGATAAAGTTGGCGGCGGTATCGGGCACCAGCCAATTCCCCCAGCCCGCGACGGCCGAACCGCCGGCGGTGGCACGGTGAGCGGTAAGCAATTGGTTCAACCCCCAGCCCGCGCCGTCGACCGCCAACACGCCGTCCCCGCCGCCGGGAGTGGCCCCCAGGACCCAATGCCGACTTTGGCTCGTCAGATCCTCGCGCACCATGATCCCCACGAAGCTGCCCGGGTCGATCTCGGACTGGCCGAGCACCTGGACGCCCAAGTCAAAATTGCCATTGGTTGCCAGGCAGGTGAAGCGGAACCCATCGTTCGTCCCGTTCCCGACCCCACCGCCGCCGCCGGAGATCACGAACTGGTTGGTGCCCACCACCGCAAAATCGCCGGGTACCGCGGGGTTCCCCAGAGCGGGATCGAGGTCGAGGGACAAGAGCCGGGGGTAAGCGGTGACCGCCAGGGCAGGGTTGCCGGCGAGGGAGTTCCCGGCCAAATCCAAGATGTTGTAAGCGGAGAGGACCGCCCCAACCGCCGGCTGGCTCAGTACCAACTCCACGGCATTGCCGGCCAGGCGATGGATGCCCAAAACCGTCGCCCCATTGTTCAGGGAGTAATTGGCCGGATTCAAGGCGCTGTCATCCACGAGCTTGCCAAAGGTCACATCCAATTCGTAGGTGCCGGATTGGTTGGTGGGCGCAACCGCACTGAGCAGGACGGGCGCCGTGAGGTCGGGATTGACTCCCACCACCGCGGGCAGGCTGTTGCTGAACCCGGCATAGCCCAGGGCGCCGAGTTGGCACACGTATTGGTCGCCATTGTTGGCGGGCAGCAAGACCGGGGTGGTGTAGCCGGAGCGGGTGGCCCCCGCGATGGCCGCCCCGTTCAAAAACCATTGATACGTCAAGGAATTGGTCGGCGGCGTGGTTTCCGGATTGGGATCGAAACCCGTTTGCGCCAAAATGGCGCCCGGGGCAAAACCCGCGACGGTCAAGGTGAGCACGGATCCGACATTGGAGGTCGCGCCCGCCGGTTGGGCGGTGACCACCACGGCGGACACCGGCGGGGCGAGAAAGCCGATCACCCCGCCCGTCAGCCGGGTGGCGTCGCCCGCGAGCGGCAGCCCCAGCGCCTGATTCTCCCCCACGGTGGCGTAAGTGACCGACAGGAAACCGTCCGCGTTGGTTTGGTGATGCACCGCTTCCAAATAGTAGGCCACCCCGGCGGTCAGCGCGAAGCCCGTGGCGAACGGGGCGTTGGTCACCCCGGCGGGCAAATACTGATCCGACCGCTTTTGCGAAACGACACTGCCCCCGTTGCTCGCCTGCCACTGCCCCGGACCACTGGCGGCCGTTTCCGCGGCGATTTGCACCTTGTTCGCCGGCAGGCCATCCGGACTGAGGAACAAATCACTGTCCCCGGCGGAAGCGAGAAAGAAGATGTAATTATCCGTGGCGGGCGGGATGAAATACCCGCTGATACGCTGGCCGAAATTGGGGGTGTGGTCGTTGACCACCAGAAATTGCGGCACTCCGGCGGTGAAATCCGGCAGGCCCGCGAAGCCGGCCTCAATCGCGGCCCGGGGGGCGTCGTGGCCCCCGACCCAGAACTCCCGCTTGAGATGCCCCACCACCAGGGCCGCCGGGGCCAAATTCAAGGTCGCCACCGCCGAAGTAACACTTAAAGAACTCCCCGGGATCGTCGCCATAAATTGGTACTGGAAACCATCCATGGCGGACGTCACGCCGCTCAACGTCAGGCTGTTCCCGGTGGCGCCCGCCAGGTTGGTGCCGTTTTGGAGCCATTGATAGACCGGCGTGAACTCGCTGTCTGACTGCGCCAGCCCGTTGAACACCACCCCGCCCCCGGCGTACACCGTCTGGTTGGTGGGGTTCGTGAGCACGCTGAGGTTCGTCGCCGGCGGCGTAATGTACCACAGTTGGTTGGTCAGTACCAAGCTGGGTTGCCCGTTGGTGGGGTCGGGATCCCCGGCCAGTTTGTAAGTGAAACCGAAATGGGAAGGGGTCCCGGTCACATGCCGGCGAACCGCTTCCAAATAGTAGGCCTCGCCGTTGGTCAGCCAAATCCCGCCCACAAACGGATAGGTGGCTCCGCCGTCCGGGCTCCACGTATCGGAACGTTTTTGGCTGTTCGTGCTGCCGCCGGTGGAAGTGATCCACTCCAAGGGATAGCTCCAACTGGTTTCCTGGGCGATCAACATTTTGTCGGCCACCGCCGCATCGGGACTCAAAAACAAATCCGTATCCCCCGCCGCGGCCAGAAAAAAGACGTAATAACCGGGCGTCGGAGGCACGAAATAGCCCGAATACCGCGCCGCGACATTGCCCACCAAGGTCCCATCATCATCCACCGCCCCGGAAGTCAGTCCCACCGCTGCCGGTCCGCCCACGTTGGCGTAATCCGCCCCGTCCCCCACGATTTCCAGCGCCGCCCGCGTCACCGCCGCGCCCGCGGCCAGGGAAAAGGTCTGTTTTTTAAGGCCATTCGTCCCCAAAAAACTGGCGTCCGCCAACGGATTGAGCAGCAGATTGATTGAATTGGTGATCGTCGCCGCCCCCGGCGTGGAGATGGCACAGTAATATTGCACTTGGGCGGGCGGTTTGTTCGAACAGGCGGGGCAATAGGGACAAGGCGGCTTCGGCCCGTTCGTGCACGTGTTCGCGGCCACATTGATCGGCCAATTGGTCAGAACTGGATTGTTGTAGGTGAGAGGATCGAGCGACACGGTGAGCGTGAGATTGGTGGCGCCGGGCAGCCGGATGAGGCCGCCGCTCGTCAGGACATTGCTCACCGCCCATTGGCAGGTCTGATTGGTGCCCAGGCTGCCGACCGACGAGCCGAGCAACGTGGCGCTGCGTCCCGCCGGCACCTCCACGGCCGCCAGCCGGAGCCCCGCCAACAAACAGATCAAACCGAACCCGACCGACCAGAATTTAGTTTTCATGTGCGCCAATTGCGGTGAGACGGCCGGATTGGCCGTCAGTAATGGTTTAAGGAATTTGCGGGAAAGGTTGCGGCGGTTGTTTGGCGCGGTCATGCGTTCAGGGCGCGGTCGTTTCCGCGCGGACGGGCGGGGCGTGGAAGAGGTGCAACAGGCCCGCCGCATCCGCCGCGCCCAGCCACTCGCCATCGGGTGAAAACTCCACGCCGACGATGCCCCGCCCCGGTCCCAACCGCAACAGCGTCGTCACCATGCGTTCCGAGGGCAGATGCCAAACCAGAAGCAAACCGTCCGCTCCCCCCGTCACCAAACTCCGGCCATCCGGTGAAAAGGCGAAAGCGGTGGGGGTGTCCAAATGCCCCCGCAAACCCCGCGGCCGGCCGCGCCAACGGTCGTCCCATAGGTTTACCCGCAACAATTGCCCATCCCCGGAAGTGGCGATGCGATCCCCCGCCGGCCCGAGGGCCAAGCGGAGCGAATAGTAATCCCCCCACGAATGGGATGCCAACGGCGTCAGCCCGGACAGGCGCCAGGTTGCCGCCGCCACTTCGGCAAAGCGCGCCGCCGCCAGCACTTCCTGGTTCCGGGACAACACCAAGAGGTCCACCGGCAGCGGCTTCCCGGCCGGGGCGAGGTTTGACCGGGCCCGGAGCCGCGCCCCGTCCCGGCTCAATTCCCACCAAGCAACCGTGCCATCCGCATGGCCGGTGACAACGAAATCGGCTTTCGTACCGAGCTCGATAGCGGTGCAAGCGGCGGCAATATTGGTCAAACGCAGGGCCATCCCGATACCCGAACCCGGCGCGGAGAGGTGCCGCAAGGTGGCGGTGGGTTCCGCCCCCTCCCGGCCGGCCAACCAGACCCCGCCTCCGGGAGCAAAGGCCGCGCTCTCGAACTTGGGTTGCGCCCATTCCGCGCGCAAGCGCCGCCCCGGCAGCTCCCACCAGCGGACCCAACCGTTCGTGCCCTGCGTGAGCAGACTGCGGCTGTCCGCGGCAAAGCGGAAGCCGCCGAGGACATTGGTCATGGGCGCGGGCGGCGGCGGCGGCTCCACGTCCCAGAAACTCACCGTCCCATCCCAGCCCCCGCTCGCCAGACTCCGGCTGTCGGGCGAAAAGGCCAGGGACCAAACCGGGCCGTCGTGCCCGCGCAACCGGCGCACTTCGCGGCGCGTGGGCAAATCCCACAGGTGGATGGATTGATCGTTCCCCCCCGTGGCCAACCAGCGCCCATTCGGGGAGAGCGCCATGGCCCACATCGGCCCGGACTCATTCAACAACTGCCCGGCGGGCCGGCCGCCCGCCACCGTCAGCAAATCCACCCGTCCGTCCGGCCGGAGCAAGGCCAGCTCCCCGCCGCCAGCCAGAAAGCACATGTCCACGACCTCCCCGCCGGCATAGCCGGCGACGGGTTTTTCCGCCGGCGGGGCGAAGACACTCAAGCGTTGGGCTTGGTTTTCCCAAACGGCAATGGTGCGGCCATCGGCCGACCAACACAGGGCGGAGACCAACCCGCACACCAGTTTCCGCCGCACCCGGCCGGTGGCCAGATCCACCAGCGCCAAATCCGGTCGCGCGGGCCAAGCCCCCCAA
>CAIYZC010000211.1 GCA_903930565.1 uncultured Pedosphaera sp.
GTCTCGTTACCTCGCCTCCCACAAAATACAGGTTTAGCGGGCGGATGGGGGGAGACGCTCGAATCGGGCCGAGCACTTTGTGGGGGCGCGGGGCGTCGGATAGGTGGCAGGGTCAGAGTCTCGTTACCTCCAACACCACGAAGGCCGAATGCGGGAGGGGAGGCCGGCTGGAAGCCGGCGGTCCCAGGGTGGCGTTGGGGATTTTTCGGTTGCGCCACTCAATGCAGCAGGTGGCGCTTGAGGAGGTGGTAAACGTCGGGGGCTTGGACGGGGGCGGGGGGGACGAGTTCGGGGCGCGGGGAGAGAAAGACGGGGTGGTCGGCGGGGTTGGCGGGGCGGCGGCCGTGGGAGCCTTTGACGAGCGTGGCGTCGAGGGGGATGACGTCCATCAACATGCGGAAGCCGAGCTTTTTTTGCATCAAGCGCCAAAGGATGCGGAGTTTGACGACGGGGATTTGGGGGTCGAGGAAGAGTTCGACGGGGTCGTAGCCGGGTTTGCGGTGGATGTCCACGCACCGGGCGAAATCGGGGGCGCGGCGGTCGTCGAGCCAGTAGTAGTAGGTGAACCAGGCGCGCTCCCCGGCGATGACGACCAGGTCGCCGGCGCGCGGATGGTGAACGCCGAACTCCGCCTGCTCATGACGGTCGAGGACACGCTCGACGCCGATTTCCGCGGCGAGGGCGGCGCGGACGGCGGGGATTTGCGCCGGGTCCTGGACGTAAACATGGGCCACTTGGTGGTCGGCCACCGCGAAGGCGGCGCTGGCGCCGTAGTCGAGGAGTTCCAGGCCCAACTCTTCCTTGATGGTGAGCCAACCTTTTCGGCGCAGCAGGCGGTTCAGATGCACCGGGGTGTCCACGGGGGTGATGCCGTATTCGGATAAGATGATGACCTGGACACCGCGGCCGGCGTAAAAGTCGAGCAACTCGCCGACGATGGCGTCGATCTCGCGGAGATCCTGCGCGATGGCGGGAGCCTGCGGTCCCAGGCGCTGGAGGTTGTAATCGAGGTGCGGGAGGTAAACGAGACTGAGCGTGGGCGCATGCTCGCGCTCGATCCACTGGGCGGAACCGGCAATCCAGCGGGAGGCGGCGTCCCGGCCGCCCTGGGGGGAAGCCAGGCCCGCGGCGGGGCCCCAGAAGGTGGCGAAGGGGAAATCGCCCAGGGCGGCTTTGATTTTCGGGCGGATTTCATACGGCCAGGAATAGACATCAAAGAATTTCCGGCCGTCGGCCGGATACATGGGCCGGGGGGTGATGGAATAGTCGGCGGTGGAGTACATGTTGTACCACCAGAACAGTTTGGCGCAGGTGAACGCGGGGTCGAGGGCGCGGAGTTCGTCCCAGAGTTTGGGCCCTTGGACGAGGTGGTTGGATTGTTTCCAAAACTGGACCTCGGCGAGTTCGCGGTTATACCAGCCGTTGGCCACGATGCCGTTGCCCGCGGCGGGGGTGCCGGTGACGTAGACGGACTGGGCGGTGCAGGTGACGGCAGGGAACGCGGGCACGATGGTGGTGAGCGAGCCGCGGGCAAGGAATTGATTGATCCGGGGCGTATGGGGTCCCAGGAGGCCCGAGGTGAGGCCCACGACGTTCAAGACCGCGGTTCGTTTCATACCGGGCCATGGTAAACCAGGGCGGCGGGCGGGGGAAATGAGGAAAGGGAGGTGTGCGGTGGGCAGTGTGCGGTGGGCAGTGTGCGGTGGGCAGTGTGCGGTGGGCAGTGTGCGGTGGGCAGTGGGCAGTGGGCAGTGTGCGGTGGGCAGTGGGCAGTGGGCAGTGTGCGGTGGGCAGTGTGCGGTGGGCAGTGGGCAGGGGGGAGCTGGGAGATGGGAGCGGGGGGCGGGAGCTGGGAGGCAGAGACTCCCGGAGAAGGCAGGTCGGAGACCTGCCCCACAGGGTCATGGGTGTGCCGTTGGGCGGTGGGAGGGGCGGATTTGGATTGGGCTGGCGGGGGCGGGGTTGGGCGGGGTAGGTTGCGGCGCGGGCAAACAAACTGATTGAGTTGGCATTATGGACATCAAGAATTTGGCGGACGCGCCGGCGTTTATCACGAAGGATGGGTCCGAGATTCGGGAGTTGCTGGCGCATCGGAACTCGGCGATCCGGAACCAGAGTTTGGCGGAGGCGCGGGTGCCGGTGGGGGGCGAGACGCAGGAGCACTATCATCCGCGGGCGGAGGAGATTTATTACATCACGGCGGGGACGGGACGGCTGCGGATCGAGGGGGAGACGCGGGACGTGCGGGCGGGCGACGCGATTGCGATTCCGCCGGGCCGCAAACACAAGCTGTGGAACACGGGCGGGGTGACGCTCACGCTGCTGTGCTGCTGCGCGCCGGGATACGAGCACAGCGACACGATCCTGACGGAGCCGTAAAGCGGGGCGGGTGATTTTTGGCTTCCCGGCGCCGCGGGGGTCGGGCATTTTGACGTGACTGATGTTTCACGACCGGAAAGTCATTGTCGTCATGCCCGCGTACAACGCGGCCAAGACCCTGCGCCAAACTTACGATGAAGTGATGGCCCAGGGGCTGGTGGACCTGGTCATTCTGGTGGACGACGGGAGCAAGGACAACACGGCGGCCATCGCCCGGACGCTGCCCTCGGTGAAGGTGCATGTGCACCCGGCCAACCGGGGCTACGGCGGGAACCAGAAGACCTGCTACCAACTGGCGCTGGCGGAGGGGGCGGACATTGTGGTGATGATCCATCCCGACTACCAATACACGCCCAAGCTGATCCCCGCGATGGTGGGGATGATCGGGAACGGGCTGTATCCGTGCGTGCTGGGCAGCCGGATTTTGGGCGGCTACGCCCTGCAGGGCGGGATGCCGGGCTGGAAGTACGCGGCGAACCGGGTGCTGACGGCGGTGGAAAACTTGATGCTGGGGGCGAAACTATCGGAATACCACACGGGTTACCGCGCGTTTTCGCGGGAACTGTTGGAAACGCTGCACTTGGCGGACAACTCGGACGATTTTGTGTTCGACAACCAGATGCTGGCGCAGATTCTCTGGCACGGGTTCACGATCGGCGAAGTGAGCTGCCCCACCAAGTATTTCCCGGAGGCGTCGTCGATCAATTTCCGGCGCAGTGTGAAATACGGTTTCGGGTGCCTGGCCACGGGGATGAGTTTCCGGCTCACCCGGTGGGGTTTGGCGCGCGGCCGGTTGTTTCCCAAGCCCGCGCGGCGGCCGGCCGGAACCCCGGCACGGCCCTAAACGGGAAAGCCCCGCCGACGGCCCGAAGGCGGTCGGCAGGGCGGGTGAAAGTTTCCCGAAAGGAGGTGGCTTAGGCCGCTTTCGCGGTCACCGGAGCGACCGGGGCGGGGGCGGCAGGCTGGTTCAGCTTGACCAGGCGGATCGCCAAGCGGGACTTCTTGCGGCTGGCCATGGACTTGTGAATCTTGTTCGTCTTGGCGGCCTTGTCGAGGGCGGAGGTGATGGCAATCAACGCGGAGGCGGCTTCGGTCGATTTGCCGGAGCCCACGAGCTCCAGGTAGTTTCGTTCCAGCGTGTGCAGACGGGTATGCACAGTGCGGTTGTGCGCTTGTTTCTTGGCGCTGCTGCGCATCCGGCGTTCGGCGGACTTGGTATTCGGCATATTTTCTCTAGTTCTTAATACAGAGCCAATTACCCTAGCGGAGCAGGCGCGGAAGTCAAGCCCCGGAATCGGTTTTTTTTCGAATTGAAGCGGCCGGGGTCCGGAGGCGTCGAATCTCATGGCGGGACGGCCCGCCCCAATATGAAAAACCGGCGGCAGTTTTGTCAGCAACTCGGGGTGGCGGGCGCGCTGGCCGCCGTGGGGCGCTCCCCGACCGTCACCGCGGCGTCCGCCGTCCCGACGGACGCGTCCCCCACCCCGGCGGGCATCCGCACCGGCGCGGACGACCGGTTGGCTTGGCTGGCGTGGCTGGAGAAGTTGACGCAACCCGTGCTGGGCGCTTTGGCGCGCGGCGAGTTGCACCGGACCATGCCGGTGGAGGCGGCGCATCCCGAGGACCGCCGCCGGTTCAGCCATTTGGAGGCGTTCGGCCGGCTCTTGGCGGGCATCGCCCCATGGTTGGAGGCCGCGAACCTGCCGGCCGCCGAAGCCGCACGGCAGCAGCGGTGCGTGGAGTTGGCCCGCGCGGCCCTCGTCCAGGCGATTGATCCCCAATCCCCGGACCACCTCAATTTCGGCCAGGGGAGCCAGGCGTTGGTGGACACGGCGTTTCTCGCCCAGGGCTTGCTGCGGGCGCCCCGTGTGCTGCGCGATGCCTTGGCGCCGGGCGAACGACGGCAACTGGTGACGGCATTGCAAGCCTCGCGGGCGATCCCCACACCCCGGGACAACAACTGGGTGCTTTTCGCCAGCCTCGTGGAGGTGGCGCTGCTCACGCTGGGAGAAACGACGCTGGAAGACCGACTGGAGGGCGGCCTGCGGAGGATGCTCGGGTGGTACGCGGGCGACGGGGCCTACGGGGACGGGGAGGCCTGGCATTTCGACTACTACAACAGCTATGTGATCCAACCGATGCTCGTCGACGCGCTGGACGCATTGGCGGCGGTCGATCCGCGGTTCGGCCCGGCGCGGTCGGCGGTGGCGCGGCGGGCGCAACGCTGGGCGGTGGTGCAGGAACGGTTGATCGCGCCGGATGGCACGTATCCCGTGCTGGGGCGGTCGAGCGCCTACCGGGCGGGGGCGTTTCAAGGCCTGGCGCAAGCGGCCCTGCGCCGCGCACTGCCCGCGGAATGGCGGCCCGCCGGAGTGCGGTGCGCGTTGACGGCCGTGCTGCAACGGGTGCTGGGCGCGCCGGGGACGTTCGACGCGGATGGTTGGCTGCGGATCGGCGTCGCAGGGCACCAACCGGGCCTGGGGGAAAACTACATTTCCACCGGCAGCCTCTACCTGACGAGCACCGCCCTGTTGCCGCTGGGGTTGCCGCCGGAGGATCCGTTTTGGCGCGACGCGGCCGCGCCGTGGACGGCGCAAAGGATTTGGGCGGGCGAGGCCTTGCCGGCGGACCACGCGTTGAGCGATGCACGGGCGGTGGCGATTCCCACCTGGGCGCGCCACTGAACGAACGAAGGCCGGGACTTAAAGCCGGCCTGGTGGGCGGCGACCGGAGCCGGGATTTTGGGTGCGGGCGTCGCCGAGTTCGGCGCGGGCTTTTTCGGCTTCAGCCAGGAGCCGGGTCACGACTTCGGGGTGCGCGGCGGCCACGTTCTTCGTTTCCCCAATGTCCGCGGACAGGTCGTATAATTCGGCGCCGGCCACGGTCGCTTGGGAGTACGGGACGGGCACCCCAGCGCGCCCGCCGGGGCGGCCGGCGAGGGTTTGGTAATTGTGCGGCAATTGGAGTTTCCAACGGCCATCGCCCGAAGTGACGGCTTGGAGTTCATTGACGAGGTAGTAAAACCAGTAGCTGGAATGCGGGTTTTGGGCGCCGGGTTGGCGGCTGATGAGCGGCCAGACATCACGGCCATCGATGGCTTGGGCGGGTAATTCGGCACCCGCCCAGCGCGCGATGGTGGGGAACAAGTCGATGGTCATCAGCATGTCGGCGGTGTCGGTGCCGGCGGGGATGCGCCCCGGCCAGCGCATGATGCAGGGCACGCGGGTGCCGCCCTCCCAATTCGTGCCCTTGCCCTCGCGGAGCGGGCCCGCCGAGCCGCCGTGGTCGCCGTAGCAGAGCCACGGACCGTTGTCGGAGGTGAAAATCACCCAAGTATTTTCCGCCAAGCCGTTCCGCTGCAATGCGGCGAGGATTTCACCGACGGACCAATCGATTTCCTCGATCACATCGCCATACAGCCCGCGGCGGCTGTGACCGCGGAACTTGTCGCCGACCCCGAGGGGCACATGCGGCATGGAATGCGCGACGTAGAGGAAGAACGGTTCGGTGCGGTGGCGCTCGATGAACCGCACCGCGCGTTGGGCATACCAAGTGGTGAGGTGGTTCAAGTCGTCGGCGGTCATTTCCTCGCGAAAGACCTTTTCGCCGTCGTAGATGGGGAGCTTGGGGTACCCGCGCTTGGCGGCGGCGGTGGCGGGGGGCAGGTTCGTGATCAGGTCGGGATGCCCCGGCCAATAATCGTTGGACATGGGCAGGCCGAAATACTCGTCGAAGCCGTGGCGGGTGGGCAGGAAGCCGGGGGAATCGCCGAGATGCCATTTTCCGAAAATGGCGGTGGCATAGCCCCGCCCGCGGAGCAACTGCGCGAGGGTCACTTCCTGGTCGCTGATCCCGGTCTTGGTGCGGGGCCCCAGCGCCCCGTGGATGCCGATACGGTTGGGATAGCACCCCGTCAGGAGCGCAGCGCGGGAGGCCGAACAAACCGGCTGGGCGACGTGGAAATTGCGAAAGACCGCGCCTTCCGCCGCCATACGGTCCAGGTTGGGAGTTTGGAAGCCCTGGGCGCCAAACTTCCCGACATCCGCGTAGCCTTGGTCATCGGTGAGGATGATGACGATATTTGGCGGCGGCGCGGCGGCAAGGGCGGGGGCGACCGACAGCGCAATGGCCAACGTGAAGCGGGTCAGGATGGCCCAGGTCGTCAGACGATTACGGGACCCGCGTTTCATGGTTTCGGTGCGACGACCACACCGGGTTCGCCGGCGACCGGCCGGCGCAGCCATTTGTGCAGGAGGGCGTTGGCGCTTTTGGGGGAGCCCAAGGACAAGCGGGCGGCAATCACGCGGACGGACAAGGTGGTTTCGCGCCGCAAACGCGCGGCGATGGCCATTTTGCGCGGGTCGCTCTTGCGATTGGTCTGCAAGTCCAGATCGGTCCAGCCGAGCACACCCAATTCTTCCACGACGATGCGTTCTGCTTTATCGATGGCACTCTCGCGACGCATGGTGTCGGCCGGGGGTTCGGCAAGTTTGGGTCCCATGCGGTCCAGGAGTTCCTGGCGGAAAGCGGGGGAGCCCAGGCACCAACTCCGGCGAATGGCCTGCCATTCCGGCCCGTTGGCCTCGGATTCCCGGCGCGCTTCGAGGCGTTGTTCGAATTCCAGGCGTCCGGCGACGGAATCCTCCGAGATGCCGTGCTCGCCGAGAACGCGGTCAACTCGCAACCATCCCGGGCGGTGGGCCGGGGTGCATAGGTAGCCGCCAAAGCTGCTCCAAGGATAGGCCAGCAACCGCTCCCCGGGGGCCAACAAGCCGGCGCGCACGGGATTCAAGTGGACGTAATCGCAGACGGACTTGAGGTAGCCGTTGCCGCTGCCGTCCACGATCAGGGCCTTGTAACGGCCGCCGAAGACGTGGCCGGTGAGTTTGTGGCGGTGGTTGAGCCGGATGGTGAAGGTCGAAAGCAGCCAGCGCATTCCCGCGACCAGATCGGCGTTGGGAGTTTCCACGACCAAGTGGAAGTGGTTGCCCATCAGGCAGTAGGCGTGGACCTGCCAACCGGTCTTCAGGCACGTCTCGGCCAAGGTTTTCAGGAAGTCCTGGCGGTCCACATCGCTGCGGAAAATGTTCTCCTTCCGATTGCCGCGGCTCAAAAGATGATAAATGGCACCCGGATATTCGACGCGAAGTTTGCGTGGCATGGGGAAAGAGTGATCCACCAAAGCCTTTGGGGCAAGCAAAATAGGGAAATACTAGGGTTTGACCCCCATGGAAGAGCAGGCACCGCGGGGTAGGCGGGGTGAGAAAATATAGCAATACTACAGTCTGACCCCGTATGAGGGTCAGCCCCTAGTATGGGGTGGGTTTATTGGGTCGGGGCAGTTGGGTTGGCAGGATCAGGCGCGGCGGGGGACGATTTCTTTGGGGGCGGTGTTTTTGACGATCCGGGAGGGGGGGAGGACGCCGCGCCAGTTGGTGTTGGGATAGACCACAGAATGGCGGCCGATGATGGTGCCCGGGTTGAGGACGGAGTTGCAGCCGATATCGGTGTGGTCGGCGAGGAGGGCGCCGAATTTGCGCAGACCGGTGTCGCATTGGACGCCGTCCACTTCGACGAGAACGTTGCCGGGCATGAGTTTGACGTTGGAGATTTTTACGCCGGCGCCGAGGTGGGCTTTATAACCGAGGATGGAATCGCCCACGTAGCTGAAGTGCGGAACGGTGCAATGTTCGAAGAGGAAAGAGTGCTTGAACTCGCAGGCGTTGCCGAGGACGGAGTGGTCGCCGACGATGACGTGATCCCGGAGGTACGCGTTATGGCGGATTTCGCAGTGGCGACCGATGATGGCGGGGCCTTTGATGTACGCGCCGGGTTCAATGACGGTGCCTTCGCCGATGACCACGTTGGGGCCGATGAAGACGCCGGGCCAGGTGGGCGGCGGGGGCACGACCCGGGTGCGCTCGTCGATGTAGGCCTTGAGCCGTTTAAGGGCATCCCAAGCCCGCGCGCAATCGTGGAACAGGTCCGCGTGCGCCGTGCGGGTCAAATCGAACAAATCTTCCGGTTTGAACATGCCGAACGGTAGCCGCTCCGACCGTCCCGAGGCAATCCTTTTGCCACCGGGCGCCGCACAAGGAAGGAGCCGCACCCGCCCCGGGATGCCGCGAAGGGGACCAAGCCCGATCGCGGCCCGGGAGGGGAACGCGGGATTAGGTGGCGGGGGTCGCCAACGCGGGCGCGACGGCCGCGGCGGGGAGTGATTGCTCCTGCTTGGTCCGCAGGTTGCGGACGCGCACCAAGGGTTCGCCACCGGCGGGGGCGGGTTCCCATTTGACGGTGTGGGCGGCTTTCATTTCCTGGGCGCGCTTGAACTGTTTGTCAGGCTTGGCGGCGACCAAGGAATATTCCACGGCCAGACCCGCCTCGCGGAGTTGCTGGACGAGTTGCAAACTGGCGGGCCGCAATGTTTCGTCTTCGATCAGACAGTAGGCGTCGATGGCGGCGTCAAAGGTCGGGAGCAGGCCGCGGACTTTGAGCAATTCGAGGAGCACGACATCCCCGAAACCGAAACCCAGCGCGGGGAGGTTCACCTTGCCGCCGCTGATGAGTTTTACCAAGTTGTCGTAGCGCCCGCCGCCGGCGATGGCGCGGAACTCGCCCTTTTTGTCGAAAGCTTCAAACACCACGCCAGTATAATAGGCGAGGCCGCGAATGACTTGGTAATCCACTTTGACGTAATCCCGCAAGCCGCGCGCGGCGAGGTTTTCGAGAATGCCCCGGAGTTCCGCGGTCGGTTCGCCCGCTTGGATGAAGGCGGTGATTTCGTCGAGATTGAAACCTAGTTGGGCGAGCTTTTCGCGGCTCGCGGCGGGATCTTCGCGCTCGAGTTTGTCGATGATCTGGTAAAAGGCGTAGGCTTTGCCGGCGTCCGGGCAGCGTTGGTTGAAATAATCCTGCCAGGCGTTGCGGCTGCTCAAGCGGATGACAAAATCATCGGCGGTCAGCCCAAAGGAACGCAGCACGTCGATGAGCAAGGCGACCAACTCGGCGTCGGCCGCCGGGTCCGCCTCGCCGAAAATGTCGGCGTTGAGTTGGAAGTGCTCGCGCAAACGCCCCTTTTGCTGCCGCTCATAGCGGAACAACTGGGGGATGGCGAACCACTTGACGGGCTTTTTGTAGTGGCGCTCATGCGCGGCGACCATGCGCGCCAGGGTGGGCGTCATTTCCGGGCGCAGCGCGATTTCGCGGCCGCCTTTGTCGGTGAAATTGTACAATTGCCCGACGATTTCGTCGCCGCTTTTGAGGGTGTAGAGCTCCAGCGGCTCCAGCGGGGGGCCGTCGTATTCGCGGAAGCCGTAGCGGCGCGCCACGGCGCGCCATTTTCCAAAAATGTATTGGCGGGCATCCGCACTCCACATATCGGGGAGCGGCAACGGCTCGGGATAAAAGTCCCGGAATCCAGGCAAACGATCCATCATGTGCGGGAAGCTAAACGGAAACCGGCCCCCGCCGGCAATGCCAAAGCGGGCCGGGTCGCCGCCGCCCCACATTCCTGCCGCCTGCCCTCAGCCCGCGCCCCGTCTCCGCCAACGCCCGCCGAGCTCCGCACCCCAGGCCGGCAACCACAGGGTCGCCGCCGCCAGCGCGACCACTCCGCACTGCCGCGCCGGGCCGGGCAACCAACCGTACCGCTGAGCCAAGTGTAAACTGAAGATCAAAGGAAGGTGAAACGCGAACACGACCAGGGACTGCCGACCGAGCAACGCCAGCGCACGATTGCCACACCGGGTCCGGAGCACCGGATACCCAGCGTACACCAAACCCGCCAACGCCAGAAAATTAAGCAACCGCATCGGGCCCAAATGCGGCTTGGAAATCAGCGCCTCGGGCAATTCCACCGCCACCCCGCCACCCCAATCACTGTGCCGCACCGCGAACAACCCACCCAGGACGAACAAGGCCGGCCCCAGCACCCACGTCCGGCGTTTCCGAGGCGGCCCCGCGGACGCGGCGAACCGATGCCCCACCACCACCCCGGCCACAAAGAGCAGTTGCCACGCCCACACGTCGAAATTCCCCGGAAACGTCCCCCGGCCATCAGGTAAGTAATCAGCCAACGACGCCCGGCAACCGGCCTGCGCCGCCAACCACAAGACCAAACTCCCGAGCAAAACCCATCCCCCGCCCTTCTCCTCCGCCACCATCAGCAGCGCCGGCAAAAACAGCAGCAACACGAAATACATCGGCAGAATGTCCATCATGGTGGGCTGATAAAAGAGGGCCAACCCCCACCCCGCCGCCGCCGGCCAGTCCGCCCCCAAAATCGGCTCCCAGGCCCCCCACCCCAGTCGCGCCACATGCGGATCCAGATAATGCAGCAGGCCCCACACCGCGACGAAGGCAGCCAGATGCCAAACGTAAATGGTGACCGCGCGCCGCCCCGCCCGACGCCACAGCGCGCCCACTCCCCGTTCCCGCAAGGTCCTGGTATAGACCCAGCCCGCCACGCAGCCGGACAGGAACACGAAGCCCTCCGCCTCCGACAAAAAGCCAAACCAATGGAGCGTCCACGCATGCAGCGGCCCCGGCGCGTGCTCCAACAGCATCAGCACCAGCAGCAGCCCGCGCAGCGTGTCCAAAAACACCTCCCGCCCCGCGCGTGCCCGCGCCGGAACCTCGCCCACCGCCCCGGCTTTCGCCTCGTCATTCATCACTAAAAATCGCCTTGCTCGATGCGTAAGATCACCACGCCGCCCGCCACTGTCAACCCGCCTCCACCGCCCTTCCCCTTCCCCGATTTCATAATTCACAATTCATAATTCACAATTTCCCCCACCTCCCCCTCCGTGCCCGCTGTGCGCTCAGTGGTTAAAACAATCCCTTTCCCTCTGCGGCCTTAAAAAAATCCCACCACTCTTTTGAACATCCACTTGACCCCGCTTTCCAATTGTGATAAGCATTAAAAAAACTATGCACCCCGACGCGCCTTCCGCCCCGCCGCCGCCCCGGCCGGCTTTCACCCTCGTCGAATTGCTCGTCGTCATCGCGATCCTGGGCATTTTGGCCGCCCTCCTCCTGCCCGTCCTCGGACGGGCCAAAAACAACGCGGGCAAAATCGTGGATTTCAACAACCTCAAGGAACAGACCCTCGTCCTGCACGCCCTCACGGCGGACAACAACGACGAGTTGCCCCGCCCCAATTGGGATGACGGCGGTGCCCCAGGCGTCCGCAGCCTCCCCGGCTGGCTCTACACCCCGGACCTTTACGCCCGCGGTACCGCCCGCTTCCAACTGGACACCGGCCTCTTCTGGTCGGCTCTCCACGATCCCAAGCTATACCTCTGCCCGCTGGACAAAACCAACAGCCCCCTCTTCCTGAAGCGCCCACAACAGCTTTCCAGTTACGCGATGAACGGCGCCGTGGTGGGCTTTGGGCGGAAACAGGTGCCCGCAGTCCGACTGAGCCAAATGGCCCCCACCGCCTGCGTGTTCTGGGAAACCGATGAGCTGCACCCCGACTACTTCAACGACGGCGCCAATATCCCGTCCGAAGGCGTTAGCTCCCGCCACTCCCAGGGCGCCGTTCGTGCCGCCTTCGACGGTTCGGTCAGCTACATCAAATTAGCCGACTGGCAAGCCCTGGCCGCTGCCAAAACCCGCAACGATCTATGGTGCTACCCAGAAAGCGACAATGGACGATAAAACCTACACCCGCCTTTTTACAGCCATGGAAAATACACCAGCCGCCAAAGGAGGAGATTTTTAAACCATCCATCAAACCAGATGCCACAAATGAATTGCGCAACCCGGCAAACGAGACCGAACCGAAGTCCCCACACTCCGGGCCGCCGTCTCGACCGGTTCCCCGTTCCCCTCGAAATCCCGTTCCGTCCTGGCTCCAATGTTCCCTTTCAGCCAGCCAACGAGGCCTCGGTTCGATCCGAAGAACCCTCCCCCGAGATGCTCCGCCACGCACGAAACTTTCTACAATTCTTAACCCCCGCCCCTTGGCACTTGACCCCAAAGCGCAAATTGCTGAGAGCGTGTTTTAAAAATGCCTTTACACTGCCTTCGCCAGTCGGCGCACCATGATCCGAATCATGCACAGCCGGGCCATGGATTCGCTGTGGTCGGTGCGGACTTCGTAATCGCGCACCAACCGCCGCGATTTCATGAACCAAGCGAAGGTGCGCTCCACAATCCAGCGCCGCCGCACCACTTTGAAGCCCTTGGTCCCCTCACAGCGCCGCACGACGTCCAA
>CAIYZC010000212.1 GCA_903930565.1 uncultured Pedosphaera sp.
GACCGCTTCCGGTTTGCCTTTGTTGTTCGGGGCCACGGCCGCGGTCGCGGACCTGGATTTGGATGGTTATCCCGACCTCGTCCTCAGCGGGATTAATCCGGGCACCGGCGCGCTCTGCGATGTCTGGCACAACCGCGGTGACGGCACGTTTGCCCGTGTGAATGCATCTTTGCCGCCGCTGACGGGCGGCCGCTTGGCCGTGGCGGACTTCGACAACGACGGATTCCCGGACCTCCTGGTCACCGGCCTGGATGCCAACGGTCTACCGACGGCGGAAATCCGGCGCAATTCCGGCACCGGCACTTTCGCCTCGGTTTACGCCGTCCTGCCCGGTGTCACTGCCGGCGCGGTCGCCATCGGTGACTTCAACAACGATGGGCGCGTTGACATCCTGTTGAGCGGTTTCGGTGGCAAGAGTGGTCCGGTCACCCAATTGCTCCTCAATCTTGGTAGTGGCGAATTTGGGCCGATCGCGGCCAACTTCCCCTCCCTGGCCGCCACCGCGGTCGCCTTCGGCGATGATCGCAATGCGGGTCAGTTGGATCTGCTCCTCAGCGGCGATCAATCCGGGACCCCGCTGTTCCAGTTCTGGCAGAATCACGACACGGTGGCGAACACACCGCCGACGGCCCCCGTTGGCCTCTCGGCCGCGGCGACCGGCAGTGGCGTGACCCTGCATTGGGGCGCGGGCAGTGATTCCCAGACGCCCGCCGTCGGCCTCACCTACAATGTCCGCCTGGGCACCGCCCCCGGCTCGGCCGATGTGCTCCCGGCCAACGCCGAAGCCGCCACCGGCTACCGGCTCGTTGCGGCCCCGGGCAATGCGGAGCAGCGCCGTTTCCTGTCCCTCACCAACCTCACCGTTGGCCAAACTTATTACTGGTCGGTGCAAACCGTGGACGGCGCTTATTCCGGCTCCGCCTTCGCTGCCGAGCAATCCTTCACCGCCGGCGCCTCCGGCTCCGTCACGATTAATGTGATCGTCACCGGCGGCGAACTGGTCCTAGCCTTCTCCGGCCGACCGGGAACCCCCTACCGCATCCAGTCCGTCTCCGCGCTGGACGGCACCTGGTCCACGCGGGGCTCCGCCACGGAAATCCAACTCGGCCAATACGAATTCCGCGACCCCCTCCCCGCCGACGCCTCCCGCTTCTACCGGGTCGTGGTGCCGTAATCAGCACTCCAAACTCCATGAAAATACCGCGGCCCACCAGAATGGCCGCCCCGCCTGCTTCTCACTTTCCTTCATTTTGAATGGCGGGGGGATCGGGGGAAGGAGGTGCTGGTAATCTTCCCCAACTACCCAACCTCACCGCCTCATTCACTGAGCAAATGCGCCTCGAATTCGAGCACCACAAAGTGCGCAAACGAACACTTCTCATCCTCCGCCCGCCAGACTTTGCCGGCCTCGGACAAATTCAAGGAATGAATACCCATTCGATCCTGCAAGTCGATCGCGCGTAAAACACCATCGTCGGCAGTTCGGCCGATGAGCAGATACTGCCGCTTCTTGAATGTCACGATGCGGATGACCGAGGCGTCCAAGATCGCGGTAGCACCATCAAGCGAAAGCCGACTGTATTGCTCGAAGAATGCTTTCACGCTGGGGGGCAACTCTTGGGGCAACGAGAGCGCGTCCGGGGCGGCGGGCGTGGCAAACCGCGCGCAAATTTCCGCCACCCGTGGCCGTAACTGCTCCGGTGTGGC
>CAIYZC010000213.1 GCA_903930565.1 uncultured Pedosphaera sp.
AGTGCCGCACTGTGGCTGCAATGTTCTGCCTTGGGACGATTGCGAGCACACGGCAAAGCCATGACCATCGAGTCCATACCGAAATTCACTGGTCCCACCGATAAACTGTGGGCTGTTATCGGTTTGGACGTTATTTGCCAACTACTTCAAGCGGTACGGTCCGTTCGGAAGCGCATTGGGACCCAGAACAAATGCCATTTGGTTTGCCTGCTGCGTCAGGGGTAAATAGTTAGGAGCAGCTCGCGCTAAAGCAGCGTTTATTGCGGCAGAAATCAGTGTTGCAAGCGGGTTTCCTGCATTGTTGTTTTGTGGCGAATACTGCATCTTCTGATTCGCCTGCCAAATCTCTGTTCCGTCTTTCCCTACCATTCGATAGTCAAAATCGACAGTGACAGTTGCTGCCAGAATGGCGTACTTGGCATCCCACTGCTTTATCGTTACATACATCACCGCGTCCGCACCAAACAATCGGGCTAGTGCTTCGGGGGGCTGCTGATGGATTTTCTCCCCCTCGTAGAAGCCTTCTTGCTCCAATACAACCTTCGCAGTGTTCACCGGGAAAACATAAAACCCCTTTTCAGCCAACGGCACGGTCAGGGTCGAAAGTAGATAGTTTGGAGCATCAACGTCCAATGACTTATTTACAGCGGGCACCACCAAGATAGACCGAGGCGCAGCAGCATTGAAAGCACTCAAGTCCTTCTTTGCAGGAGCATTTTGCGCACCCTGCCAAGACGCCAAGTAGAAGGTATGTCAACACGATAACGAACTTCATGACTTAACCTCGGTTTTGGCCTGGAATCCGCTTGTCCACATTGTTAATGAGTGCATCCATGAGACCCTTGCTCTCAGGCCAAGTGTCCCTCTCTTTGACGTACATGGCGACAGCCCTTCCTGAGTCACCCGCTTGCAAGTACAAGGTGCCAAGTTCCGCGTACAGGCCTGGTGCCACTTTTTTCTGCGACTGCTCCATCTTCGCAATGTGAAGCTCAAGACCTACACGAAATTCGCTGGCCTTTTCCGGGCTCCTATACGACTGATACAGCATCGCGTCATAGCCACCCCATTGGTACAGTGTGTTTCGATTAGCACAGCCACCAAAGGCAACGCTACACAATGCAATTGCGAAAAGCTTTGAACTGATAATTTTCATTTGACAATGAACGGCCGAGCAACGCCGTCTCCAAGGTAGGCGCGTTCATCCAGCAGCACACTGGCGCCGCTTAAAACTCTAATTGCATGGGTTCCAGAGAGCACACGGAGCGATCCAACGCCATCCAGAAAGTCTCCTAATCGCCCTGCATCCAGATCATCGACGATCACGCGCGCATCCATCACGCGAGGATCTGAAGGATCACAACGAAAGGAGATCTGGGGTCGAAGGTCAACGACGCTTTGCCGCTCGGTTGGGTACTGAACGCATCCAACGAGTGCGGTCAAAGAGCATGCGATCACGCTGGCAGCGACGATTTTCCTGGAAATCATTAGGATCCCTCCTAAATTCGAATCACCAATTGATCTAGCCTATAACCTTGAGTCGACCCAGAAGCCAGGCTACCTACAGAACCTTCATTGACCTCAGCATCGCCAAAGTTCGAGTCAATCCGAAGTTGTGCGACCTCGCGGCCAGGAAGCGTGATGTCAAAACCGGTTTGTGGTGATTTGATTTTTTCGCCTGCAGTCTGAATTGAGAACAACATCCCTGGCCGTAGTCCTTGAGATTTACCACCGGCGACAAAGTATCGTCCTTGGTCTGCCGACAGCAAGTAGGTCTGCCATGGACGACCCTTCAACTCCGTCGATAGCCTGTTTACGGCTTCCGAAACAGCCTGCCGAATTGCAGAGTCGTTCAATGTTCCGTCATATGCTGCTTGGGAGCCAAATCCAAACGTCGACGCCGACTCGGTGGATGTCTCGCCAGCCCCGGACGTCGCGAAAAAGACCTGCCCAGTGGACGCATCAACTAAGCGAAGGTCAACTTTCGCGAAGGCGACCTGCTTCTTGCTCGAAGAAACAAACCCGGTTTGCCCGACAGTTTTGCGGCCAAATTCAGATAGCGATCCAATGATTAGCGCGTCAACGCCAATCAGATTGAGCTTGACTCCGGTGAGCGCACTTTCATCCTTCAGCCGAGAAATGTCGGGCCGCTCCAGAACGATGTACGCACCAGACTCCGTTAAAGATTTGCTGAGCAAGTCGGTCACCTGCTTACCAAGTGGGTCACCTGCTGAGTCACGCAAAAGCGACTTCCCATAACTTGTTTCATTCGAGATTCGGCCCAACGCGATTTTGCGTTTCAGTACAGGCGCAGCTGGCGACACAGAAGCCACCGCCAATTGCGCGCTCTTTTGTGCGGCTACCGGCTGGGGCGACTCCTTGACCTGCACCGGTGGGGCTTGCGTCGCGCACCCAGCCATTAGCCCGACAGACACTGCAAGGCTTGGAATGCTCCACCTTTTCCAGAGCAAAGTGGCGTTCATAGTCATGAATAACCCTCAAGTTAGAAAGTCAGAACCAAATGGGTGATTGAACCATTTGCGTATTGGATGTCGATCGAAACGGGTGTCAAAGTACCTGCAACATCAATCCGATAGCGATCTTGTTCAGTCGCAGTCAAAGTCCCCGCAGCGTTCGTTATTTTTGCAATTAAATTGATAATAGCGGTTGTCGCTGTGTCTGTTTCAACGACGTAACTCATTGCGATAGACCCATTGGGTGTAGCCTTGGTGCTGCTGGTGTACAAGGTTTCTGTACCAAGCGTGCCTGTTCCTCCAACACTCACTGATGTTGGAATCGAAAGTGGGGTCAAATACACGCCATAGTTAACACCGACACTGTTAAACCCTATAGGAAGATAGTTGCTGTCGAAGTAAGCCGTGGATGTCTGCGCGCTGGACGCAGGCGTACAGTTTGTCAGCGAGAGCGTTAGTGTACTGGTGGCGGAAAACCCAGTAACACCTTCAAACGTCGCGCTGGTGTTTGCGGCCGAGCTCGTCTTAGTTCCTGATCCGGAGCAGGTACCACTAACGGTGAAACTTTTCGTCAGTCCATTCGCAACAAGTGTCTTGTATGCACTTTGCATCGGAAACGAGAGCGAGGTCACCGGAGTTGCGGGAGCGGATGATCCGCCACCACCGCAGGCACCTAGCATTAACGAACTTAGAATGACAAATATGTACTTCATTTGACCAATTTCTTTTGGAAGCCTAGATATGCAAAAAAACCATAACGGAACCCACGAGGCGGCTGAAGCCGTGATAGATGACCCCCGTCGGAAATAGCTATCGCCCCAATTGGCAAGCTATCATAAGTACAGCTACGCTAATGTGACAAATATCAAAATTCACACCAAAGTTTGGTAGTGCATCGCGTTTTTGGTCGGTCGAGACGCGTAGCAGTTGACCACGCCAGCGATGCGTCAGCGGACTCATTCGCACTCACCCGCAGCGCCCTCGGAGCAATCGCAGGGCGCCTATTCTTGCCAACACCGTAAACTCCAGCCGGTAACCCTGCTGCAACTCATCCCGGCTCTGCCGCCCCAATCGCACCACCGGGCTCACCGGCACCAACGCATTAACCTGATAAACACTCATCGCCAGTTCATGCCGATTCGTCAGCGTGAGCACGTGCGCCCCCGCGGCCAAGGCGGGAAAACGCAGCCCCGCGGAAAGCTGAATCACCCCCGAGCCGTTGGTCCAATCCGCGCCTTTGGGCAAATGAACCCCCAAAACCTTCAGCTTGCGGGGTTGATAGTCGATTTCCACCCGCACCTCACCCACCACCCGGCGCGCGTAGGCGTCCGCCTCCGCCTCGGACACCCGGCCGTCCCCGTCGCGATCCAGCATTTGGCGCACCCGTTCCGCCACCGCGACCCCCGGGCCTAATTCCCAGTCCACGTCCAGCCGGTTCGGCGCCACGGAAACGCGGGCGGCCTGAAGATATTCATCCAGCCGATGGGCGCCGACCGTCACCTCCCCGACCAACAACCCCGCCGCCACGGCCACCGCCACCGCCAAGGCCATCGTCACCACCCCCCTCGGCGACCGTCCGAGCCCCCGGCCCGAACCCCTCATTTGGCCAGGAATTTCTTGCCGTAATCGTTCTGCGGATCGCGGTACATCGTATGGATGTGCTTGGTCGCGTCGCCGCCCATGCGTTGCGGGGCGTATTCAATAAACAGGGTGGGGGACTGAATCCGGAAATAAGCCGCGCTGCCGGGTTGTGTCGGGCCCGACCACGAGAACCACGTGTCGCTCAGTTGCGCCTTGAGTTCCGCCATCTTGGCCTCCGCGGCGCTCTCATGAATGATCCCCACCCATTCCCGGGCGAGGTCCAGCAATTGCTGTTGCTGGGCGGGATTCAGGGCGGAGGCCTTGATGCCTTCCGGTGCCACCGTGCGGCCGTCCTGCCCCGGACCGAGCACGAGATCGCGCATCTGGAATCCGAGGATCGCCTGCTTCTTCTGCGCCTCATCCAAGGCGTTCACCAGAGCGAACGCCTTGTCATTTTCGCGCCCCAGCGGGCGGACCGTCTTGCCGTCCTTGGTGAACGTGGAGGGTTGCACCGCCGTGAGCGTTGGCGTCAGCGTGTCGCGATCCCCGACAATGGTCAGATTCACCGCGAGATGATGCCCGCCAAATTGGATGATCCACGGCTCCGTCGCCGAGGGCGCCCCCAGGAAGGAAATATAAAACTCCGCCTTGCCGAACATCAACCGCCCGCCTCCGCCGTCCGTCTGCCGCAGCGTCTCGTCCGCATCAATGATCCCCGTGACCTTTTCCAACCCCATGGGGCTGAGCGCTGCCGCCAGCAGCGTGTGGATCGCCTCATTCTGGGCCGGCTTAAGATCCCCCATGCGCAGCCCGTGCCGCTCCACAATCCCCGTCGGCAGGTTCGACCATCGCACCCGCTGCGCCGCGTCCTCAAACTTGAAAGTCACCTTCGCCCGTTGCGCATCATCCAGCGTGGCCAAAAAAGCGTTCGCCGCCGCCAGAATCCGCGCCGTCGCCGTCGCCGCCGCCGCTGCCGCTGCCGCTGCCGCTGCCGCGGGCGCGGGCGCGGACGAAGTTGCGGGCGCGTCCGCCGGAGCGGGCAGGGGAGCCGCCGCCGGCGACCGCAGCGGCAACATCATCGGCGCCGCGCAGAGCGCCGCCGGCAAGAGCAGAAAATGCAGTTTCATGATTGCGCTCAGGCTAATCCCCCGGCCAGATGGTGTAAAGCCAAAGCCACCACGCGGAACTTCGCATCCCCTCCGCGTTCCCCTCTGGCCCCGCTCTGGCCCCGCTCCGCGTGAGCTCCTCCCAAATCCCCGCCCCCATCCCCCATCTGGGCTAAATCGCCCCCGCCCTGGGCCGGGCGCAATCGGTCATGGCTCGCGGGGTCGGGGACGCCCCCTCCGGGCAACCCGGAGGGTTGTTGGACATTAGCCCGGCGTACCACGCCGGGTACGCCATTTTAATGCGTTACCGCCCCGGAGGTGGCGGCGGAACCACCCGCCGGGCAACCCCGCTCCCCTCCGGCCCAACTCATGCCCCGCTCATGCCCCGCTCTGGCTCCGCTCCGCGTGAGACAAAATCCCCGTCCCCGGCCCCCATCTGCGCCCATCAAAATCCCATCTGCGGTCAAATTGGCCCCACTCCACGTCGCTGGATTGGAGCAAAGGCCGCCCTCGTTCCAAAAATCCGGAGGAGAACGTTCGTGTCCAGACAAACCGTCATTATTGGTAACGGTGTTCGGCGCGGAACTGTCGCACGAGTTCCGGAATTCGAGCGCCCTTGCCGAGCGCCTGATCCTGATCAAACTCCGCACCGAGCCTGGCGGCCAATTCTTCCGCCTCGATTTGCAGGAGCAGGCGATTGAGCAAACCCAGGCCTCAACGCATCGGCTGCCACCGGCGGGCTTTGCGGTCCAACGTTCATGCGCCAAAGCTACCGGAATGCCCCCAAATAGGCAAATTCATTGTGCCGACGCCCCCTCCGCTTTTCCCCGCATCTCCCATCTCCCCGCTGCCACTATGCCCCGCCCCGCTCCGCTTGAACCCCTCCCAAATCCCATTCCCCATCCCCCATCCGCGCTAAATCGCCCCCGCCCGGGGCCGGGCGCAATCGGTCATGGCTTCGCGGGGTGGGGCACGCCCACTCCGGGCAACCTGGAGGGGTGTTGGAACTTAGCCCGGTGTACCACGCCGGGTACGCCATTTTAATGCGTCACCGCCCCGGAGGTGGCGGCGGACCCCCCCCAGTGGCGCAACTCCGCCCGCCCCGCCGCTATGCGCGAAACCACCCCTCCTCCGCCCCACTTCCCACCGACGCGGCCATCGAACCCGGCATGGTCCGGGCGATTCTCGACCAAGTGCCCGGGCACCGCATGTCCGAGGTGACCAAGATTTTTACTGAACGATTGTTGACGGTTAATCAAGCGCGGTTATTGTTGGAGAGCCTGCCATGAGCACGATTTTTGTTGCTTCCCGTTCCGGAGACCCGAAGCGTGGCGCTTGGTTCCCCATTGGGCGTCTGAGTTTTGACTGTGGGATTTATCGGTTCGCATACACCCGGGGGGCGCAAAAAGCCACGGGTTTTTATCCGTTCACCGGCATGGAGAATTTCACGCGGATTTATCAATCCAGCGAGTTGTTTCCCGTTTTTGCCAACCGATTGCTGGCGCCTTCACGGCCCGAATATGAAGCATATTTACGCTGGAGCGGCTTTGATCCTGACCGGCCCCCCGACCCGATCGCGCTTTTGGGCGTGACCGAGGGTATTCGCCGGACGGATTGGATTGAAGTCTTTCCCTGCCCGGTGCCCGATGGTGACGGGCGCTTCCGGCAACGCTTTTTCCTGCACGGCCTGCGGCATATGGGGGAGCCGGCCCGGAGCCGGTTGGCCCGGTTGGAACCTGGCGAGGAGCTCTTGCCCATGTTGGACCCGGCCAATCCGGCGGATGCCGCCGCGATTGCCTTGCGTACGCAATCCGGTGACCGATTAATGCTTGGTTACATTCCGCGTTATCTGGCCCGGGATATTGGTACGGTGCTCCGTGAATGCCTCCCCGGACATTTTAAATTTGTGGTCCAACAGGTCAACCCCGATGCGCCCATGCAGCAGCGCTTGCTCTGTCGCCTGGAGGCCTGTTGGCCGGAGGAGTTTCAACCCTGCAGCGGCGACGAGTTTCAGCCCATCCCCGCGGCGGAGCCCGCCCTCTGCGCCGCTTAACTACCGCCTCCGCCCGGTGTCGGGTGCGCCGGACGGGTGTGCGCAGGAGTCGACCGCAATGGGTGGTGGGGACCGATTGGCGGTCACTTTTTTGAGGATTTTGCGCATTTTTGCGGCCAAAACCACCCCCGCCTCCGCCCCGCTTCCCACCGACGCGGCCGCTGGAAACCGTGGAGCAGGTCTCCGACCTGCCGTATCCGGCCATCTCCCGGTGGCCAGGCATCCCCTTCCGAGTGCATTCCCCGCGCCTCCCATCTCCATTCTCCCATCTCCCTGCTTCCAGAATGCCCCCTCTGGCCCCGCTCCTCGTGAGCCCTCCCAAACCCCATCCCCCATCTGCGCCCTTTAAAATCCCATCTGCGGTCAAATCCTCCCTTTCCCCCCCTCATTCCGGACTTGCCGGTTATAACCTTTGTGCCTACATTGTCCACATGGTGCTGGAACTCAAATTGCGCAAAATTGGCAACTCCGTCGGTGTCGTCCTGCCCAAACAGGCGCTCGCCCATCTCAAACTGGCCGAAGGGGACACCATTTCCCTCACCGAAACCCCCGACGGTTTCCGCCTTTCCGCCACCAACCCGGAATTCACCAAGAGCATGGCCGTCTTTGAGGATTTGACGCGCCGCTATCGCAACACCCTGCGCGAGTTGGCCAAATGACCGAACCCATTTGGCTCAGCCGCGAGGAATGTCTCGCCGTGCATGAGATGATGATCGCCCAATTCGGAGGCGCCCCTGGCGTCCGCGACGAGCACCTCCTCGCCTCCGCCCTGGCCCGCCCGCGCCAACTATTCGCCTACCGCCAACCCGACCTCGCCGAGCTGGCCGCCGCTTATGTTTATGGCGTAGTCCGCAACCATCCGTTCTTGGACGGCACCATGCTCACCGGTTTCATCCTCGGGGCTGGCTTTCTTGAGCTCAACGGCGGCCGATTCCTGGCTTCCGAGCCTGCCACCACCGTCACGATCCTCGCCCTTGCCGCCGGCGAACTCACCGAACCCGATTTCACCGCTTGGTGGCGCGCCCATTCCCAGTTGCCCTACTCCCGCTCCCCTCCCGCCCCGCTCAGGCCCCGCCCGCAAAACCGCCTCCACCCGGCCCCGCACCTCGGCCGTGCGGTTCGCGGGCTGGGGCACGCCCCCTCCGGGCAACCCGGAGGGTTGTTGGACATTAGCCCGGCGTACCACGCCGGGTACGCCATTTTAATGCGTCACCGCCCCGGAGGTGGCGGCGGAACCTCCCACTGGCGCAAACCCGCTCTACTCTGTCTCGCCCCGCTCTGGCCCCGCTCCGCGTGAGCCTCTCCCAAATCCCATTCTGCGGCCCCATCTGCGGTAAAAATTCCGTTCGGTTTCCGGCTCGCAGCCTCAGTGATCTCCGTGCGGTCCTTGGTAAAACTCCCTTTTCCGTCCCCCCCGGCGATATCCCACCACTTTTCCTTGCCACGCCCCCCGAAATTGGCCCATGTTTGTATTGCAACAAATGAACACCGCGCTAACAGGATCACATAAGCTGGACAAAGGTAGACTCAACTTGTTTCGCGGCAGGGCCTCTGCTGGCCCGCCTACTCTGCATCGATCCGCTGCCATGCTTGGGGCGAAGGCTGAACAATAGTTGGCCGCCGATTCGCTGCCCAGCCGGATCGATGTTGCGGGCGGCACAATGTCTACACCGTCATCGCGACTTTGCTGTAAGAGTAGATCGCAGCTTTGATCCATAACCACCAGAAGTCTTATGAACGCTCTAAACAATTGTTGGCTCCTGCTTGAGAAATCAGACGAAACGCGAGTATCCAAGGGCATTTCCAGCTATGACGACCGCACGGGCGAAGAATACAATTTCGACAACTTGGTGCCCAACTATACGCGGGTGCGGGAAGGAGACCTTGCCATTGTCCGAAAGGAGAATAGCATCCTCGGTTACGGAGTGATTGGAGAAATACGGCAGCAATCGGCTGAGAAACAGCACAAGCGTTGTCCTTCCTGTCGTTCAACCGATGTCCGAAAGCGCATAAATCGCGAGCCAAATTGGAAATGCGGCCGCTGCGCCCACGAGTTTATTGAGCCTGTCATTAGTTCGACGGCAGTTCGCAAATTTCGGGCAGCCATTAATTCCTTTCAATATTTTGAGAATCCGCCAAGTGTGAAGTCAGTGAAGAGCTGCGCTAATATCGCTCAGGGGCCCAGTTCCCAACTCTCGATGATTCAATTAGACCCGGCCAGACTGAGGGATGCTCTCGCGGAAGTGGAGTTGCCCACTGCGATTACAAGCGCGGCTTCGATTTCACCGGGAG
>CAIYZC010000214.1 GCA_903930565.1 uncultured Pedosphaera sp.
CCGACAGCCGGATGATCCAGTTGGTCGCGGGCACGAATCCCGAGGCCGTCATGCCCCCGAAGGGCGACCGCCTCACCGCCGCGCAGGTGGGGCAATTGCGCGCCTGGATCGATCAGGGGGCCGCCTGGCCCGACGGCCGCGAGCCCGCCAGCTGGATCGCCCGGCGCCGGCATTGGGCCTTCCAACCGATCCAACGCCCGGCCCCGCCCACCGTCCATGCGCCAACTTGGGTGCGCAATCCCATTGACCAATTTGTCCTCGCGAAACTCGAAGCCGACCAGTGGTCGCCCGCGCCGGAAGCGGACCGCGTCACGCTCATCCGGCGCCTGAGCCTCGATCTGACCGGCCTGCCGCCCACCATCGCCGCCGTGGACGAATACCTGGCCGACCAGCGCCCGGACGCGTATGAGCGCTTGGTGGACCGACTGCTGGCCTCCCCGCATTACGGCGAGCGCTGGGGCCGGCATTGGTTGGATGCCGCCCGCTACGCGGATACGAACGGCTATGAAAAAGATTTGCCCCGTTCGATCTGGCCCTACCGCGATTGGGTCATCAACGCCCTGAACCGCGACCTGCCCTTCGACCAGTTCACCATCGAACAACTGGCCGGCGATCTGCTCCCCAACGCCACCCGGGAGCAAAAGATCGCCACGGGTTTCCACCGCAACACCATGGTGAACGAGGAGGGCGGCATTGATCCCGAGGAATTCCGCGTCGCCTCCATCATGAACCGGGTCGAAACCACCGGCAAAGTGTTCCTCGGCCTCACCATCAACTGCGTCCAATGCCACGCGCACAAATACGACCCCATTTCGCACCAGGAATATTACCAATTCTACGCCTTCCTGAACAACGACGACGAACCCATGCTCGAAGTCGTCAGCCCCGCGCAGGAAACCCGCCGCCAAAACTTGTTGCAACAAGTCGCCGCCTTGGAAGACGGCTTGGCGGCCAAAGACCCCCAGTTCAAGCAGCGCCGGGCCGCTTGGGAAAAGGACATGCGCGACGTCGTCGTGCCCTGGCAGGTCCTCGCCCCGCAAGCCTACTTTGGCGCGGTCGGCACCAAGTTTGAACACTTGGCCGACCATTCCCTGCTCGCCACCGGCTCCAGCCCGCCGGTTTCGACGTATTCCGTCACGATCCCGACGAAATTGGAAGGGATCACCGGTTTCCGTTTGGAGGCGCTCGCCGACCCCAACCTCCCGCGCAACGGCCCCGGCCGCTCCGCCAATGGCAACTTCGTGTTGACCACTTTCGAGGTGGACGCCATCTCGCCCGACGGCGGGCACACCAACCACGTCACCTTCACCAACGCCACCGCCGACCTCTCCCAGTCGGATTTCGAGGTCGCCAACGCCATCCGCCCCGCGGGTGACAAAAAGCACGGCTGGGCGGTGGACGGTGGGCCGGGCCGCCAAAACCAAGACCGCCGCGCGGTGTTCGCCGCGGCGGTGCCAGTCGGTTTCCCCGGTGGTGCCACCCTGCAATTCACGCTGAAACAGCTCTACGGCAGCGAGCACACCATCGGCCGCTTCCGGCTCTCCGCCACCACGGTCGCGGACCGCCCGTTGCGCGCCGATCCCCTGCCCGCCCACCTGCGTACCCTCTTGGACCGCCCCGCCACCGAACGGACCGCCGCGGAGAGCCGCGAATTACTGAGCTACTTCCGCCAACAAGACCCCGCCAGCGCCGCGGTGAACCAGCAAATCGCCAAACTCTTGGAGGAGTGGCGCGGCGGGGACACCACCCTGGTGCTGGCCGCCCGCGCCGAACCGCGCGTGACGCGCATTTTCAACCGCGGGGATTTCCGCAATCCCACCACCCCGGTCACCCCCGACGTTCCCGCCTTCCTGCCCGCACTGCCGCCGGACGCCCCCCGCAACCGCCTCACCCTCGCCCGCTGGTTGGTGGACGGCCGCAATCCGCTCACCGCGCGCGTCGCCGTCAACCGTTGTTGGCAGGCTTATTTTGGCCGCGGCCTGGTCCTTACCACCGAGGATTTCGGCACCCAGGGCGAGGCCCCTTCGCACCCCGAATTGTTGGATTGGCTGGCTTCCGAATTCATGAACCGGGGCTGGAGCCTCAAGTCCCTGCACCGCCTCATTGTCACCTCCGCCACGTACCGCCAAGCCTCGCGCGTCGATCCCGAGCGTTACGCGGTGGACCCCTACAACCGCCGACTCGCCCGCGGCCCGCGGGCGCGGGTCGAAGCCGAGGTCGTCCACGACATCGCCCTGTCGGCCAGCGGCTTGCTCAGTGAAAAAATCGGCGGCCCGAGCGTGTATCCGCCGATCCCGGACGGCGTATTGAGCCTGGCTTACGGCTCGCCGATGAAGTGGACCGTCAGCACCGGCGAGGACCGCCACCGGCGGGCGCTTTATACCTATTGGAAGCGCACCGCCCCCTACCCCGCCCTCACCATCTTTGACGCCCCCAACCCCGACAACGCCTGCGTCCGCCGCGTGATGTCGGACACCCCGCTGCAGGCGCTCACCACCTTGAACGACGCCGTGTTCCACGAAGCCGCCCAGGCCCTCGCCCTGCGCGTTTGCCGCGAAGGCGGCGCCACCGAAACCCAGCGCGTCGATTTCGCCTTCCGCCTCTGCACCGGCCGGCACCCGGATGCCGCCGAAAGCGCCCGCCTACTTAAACTAGTGCAAACCGAAACCGACTACTTTTCCGAGCGCACCACCACTGCCCTCAAGGTCGGCCTGCCCGATCCCAAGAACCCGCCGGACGAGCTCAACCTGCACCGCCTGGCCGCCTGGACCCTCGCCGCCCGCGTGCTGCTGAACCTCGACGAAACCATCACCAAGGAATAACGCTCCCGCCACCCCCATGAACCACGCCCACGAAATCCGCCGGGAAGCCGCCAAACATATCTCACGCCGCTGGTTTTTCCGCGACTGCGGCCTCGGCCTCGGCAGCATCGCCCTCGCCTCCCTCCTCCGCGACGACCGCGCCCTCGGCGCCGTGCCCGCCGCCGGCGAGGATCCGCTCGCCCCGCGCCGCCCCCACTTCGCGCCCAAGGCCAAGCGCGTCATCTACCTCTTCATGGCCGGCGCCCCCAGCCAGTTGGATTTGTTCGACTTCAAACCCACGCTGGTTAAATACGACGGCCATCCCGTCCCCCCCGAGTTGGTCAAGGACCAGCGCTACGCCTTCATCCGGCCCGACGCCAACCTCTTTGCCAGCCCCTTGAAATTCTCCCGCCACGGCCGGTGCGGCGCCGATTTGTCCGAGGCCCTGCCCCACCTCGCCGAAATCGTGGACAACATCGCCATCGTCAAGTCCATGACCACGGACGCCTTCAACCACGCGCCCGCGCAGATTCTGATGAACACCGGCTCGACCCAGTTCGGCCGCCCCTGCATGGGCTCGTGGGTCACGTATGGCTTGGGCAGTGAATCGCGCTCCCTGCCGGGCTTCGTGGTGCTCAGTTCCGCCGGCGGCACCAGCGGCGGCGCCGCCAATTGGGGCAGCGGTTTCCTCCCCACCGTGTACCAAGGCGTCCCGTTCCGTCGCTCCGGTGATCCCATCCTCAGTCTCACCAATCCCGCCGGCGTCACCCCGCAACTGCAGCGCGACACTTTGGACGCCCTCCAAGACCTCAACCGCCACCACCTCGCCGCCGCCGGCGACCCCGAAATCGCCACGCGCATCAACGCCTACGAAATGGCGTTCCGCATGCAAACCAGCGCTCCGGAATTGATGGACCTGGGCAGCGAATCCCCCGCCACGCTGGCGATGTACGGTGCGCAGCCCGGCAAGAGTTCTTTCGCCAACAACTGCCTCCTCGCCCGCCGGCTCGTTGAGCGAGGCGTCCGCTTCGTCCAGCTCTATCACGAGGGATGGGATCACCACAGTGAAGTCGTCAAAGGCGTACGCGATCAATCCGGCCAAACCGACCGCCCCGCCGCCGCGCTGATCAAGGATTTGAAACAACGCGGCCTCCTCGACGACACGCTCGTCATTTGGGGCGGTGAGTTCGGCCGCACCCCCATGGTCGAGACCAACGAAGCCGCCGGCCGCAACATGGGCCGCGACCATCATCCCCAGGCCTTCACCATGTGGTTCGCCGGCGGCGGCGTCCGCCCCGGTCTCACCCTCGGCCGGACCGACGACTTCGGTTTCCACATCGTCGAAGACTCCGTCCACGTCCACGACCTCCACACCACGCTCCTGCATCTCTTGGGCTTCGAGCACACCCAATTGACGTACCGCTTCCAAGGCCGCGATTTCCGCCTCACCGACACCGCCGGCGAACTCGTCCCCAAACTCATGGCCTGAAACCACTCGAATTCTTAACCACTGTGGGCACTGAGCGCGCTGACCGGAGGGGACAAGAAATTCTTGGACCGGGTTTTATCGGATTTCCGGCCGTCCTGACGGCGACCAGCGGGGGAGATCGCTGCCCACACTCCCCGGATCTTCAGTCCGCCTCTTCCGTTACCGTGCGTCGGCTGCTGTTAGCACTTTTTCGACTTGCATTCAGGTCGCAAGTGTGAAAAACTCACACTTGCCATGTTGCTTTCATTTTCCGTCACGAACTTCCGCAGTTTTCGGGAGGAGCAAACGCTTTCGATGGTGGCCAGCAACCGGCAGCCGGACCACGGGGAGCATTTGACACCCATTCCCAACGATGATCACCAGGCTTTGCCGGTAGCGGCAATTTACGGTGCCAACGGGGCGGGAAAATCAAATTTGGTGAAAGCCTTGGCCTTCTTGCAAAAAATGGTGGTGGAGGGGCTAGGTCCAACGAAGAAGATCAACCGCCAACCGTTTGCTTTTGACACGCCGAGCAAGGCCCGGCCGACCCAAATTGAAATCCAATTCATCGAGAGTGGCAAAGTTTTCGTCTTTGGATGCCGTTTGACCGAACAACGTGTGGACGCCGAGTGGTTAAGCCTGCTGGCAGATGGCAAGGAAACCTCCGTATATGAGCGTGCGACCGATGAGCGCGAAGTCGTTACCATTGATCAGGGGCCTGCATTTTACGGCGAGGGGAATCCGCAGTTGGAAAGATTGGGTGCCCTACGAACGCTCGGGGTCTTGCCGAATCAATTATTTCTCCATGGGGTAGGGCAGAATCTGCGGGGGGATGATCAAGGTCCGAGTATCGGACCAGCCTGGCGTTGGTTCAACGACGCCTTGGCGATACTCGAGGTCGATTCCATTTTCCCGCACTTGGTGCAGTTGATTGCGAGCTCTCCGGAATTTGCAAGTTTTGCGAGCGACTTCCTGGCTCGTGCGGGCACGGGGGTGAAACGCGTTCAATTGGGCGCCACCGAAGTCGGAGAAGGTTTGCTAGAACGATTCGGTCGAAAGTTTCGAGATCAAATTGAGCAACTGACTCCGGGCGAGTCCGCAGCGAGCACGAGCCCGGATGGAGTGGAGGTCTTGGTGGTGAGAACGAAGGAGGAAAAATTGCGTGCCCACATCTTGGCTACGGAGCACCTTGGTGCAGATGGCACCCGTTTTCCATTGCCCTTTCCTGAGGAATCCGATGGCACAAAGCGCCTAACCCACCTGCTTCCGGCATTGTATTATGTAGGCCACCGCCCCGTCGTTATGCTGGTCGACGAAATCGACCGCAGCTTGCATCCCCTCCTCGCCAAGCACTTCGTGCGTGACTTTCTGAGTGCTCGCACAGGGCGGAGCGGCCAGTTGATTTTCACCACGCACGAAACGACCTTCCTCGACCTCGACCTGTTGCGCCGCGACGAGATCTGGTTCGCCGACAAGGACGCCAAAACCGGCGCCACGGAATTGTATTCCCTCGCGGAC
>CAIYZC010000215.1 GCA_903930565.1 uncultured Pedosphaera sp.
GGTTACGACCACCTCCCCGCCAACCGGCAGGAGGCGTATGACGCCGTTCGCACCTACTTCACCCACCGGCAACGGGATTTGCTGGGCCGCGTGATCAGCGTGACGGGCCATTCGCATTACGAGGCATATGCCGGGGAATGGGGCGCGGCCTGCATCGGTTTGGAGGTCGGCGAGAATATCGCGTTCACGCAATCCAAGTTTGCCTTCGCCCGCGGGGCTTCCCGGCAGTGGAGTAAACCTTGGTCGGTCCAGGTCAGCCCGTGGTTCGCCGGGGCCTGCACTTCCAACGGTCCGCTCCGCCGGGAAGGCGGCGGCGCCCGTGGCTTGGACGCCGGTCATTCGCTCAGCCTGTATGAACGGATGTGGCTGCACGGCTGGTTCGCCGGCGCCGCGATGGTTACGCCCGAAAACAGCATCTCCTCGTTTTTCACGGAGGCCGCCGCGCCTTGGACCCTTACCACCCACGGCCGCCGGGCGGCGGAAGCCTTCGCATTCATGCGGCGGCATGACCGCGGTGTGCCCTACACGCCGGTGGCCGTGGTGCTGGACCACCTCGCCGGTTACAACGGCTACATGGACAAACCTTGGGGCATTCTCCCGCCCACCCCCGGCGACCGCGCCACGCGGGATTTGTTTGATGAACAGCTCTTCCCCGGCGCGGACCACATTCACCGCCCCGCCCCGGCGGACAATCCGGAGGCGTCCTACCTCCGTCCGACTCCGTACGGGGAAATCTTCGACGTCCAATTGAGCAGTGCCGACGCCGCGCTCTTGGCCGCCTATCCGGTCCTCCTATTGGCGGGCGATTTGGCGTTCCCGGAGGAGTTCGTCGCCAAGCTCGAGCAATCCCTTCGCGCCGGGCACCGGGTGCTGCTGACGCCCGCGCATCAAGCCGCGCTGGGGCCGCGCTACGCCCGGCTGGCCGCCTACCCCGGGCTGGAGCGGTTGGCCGCCGAAACCAACCCCGCCACCGGCCGACCCGCCGCGGTCGCGCCCGCGCGCCTGGCCGCTTTGTCGCGGGAGTTGCTGCCGGTGCGGGTGGCCGGCGATCCCCTCCAATTTGCCGTCAACCGCCTGACCAATGGTTGGGTGGTCGAACTCGTGAATAATCGCGGCGTCACCAAACGCCCGGGCGACCCGGCGGAGATCAATCCCTCCGCCGTGGCCCGGGTGGTGCTCGAACCTGGCTTCCCGCCCCACTCTGTTCGGGAATGGCGCAGTGGGCGGGTGCTCGCCCCCGCGGAACCGCTCCGGTTCGAGGTGGGACCGGGCCAAACCATCTTTGTCGAATTCACTGAACCCCGTTGAGCGGGCAAACCATTCCCCCATGCGCCTGCGCGATTATTCCCGACGGTCCTTTTTGGGCGCCGCCACCGCGGCCGCGGCCGGTCTCACGCTGCTCCCGCACCGGGCGTTCGGCCGCGCCCGCACCCTGGCGCCCGGGGAGCGCTTGAACCTTGCCGGCATTGGTATCGGGGGCAAGGGCTTGGACGACCTGAACCAAGTCGCGGGGGAGAACATTGTGGCTTTGTGCGACGTGGACCACGACTACGCCGCCGCCGCGTTCCGTCAATGGCCCAAAGCCCGCCGCCATCATGATTTCCGCAAAATGTTGGAAAGCCAGCCGGAGATTGACGCCGTCATCATCGCCACCCCGGATCATCTGCATTACCCCATCGCCCGCTGGGCGCTGGGTTTGGGCAAACACGTTTACTGCCAGAAGCCCCTCACCCACACCGTCGCGGAAGCCCGGTCGCTGGCCCGCGCGGCGGCGGACGCCAAAGTGGCCACCCAAATGGGCAACCAAGGCAACGCCGGGGAAGGGGTGCGCTTGATCCAGGAATGGATCGAGGCGGGCGCCGTCGGCGCGGTGCGGGAAGTCCAGGCTTGGACGAACAAACCCACCTGGCCCACCGGACTCGACCGGCCGGCGGAGACTCCGGCCGTTCCCGCCTCCCTCGAGTGGGATTTGTGGCTCGGGCCCGCCCCGGCGCGGCCCTACCACCCCGCCTACCTGCCCTTCAAATGGCGGGGTTGGTGGGCGTTCGGCTCCGCCTCGCTCGGCGACATGGGCTGCCACGTCCTCAACACCCCTTGGCGGGCCCTCCACCTCGGTCGTCCCACCAGCGTGGAAGCCTACGCCCAGGGTTGCACCGCCGAAACCGGGGCGCGCTCCTCAGTGATCTATTACGAGTTCCCCGCCCGGGGCGCGGCGCCGCCGGTCAAGCTCACGTGGTACGACGGCGGCATGATGCCCCCGCGGCCCGCCGAAGTGGTCGACAACCGGCGCTTGGGGGACAACGAAGGTGTCGTCTTTGTGGGGGAAAAGGGCAAAATTGTCTGCACCTGCTATGGCGACAACGCCCGGTTGCTGCCGGACGAATTGCACCGCGACTTTCCCCGCCCCGCGCCCCGCTTGGCCCGTTCTCCCGGCCACTATCAGGAATGGCTCGCCGCCTGCAAAGGCGGGCCGCCCGCCGGTTCGCGGTTCGAGCACGCGGCGGTACTCACCGAAGTCGTGCAATTGGGCAATGTGGCCGTGCGCCATTCCGCCAGAGTGCATCAAGAAATGCAAAACGGCCGCCCGGTCAAACTGGTGTGGGATGCCGGCCTGGGCAAAACGAACGATCCCGAGGCGGATCAATTCCTGCGCACGGAGTACCGGCCCGGTTGGGGCGTTTGACCCGCCCGCACTCGTCATGACACCTCGCAGCCCCGCGGCGCTCCCTCCCTGCCGGTCGGCGATTCCGCCATCGGTGCACGGCTTCGCCTGCGGTGCTTTGGCCCTGTTGATCCTGGGTTTGGCCGCGGTCGATCACCGCTTGGCGGGCGCCGATTTTTGGCGTGATTGGATGCCCAGCGCGGAATTGCGGCACCCGGCGTATGCTGAAGCAGTGCATCCGGCCGACTTTTTCCGCACCCGGGCCAATACCTGGTCCAATCTGGCCTACGTTTTGGTGGGTTTTTATGCCCTGGCGCTGGCGGCTTGGGATGCCCGGCGGGGGCTGCCGGCCGGGGCCGGCTATTTGGTGCGCACCCCCTCGTTGGGTGCGTTGTTCGGCTTCGCCTGCGTTTACTTGGGGCTGGCGAGCGGCTTTTTCCACGCCTCCCTCACCCGGACGGGGCAGCAGTGGGATGTGGCTTCGATGTACGCCCCGTTGATCGCCGGCATCGCCTTGGATTTGGGCCGTTGGTACCCGTGTTGGCGGATTGGGCGCCGGAGTTCCCGCCCCGCCACTTGGCCCGTGCTGGCCGGCGGGGCGGTCGTGGCCTGCGCCTTGCTCAATCGTTATAAGTGGTCCATGCGCTCCGGGGTGGTCTTGCCGACGTTGATCCTCGCGGCGGGGGTGGGGGCCTTGCTGAATGGTTTGACCGGCCGGTGGCGCTGGAACTGGTGGTGGCTCCTGCCCGCCACCTTCACCTTGGTGGCGGCGCGCCTCTGTTGGCAATGGGATGTGGCGGGGAAATTCAGCGGTCCGACGGATTGGTGGCAGGGCCACGCGATTTGGCATCTGCTGACCGCCGCCTCCCTGGCCTGCCTTTACGCGCACCACCGCGCCGAATCCCCCCGGGTGCCCGGTGCTGCTGCATACCTCAATTGAGTTACTTGAGCCGCCCGGCCCAATCGCTAGACTCTCCCTCAATAGCCCTTAACATTTGGCAGCAACAGCACTATTTATGCAACCCAATCGCAAGCAAATCCTTCGCGCGGTCTGCGTGGCCTCCCTGGCCATCGCCGCCCGCAATTCCCGCGCCGACAACCTCTGGCTCAATTCCAGCCACAACGGTTTGTGGGACACCGGCACCAGCCACAACTGGCAAAACCCCGTCACTTGGACGGATAACGACAACGCCCTTTTTGATTCCGCTGGCAACACCAAAGTTATCACGCTCAACGGTTCAATCAGTGTGGCCAACCTGACGTTCAACGCCGGTGCGACCGGCGACCTCATCAGCGGCGGCGGCGCTTGGTCCTTGACGCTCAACAACGCGGCCCAGAATCCTCCATACCCATACGCCTACTCCACCATCACCCAAAACGGGGCCACCGCCCTCGGCGCCCAACTCCAAGGCTCGGGCGGCTTGTTCTTCACGGGCACCGGCACCACCACGCTGCTGGGCGACACGAACTCCATCCCGGGCAATCAATACACCGGCGGCACTTACATCCACTCGGGCACCGTGGTGCTGCAAACTTGGGCGGGCAGCGCCTCCACCCTCGGCGGCGGCAGTTGGGGCATCGACAGTTTGGAAGCCTTGGATCCGGGGGCGACTCTCCGCATCGGCATCATCGACAATGGTCCCGGCTCCAACGGCGGCGTTTTCGGCGGCCCTGGCGTCACGGACATGCCCAAAGGCCTGCTTGGCACTCCCGGTTTCAGTAACACCGGCGCGGGCCAGACAAATCACTTGCACCTCACCGGCGGCACCTTGGACCTGAACGGCTGGAGCCGTAACAATGGCAACAGCATCATGCCCTGCCCGGACGGCACCGGTTTGATCATCAACAATTCCTCCAACATCCAGTCCGCCTTGGTGATCTACGGCGATGGGCAGGATCACACCTTTGCCGGCTCTATTAACGACGGCGGCCCGCTCCATATCACCGGGTCGGGGAGCTACAACGACAAGGGCTATCAGATCGGCATCATCGACCTGCATTATGGCGCTGGTGGTTACGTCTGGACCCTCGCGGGGACAAATACTTATTCGGGGTCGACCCGCTTGGGCAATGGCAGCTTCCGCTTGGGGA
>CAIYZC010000216.1 GCA_903930565.1 uncultured Pedosphaera sp.
AATTCGGCCCCCAGCCGCGCCAACCGGTCATGCAAAGTCTGCGAATCGTCCGTCGGCAGAATGGGTGTCACCGTCCGCGCCAGGCTCGGCCCGGTGTCCAAACCGGCATCCATTTGCATGATCGTGACCCCGGTTTCCGCATCCCCGTTTAAAATCGCCCACTGAATGGGCGCCGCTCCGCGGTACTTCGGCAGGAGGGAGGTGTGGACATTGAGGCAGCCAAAACGCGGCAGGGCCAGGATGGCCGGGGGCAGAATCTGGCCGTACGCCACCACCACCATTAGATCCGTTTGCAAATCCCTCAATTGGGCGATGAACGTCTCATTGCGGGCCCGTTCGGGCTGGAGAACCGGCAAATTGAGTTCCAAAGCGGCGGCCTTCACGGCGGAAGGTTGGAGCTTGAGGTCCCGTCCTTTGGGCCGGTCGGGCTGGGTCACCACGGCCAGCACCTGGAAATCAGGCTGGGCGGCCAACGCCCGGAGGCTGGCGCACGCCAGTTCCGCCGTGCCCATGAACACCAGCCGCAAGGGTCGCCGCGCGGCCTCCCCTCCCCCGATCGGTTCGGTCATGAAACGGCTCAGATTTTGACGACGTGCCGCAGGATTTGCTCCAGCACTTGGGCCGGGGCTTCCGTGGAGTCGATGGGGTGGACGCGCTCCGACCCGTAATAATTGAGCACCGGTTTGGTTTCCGCCTCGTAGGTGTTCAACCGGTGGCGGATGATTTCCAAATTGGCGTCATCCAAGCGGTTCTCACGCAACGCCCGGCGCTGGAGCCGCTCCACCAACTTGTCCATGCTTGGGCAACTCAAATAGAAGATCGCCCGCACGTCCAATATGTCCTTGAGCATCTCGGCCTGCTTCACGTTACGCGGGATGCCATCCAAGACCAGCACATCCGTCTCGGCATGGAACCGCCCGCTGCGGGTCATGTTCTCAATGAACTGCTGCCAGAGCCGGATGGTGGTGCCGTCGGGCACCAATTCGCCCCGGCTGGAATACTCGATGAACTCCCGGCCGATCGGGCTGGTCGCCGTCAAGCCCCGGAATACATCACCGCAGGCGCAATGGAAAAAGTTGGGGATCGTCCCCAGAATCTTGCCTTGCGTGCCCTTGCCCGCACCGGGGGCGCCGAACAGCAGAATGCTGCGATACTTCGTCATGCCACTGTTCTCCATTTTGATCGGGGCCGTCCGGCGCCCGGTTTGGACGATCATTTGCCAGCCTCCCCGGCCGGCTTAGGCGTCCTTGTGTTTGATTTCGATTTCCTGAATTTCCAAATACGGCACCGTCACGTCCTCGAAGGCCGCCCCGTGCGCCACCTGCAATTGCATGTCGGTCTGGCCGATGTTGCTCACCCGCAGTGCCACATAGGTCCCGCGCGCCGCGCGCACCGTTAACACCATTTCCTTCAAATCGTCCGGCCGGACCAAGGCCGCGAAACGGGCCAGTTGGGTTTCCACAAACCGCCGATTGAACGTTGTCTGACCGCGGGCGAACTTCTTGGTCGGTGGCAACACCGGTTTGGCCGGTTCGGCCGGGGCGGCCGCTTCCGCCGCGGGCGTCTCGCCCGCCGCCGCCGCCGCTTCGGCCGCCGCTTGGGCGGCCGCGGCCTCCGCCGCCGCCACCGCGTCCGCCGAGGGGCCCCAATCCGACGGCTTCTGTTTCTCAATCTTCGGCGACATGGTCAAAAAGACAATCGGCCCCACGACCGGCGCCACGGCGGCCACGCCGCACACCAAACCCGGCGCTTTGCCGCGGAACAAGGCGATCTCGTAGCCCGCGTAGATGTTGCCCGCATAGACAATGAACAGCAAAAACAAGCCCATCCCCGAACCAAACACCGCCCCAATCACCGATTTTCCAGCCGGGCGTTGCAGGCGATCCGGTTCCTTGAGGGGCCCGATTTCAATTTTCTTCAGCTTGTCCGAAGGCACGATGTCGATGAACGGATCCACCAAATCCTTCAGCTTCGGATTCTGGCGCAATTCCTGCAAATCGGCCTGCACCAACCGCCCCCAAGGCACATGATCACCATAGGTGCCGTCGGACAGCTTGAGCACAAAACCTTTGTCATCCGCCGAGACCATGTCGCCGCTCACCGTTTGACCGTCGATGGTGTGAAGGGTGATCGGCTCGGCCGCCGCACGGCCCGCCAGCAGGAGCGTCAGGGCGAGCACCGCCAAAATCTGGTAAAACTTATGCACGATGCGTTTTGCTTAACCGAACCGCCCGCGCAAAGAAAGAAAAATCACCTCGGAAATGCCCCCGGCGCGCGGATTGGATCGTCCCAAAAGACTCAACCTTTTGCCTCCCCGCATAATTCCGCCGCCAATTCCTCCACCACCCAACCGGGCCGCCGCGCCTGCAAATGGTCGGCGGCCGCTCCATGGCGCCAGACGCCGAAGGCCAGGGTCTTCTCCACCTCGGCCAGCAAGGGCGGTTGGGCGAGCAATCCCGCCAGAAAACCCGCCAGCACATCCCCGCTCCCGCCCTGTGCCAGATGCGGATTGCCCGAGGAATTGACAAAGATTTTACCCGTGCTCCGGCCGATCAAGGTTTGCTGCCCCTTCAGCACCACCCAGCAATTCCCGAACAAGCGCGACAATTCCCGGAGCGCGCCCGGGCGGTTCGCTTGGACCTGTTGCGCGGACATGCGCAACAACCGCGCCGCTTCCCCCGGATGCGGGGTGATCACGCGCACCAAATTCTTAGCCACCGGGCCCACGGCCAACCAGTCGAGAGCGCTGGCATCCACCACCACCGCCCCGGGCGACGTGCGCCACAGATTCCGGGTGGCCAGCTTCCATTCATCCGGCAGGTTCGGGTCCGCCAGGCCCGGCCCGACCAGCACCCCCCCAGTGGCGGGCAAAACCGTCTGGGGCCGCCACGGGGCCACCATCACCGCCGCCAATTGCGCCGCCACGGGGAAATAAACGGTTTCCTGGGTGAAGAGCGAGACCAACCCCGGTTGCGCCCGTTGCGCGGCCCGCGCCGCCAGCACCGCCGCACCGTGGAAACCCAGACTGCCCGCCAAAATCGTCAACCGCCCGCAATCGCCCTTGTGCGCCCCGGCCGGGCGGGCGGGCGGAAACCCCGTAAAATCCGCCGGCATCACCCATTCCATCTCGCCGACGGCGGGTGGCGCGATCAAACCAATGTCCGCCGCCACTTCCAACCGGTTCACGTAGGGTGCCGCCGCCGCCCGCAGCATGCCCGCCTTCGGCGCCCCGAGCGTCAAAGTCACCGCCGCCTGCACCGCCGCGCCCGCCGGTTCCCCGGTGTCCGCGTTCAACCCGGAGGGCACATCCACCGCCAGCACCGGCCGGCGGGCCGCATTCACCGCCGCCACCACCGTGAGCCAGGCGGCGTCCAGCGGTCGGTTCAGGCCGATGCCGAACAACCCGTCCACCACCAACGCCGGTCGCGCGGCCAAAGCGGCCTGCACCGCCGGCAAATCCGCCGCCGGATCGGCCACCACCACCACCCGCACTGCGCGGTCCCCGGCCAGGTGCGCCGCTGCCGCGCGCGCATCCGCACCGTTGTTCCCCCGCCCCGCCAGCACCAGGACTTCCGCCCCGGGGGCGGTCAACGCGCGGGCCTGGGCCGCCACCTGTAAGCCGGCGAGGTCGATCACCGCGGCCGCGGTGATCCCCGCCGCCCACGAGGCCTCTTCCCATCCCCGCATTTGTGCGACCGTCAAGATTGGCAAACCCATGGGGGCAGGCTAACCCACCGCCGGGTCCAAAAAAGTAAAATCGCGGTAACACCAGCCTTGCCGGGCCATGGAAAGCGGCTAAATTCGGGGCATGAGCCAACCCATTAACGGGAAGCCGCCGCGCGGGAGCCACCACTCCCCCGCCGGCCGCCAACACCCCGCCCGACGGATCGCCGCGCTCGCCGGCCTTTTCCTCGCCACCGCCTTCGCCCCTTTTGCCGCCCATGCCGCCGACCAGACGCCACCTACCGGGGCCGAGAGCGGGGAAAAAATCAGTTACTACCGGCAAGTGCGCCCACTCCTCCAAGCCAATTGCCAAGGTTGCCACCAACCGGCCAAGCCCAAGGGCGGGTACGTCATGACCGATTTCAAAAAGCTGCTCGCCGGCGGCGAAACCGAGGGCGCCGCCATCACCCCCGGCCAACCGGCGCACAGCTCCCTGCTGAAAATGGTCGTGCCCAAGGACGGTGAAATCCGCATGCCCAAGGGCAAGGCGCCCCTCGCGGAATGGGAGGTCGCCCTCCTGAACAAATGGGTCGC
>CAIYZC010000217.1 GCA_903930565.1 uncultured Pedosphaera sp.
CCATGGCGCTGCAGGTTCCATTTTCGCAACCAATTCATCAACATCATTGGCGACCGGTCCCGTCGGGAAAGGTTACGACTTTTCCGCCCCGGAAGGCAATTGGGTTTTGCCCCCGCCTGGCCGTTCGCCTATCGTCCGTCCGTGGCTCGACAACTCCTGGCCCGCGCCGCCGCCGTTCGCGCGGGCGAAACCCGACCCTTCCATTTCCTGCGCGCCGGCCGGCGGGTGGAGGCCTTTCTCCTCCGCTGGGAGGGCCGCCTCCTGGCTTACGAAAACGTCTGCCGCCATCTGCCCGTGCGCTTGGATGGCGGGGTGGGGAGGTTCTTCGCCGCGGACGGCTGCCACTTGGTCTGCCAGGCGCACCAAGCCACCTACGATCCCGGCACCGGACTGTGCGTGCGGGGCCCGTGCGAAGGCTTGCGCCTGCACGCGCTGCCCTTGGAGGAAGTCGCCGGTGAAGTGTGGTTGACCGGGGTGGACGAGCCGGTGGCGCCGCCGCCGCCGCGCCCGCGGGCGCGGGCGGGCGCCGCCCGGATCAAGCCATCAGCTCGCGCACCACGCGGCCCGAAACATCCGTGAGCCGGAAATCCCGTCCCGAGTGGCGGAACGTCAGCTTCTCGTGGTCGAAGCCCAGCATTTGCAAAATGGTGGCGTGCAGATCGTGGACGTGGACCTTGTTCTCGACCGCCGCAAACCCGAATTCATCCGTGGCGCCGTGGACGTAACCGCCCCGTGCGCCGCCGCCCGCCAGCCACATGCTGAACCCGTGGTGGTTGTGGTCCCGGCCGTTCACATGGCCGGCGTTCGAGCCCGGCGTCGGTAGCTCCACGGTCGGGGTGCGGCCAAATTCGCCGCCCCAGATCACCAGCGTGTCCTCCAACATGCCCCGTTGCTTGAGGTCCTTGAGCAGCGCGCCGATCCCTTGGTCGCATTCCTTCGCCAGGCGCCGGTGGTTCACCTCGATGTCATCATGGCTGTCCCACGGCTGGCCCGCGCCGTGCCAGATTTGCACAAACCGCACCCCACGTTCCAGCAACCGGCGGGCGATCAGCAGTTGCCGCGCTTGCGTGCCGGGGCCGTAGAGGTTCCGGATGGACTCCGGCTCGCGGCTGATGTCGAAGGCGTCCGTGGCGTCCAATTGCATCCGGTAGGCCAGCTCGAAGGACGCGATTCGGGCGTCCAACCCCGCGTCATCCTGCCGCGCGCGGCGGTGTTCCTCGTTCAGCCGTTGCAGGAGGTCCAGTTGCTGCCGTTGCTCGGGCAGGGAGGAGTAATCGCTTTTAATGTTCTCGATCAACTCCTCGATCTTCGTCTTCTCCGTGTTGATGTACGTGCCCTGATAAACCCCGGGCAAAAAGCCGGACTGCCAGTTTTGCGATTCCTGGATCGGGTAGCCGCCCGGGCACATCGCGATGAATCCGGGAAGGTTTTGGTTCAGCGAACCCAGGCCGTAGGTCACCCAGGAGCCCATGCTCGGGCGGACCTGCCGGGCGTCGCCGCAGTTCATCAGCAGGAGCGACGGCTCATGGTTGGGCACGTCCGCCGTCATCGAGCGGATCACGCAGATGTCATCCATGCTCTCAGCCACGTGCGGGAAGAGTTCGCTCACCTCGATGCCGCTGTTCCCGTACTTCTTGAATTTGAAGGGCGAGGCGAACCCGGCGCCGGTTTTGCGCTCGGTCGGCAGCACCTCCATGGGCAGGGCTTTGCCGGCGTATTTATCCAAGGCCGGCTTCGGGTCGAAGGTGTCCACGTGCGAGGCGCCGCCGTTCGCGAAAATGTGGATCACCCGGCGCGCTTTGCCCGCGAATTGCGGGGCCTTCGGGAGCAGCGGGGAAATGTAGTTCTCCGCCCGGGCGGTTGGGGCGCCGCCGAGTTGGCCCAAAATGCCGGCCAACCCCAGCGACCCCATGCCCATGCCGCAACGCCGCAGGAAAGCCCGCCGCGTCAGGGCCAGGTGCTCCGGATTAAATCGATGATGGTTCATGTGCTGCTTTCGCCGTCAAACTACCCCGCGCCGGCGCGCCGCGCCAGCTTGGTTTCCGCCCTTTCGACGGCCCCGCCGCCCGCCCCATTCAATCCCCCCTGGCCACCCCGCGCCCCGGCTCAGTTCAACGGCCGCTTGCCGATCAGCCGCGAACCGTCCAATTGCACCAGCTCCCAGCCCGTCCGCGCGAGGAAGTTCGCCGCTTCCGTGAGGCAGAATTCTTCATTGGCCGCGCCCCTGGGGATGGCCTTGCCCGTTTTCAGAACGCGGACTTCCTCGAACCGGCCGTTGGGATAGTGGTACAGGAGCACATCCGGATCGGCCCAGCGGACGATCACGTATTCCGACGCGCCGGCGGTTTTGTGGTTTTGCGCGCGCACGACCGAGAGGCCAAGCAGGGCGCCGAGGGCGAAAAGGGCAAACAGAAAGAGTTTATTCATAA
>CAIYZC010000218.1 GCA_903930565.1 uncultured Pedosphaera sp.
GAGACTCCAATCCCAAGTCTTACGCACTCACCGAAGGCCAAGCCCCACCCACAACCCATCAAAAATCATGTGAATCATGTGAATCAGGTCCAAAACCTCTCCCATCCTCTTGGCCCCCCTTCGCGCCTTCGCGGCTTCGCGCGAGATTCCCATCCCCAACCCCTCCTGTCCCGCTCCTGTCCCGCTCCGCGTGAGACCATTCCGGCTCCCTTCCCAACCGTGTCAGTCAGCCCTTACGCACTCACCGAAGGCCAAACCATCCCCCTTTGCCCCCTTCGCGCCTTCGCGGCTTCGCGCTAGACTCCCCTTGCCCCCCGGGCACCACCCACCGCCCTCCGCCGACTTTCCCACAACGCCCCGCCTTTCAAATTGTCCGCGACGGCCGCGCGTGCTATCCTTGCCCGCATGAAAAACGCATGGCGCGGACATGGCGGTTGGGGTTGCATGGCGTCGGTTTGGCCGCTTCGGCCCCTAAAGGTGACGGCGGCATATTTATCCCTGGCCCTGCTCTTGGCAACCACCGGGGGACCGACCGCCCGGGCGGCCGAACCCACAACGGCCTGGCAAGCGCGCGCGGATCAATTCCTCAAATTGGTCAACGCCGGGTACCAAGCCCTGTACCGCGTCAGCAACGAGGCCCAATGGCTCGCCTCCACCGACGTTTCCCCGGTGCACGACGCCGCCTCGGAAGCCGCGAACCAGGCGATGTCCGCCTTCACCGGCAACCCGGCGGTGATCGACGAAGCCCGCGCGCTGTTGGCGCGCAAGGCGGATTTGGCCCCCCTGACCGTCTTGGAATTGGAGCGCGTGCTCCTCAACGCGGCCGAGGGCCCGATGACCAATCCGGAGTTGGTGCGTCAACGCATCGCCGCGGAAACGAAGCAGGCTTCCGTGCTGAATTCCTTCACCTTCCGCCTGAACGGCCGGGAGATCACCGCGAACCAAATCGATTCCGCCCTCGCGACCAACCGCAACCTCGGCGAACGCCAGGCGGTATGGGAGGCCTCCAAGGAATCCGGCCGCGCGCTCAAGCCCGGCTTGGTGGAACTCCAAAAGCTGCGGAACGGCGTGGCCCGGGAACTGGGCTACTCCAATTATTTCGCCCTGCAAGTGGCCGGTTACGGCATGACCACCGAGGAAATGATCGCGGTGCAGGATGATTTCATGCGCGAGCTGCGCCCGCTCTACCGCCAACTCCACACTTGGGTGAAATACGAACTGGCGAAGCAATACCACCAACCCGTTCCCAAACTGATCCCGGCGCACTGGTTGAACAACCGCTGGGGCCAGGAATGGTCCGGCATCGTGGCCGCGGCGGACCTGGACAACCGGTTCACCAACCGCACCCCGGAATCCATCGTGAAAACCGCGGAGCAGTTTTACACCGGCCTGGGCTTCGCGAAACTGCCGGCCGGCTTTTGGCAGCGGTCGGACTTGTATCCGGTCAAGGCGGGCGACCCGCGCAAAAAGAACACCCACGCCTCGTGCTGGCATGTGGATTTGGACCACGACATTCGTTCTTTGATGAGCGTGGAACCCAACGAGCGTTGGTTCTACACGGCCCACCATGAACTCGGCCACGGCTATTACTTCATGAGCTACACCCGGCCCGAAGTGCCGCCGCTCCTGCGCATCGGCGCGAACCCCGCCTTCCACGAAGGCATCGGCGAATTGATCGCCCTGGCCGCCGGCCAGGTGCCCTACCTGCAATCCGTCGGGGTGTTGCCCGCGGATTTCGCACCGAACCAAACCGATTTCCTCCTCAACGACGCGCTGGCGCATTCGGTGCCGTTCATTTACTGGGCTTCGGGCACCATGACGCATTGGGAGGCGGATGTTTACGCGCACGACCTGTCCCCGGCGCAATGGAATGCCCGCTGGTGGGAGCACGTCAAAAAGTTCCAAGGGATCGCCCCTCCGGCGGACCGCGGGGAGGAGCTGTGTGACGCGGCGACGAAGACGCACATCAACGACAATCCCTGCTACTATTACTCCTACGCCATCGCCACGGTGCTGAAATTCCAACTGCACGACCACATCGCCCGACACATCCTGCACCAGCCGCCGCAGAGCTGCAATTACGCCAACCAACCGGCCGTGGGGGACTTCCTCCGCCGCATCCTGGTCAAGGGCGGCACCCAAAACTGGCGGGAAGTCTTGCGCGAAGCGACCGGCGAGGACTTGTCCACCAAGGCCATGACCCAGTATTTCCAACCCTTGATGAAGTGGTTGGAGGAGCAAAACCGGGGTCGTGAAATCGGTTGGGATTGAGCCGACTCGCCACCCCACTCGCCACCCCCAATGCACATCCGCCCCGCCACCCCGGCCGACTGCGCGATCATCGCCGAGTTCAATGTCCGTCTGGCGTGGGAAACCGAACGCCTGGCCTTGAACCCCGCCACCGTCAATGCCGGCGTGGCCGCCTTGCTGGCGGATCCCGCGAAGGGCCTGTATTGGGTGGCCGAGCGGCCCGCCGCGGAGGGAACCCCCGCGGAGATCGTGGGGCAAATCATGATCACGTACGAATGGAGCGATTGGCGCAACGGGGTCATCTGGTGGATTCAAAGCGTTTACGTGCGGGAGTCGGCCCGCGGCCGGGGCGTGTTCACCGCGCTTTACCGGCATTTGGAGGCGTTGGCCCGCGCCCGGCCGGAAGTTTGCACCCTCCGGCTCTACATGGAGCGGGACAACACCACCGCGCGCCGGACTTACACGCGGCTCGGCATGGTGGAAACCCACTACCAAGTATTCGAACAGGAGCTGCGGACCTGACCGCCTCCCCGCGTCGCGCCGCGGCGCGCCCGGCATGAATCTGTTGTGCCCGACGCGCCGGGGCGGTTATGGTGCGCGGCGCGGGCGCGGCCCGCGGTCGGCGGTACTGCTATGATTTGTTTTGTCACCGGGGCGTCCGGTTTTATTGGCGCCAACTTGGTCCATGAGCTGGTCGCGCGCGGGCACCGCGTGAAGGCCCTGCTCCGGCCCACCACGGATTTGCGGGGCTTGGCGGGCGTGGAATACGAGCGCATCGAAGGGGATGTCAGCGACCGGGCCTTCTGCCTGTCCGCCCTGCGCGGCTGCGATTGGTGCTTCCACGTCGCGGCCAGCTACCATCTCTGGTTGCGAAATTACGCCCCGATGTACGCGGCCAATGTGGCGGGCACGCGGCATGTGCTCGAAGCCGCCATGCAAGCCGGTTGTTCGCGCATCGTTTACACCAGCACCGTCGGTTGCATCGGTCTTCCGCGCGTGGTCAACGGGGCGGTCACCCCCACGGATGAATCCACCCTCGTTTCGGCCTCCCAAATGACCAACCACTACAAGAAGTCCAAGTGGCAGGCCGAACAAATCGCCCGCGGCCTCGCGGGCCGGGGGGCGCCGATTATCATCGTGAACCCCAGCGCCCCGGTCGGCCCCCGGGATGTCAAACCCACCCCCACCGGTCAAGTGGTGGTGGATTTTCTCAACCGCCGCCTCCCCGCCTATCTGGACACCGGGCTCAATTGGGTCCATGTGCGCGATGTCGCGGTGGGGCACATCCTGGCCGCCGAAAAGGGCCGGGTGGGCCAGCGTTACATCCTGGGCAACGCCCAAGGCAACTGGACCATGCAGCAAACCCTGGGCGTGTTGCAGGAAATCACCGGCGTGCCCGCCCCGCGCATGCGGGTGCCCTACGGCGTGGCCCTGCTGGCCGCCTATGCGAACGAAGTCGTGGCGCGCTTGACCGGCCTGCCGCCCAAAGCCCCCCTGGCCGGTGTGCGCATGGCGAAATACAAGATGTTCTTCAACCCGGCCAAAGCCATCCGTGAACTGGGCCTGCCGCAAACCCCGCCGCAAACCGCGCTGGCCGATGCCGTCGCCTGGTTCCGCACCCACGGCTACGCCGATCCCGGTATCGCCGGCTGACGCCCGGCGTTGCAGGCTCGACGCCCCCGCCCCCGATTGCTAAATTCCCCGGGTCATGCCGTCGCTACGCACATTGTTGGTTCTGGGCCGCACTTCGAACCTGCCCACGGTCTGGTCGAATTGCCTGGCCGCTTGGTGGCTGGGGGGCGGCGTCCAGTTGGGCGCCTTGGCCGGCGTGCTCCTCGGCACCACCCTGCTCTATCTGGGCGGCATGTACCTCAATGACGCCTTTGACGCCGGTTTTGACGCCCAATACCGCCGCGAACGCCCTATCCCCTCCGGGGCGATTTCCGCCGGCCAAGTCTGGCTGATCGGTCTGAGCCTGCTGTTGGCGGGCGAATTGGTGCTCCTGGCGGTGGGCGGACCGACGCCGCGGCTGGGCGTGTTCCTCATCCTGGCCATTCTCCTCTACGATGCCGTCCACAAACTCATCACGTTGTCGCCGATCTTGATGGCCGCCTGCCGGTTCCTCCTTTACTTGGTCGCCGCCTCGGCGGGATTGGACGGCGTCACCGGCCTCGCGGTCTGGAGCGCTTTTGCGCTGGCCTTTTACATCGTGGGCCTGAGCTACATTGCGCGCAAGGAGAGCAACCGGGGCGCCTTGCGCTACTGGCCCTGCCTGTGCCTGGGTGCGCCCGTCGGCCTGGCCCTGCTCGTCAATGCCAACCAGTACCGCGAGACCGCGATTTGGTTGAGCATCGTGCTCGCGCTCTGGGTGGCCCGCTGCCTCCGGCACACTTTCGGCGCCGTGGACCGCAACATCGGCCGCACCGTTTCAGGCCTGCTGGCCGGGATCGCCTGGGTGGACCTGCTGGCCGTGGCCAATTGCCGCCGCGAAATGGCGGCCGTGTTCATCGTGCTCTTCTTCGGCGCCATTCTCGGCCAACGCTTCGTGCCCGCCACCTGATCGGGAGGCGGTTCGTTGGGATGCCCCAAGTCCGCGGCGCGGCAGTGGCGGAGGAGCCGGGTCTGTGGTATATTACCCGCGACCATGCCCTTGGCTTTGCCTCACTTGCCGCTGACTTCCGATCGCGCCCGCGAGCGGGGGGCCGGCACCCATTGACCGTTCCGCGACCACCTTTTGCCGCATGTCGAACTCGTTTTGTTTGTCTCCCCGCCAAGTGGCCGGGAAAACCGTTTCCCGGACCGCCCTTCCCATTGGGCTGCTGGCGCTCGCGCTGGTTTTCGGATTCGCCGGCACCTTGCGCGCGCAAAGCTTGGCCACGTTGACGGATCTGGGTGCCAACACCCCGGTGGCCGGAGCCAATGATGTCCCCCAATTTAGCACCGTCGGGAACCAGACCTTCCCCGACGGATTGAACTATTACACGGACAACCAAACCGGCCATAACGCCGGCGAACCGGGGCAAACCTTCACCACCCCCGCCGGGGCGGGCGGCTACAAATTGACCAGCTTGACGCTCAAAAGCGCGGGTTTGGACAGCGGCGGGGGCGCGCCCGGGGCCGCCATCAGCTATTTTCTGCATATCTATAGTGTTGCGGGCGGCTCCGCCACCCCGCTGGCGAC
>CAIYZC010000219.1 GCA_903930565.1 uncultured Pedosphaera sp.
TTACCGGCACGGCGAACAACCCCGATCCGCAAATCGAGATCCTCCCGTGGGAAGCCTCGTTTGACAATGCCCGCCACACCGTTTTGCCGCCCGACGTGGTGATCGAGGCCTTTGGCTGCAATCCCCCCAACCGGTATCTGAGCACCTTGCTGTCCGCGCCCCGCCTACCGCTTCTCATGAATCTGGAATACCTCTCCGCCGAGCGCTGGGTGGGCGACTACCACGCCAAACCCTCGCCCCAAAGCCACGGCCTGCCCAAGGTGTTTTTCTTTCCCGGCTTTGACACCGATACCGGGGGACTGCTGATCGACCCCGTCGTGCCCGAAGGCGTGACCACCAAAGATGCGATTCCCGCGAGCCTTTCGCCAACCTGGTCGCACCTGCGCCCCCATGCCCGGCGCATCAGCGTCTTTTGCTATCCGGATGCGCCCTTGCGGCAGTGGCTGGAGGATCTGGCGCACACCGGGCAGGACTACGACGTGCTGCTCGCCTACGGGCAGGACAAGCTCTTGGCATCGGCCTCCGGCGAACCGCTGGAATTTCCCGCGACGATCAAGCTCTTTTCGATTCCGTTTGTTCCCCAGGACGACTACGACTGGCTTTTATCGCAGTGCGAACTGAACATCGTGCGCGGCGAGGATTCCTTTGTGCGGGCCCAACTGGCCGGTCGACCCTTCATCTGGCACATCTACCCCCAGGAGGACGGCGCCCACGAAGGCAAGTTGGCCGCCTTTTTGGCCCGCTACCTGGAGTACGGCGACCCCAAGATCGCCAAGGCGTGCCGACTGGCGAACGATTGGGCCCTGCCCAGCCTATATATAGACTCTCTCCCCGACTGGAAAACCCACGCCAAGATTTGGCGCAAGACGCTCCTTCTGAACAATGCGGATGGGGGGCTCGCGGGCCGGCTGATGCAATTCGCCACCCGGCACCGCTAGCGCAGCAACGGGCCAAGACCCTCAGGCAGTTACAATGTGGGTCTTTTGATAAATACCGCAGGGATCGCCCCTGCTCCCAGGAATACCCAGATGAAAACAGCACAAGAACTTCGCGTTGGCAACGTGGTCATGATCGGCACCGATGCCATGGTCATTTTGAAACACGAATACAGCCGCTCCGGCCGCAACTCCTCCGTCGTAAAAATGAAATTCAAGAACCTGCTATCGAACGCCCCCAACGAAGGCGTCTTCAAGGCCGATGACAAATTCGACGTCGTGATCCTGGAAAAGAAGGATTGCACCTACTCGTATTTCTCCGACCCGATGTACACCTTCATGGACAGCGAATACAACCAGTACGAAGTGGAATCCGAATTCATGGGCGACGCCCTGCACTACCTCGAAGAAGGCATGCCCGTCGAAGTCGTCTTCTACGAAGACAAGGCCTTGTCGGTAGCCATGCCCAATTCCTACGTGCGCGAAATCGCCTACACGGAACCGGCCGTCAAGGGCGATACCAGTTCGGGCAAGGTTCTGAAGACCGCCAAGCTCGCGACCGGCTACGAATTGCAGGTGCCGCTCTTTTGCAATACGGGCGACAAGATCGAGATCGACACCCGTACCGGCGAATACCGCAGCCGCGCGAACTAGTAATCGCTAACTTGCGTGCCAACGCAGACAACAAAAAGCCCGGCTCGCCGGGCTTTTTTACTACTTAAGTGCGATTCATTCCATTAACCCATTTGTACTATTTCAAATCCGCAAAATGCCATCCAAATGCGTCATAATGAACGTCCCACCAATTTGAGGATCCTATTGGACTAACATGCGGGTGAAGTATTTCGTCAGACCTTCCGGCAATACCCTTCTGGCCGCCTGCTTGGCGTGCGCGCTGGGCATGCCCGCAACCGCGGTGCTGGCCAAAACCAAAGTCCACCAGAGCGTGAGCATCAAGACCGGCAAAAGCGGCACGTTTGGCAACCTCACCGATACTAGCGCCCCCAATACCAGGTCCACCACCGAGGACTTGCTGCGGGAAGTCATTCCGCATGAAGCGATGGTGGTCGCGGACCACCCGCAACTGTCCAGCCGAAACATTTCCAGCGATTTTGGGATGCGCTTTAATTCCTATACCGGCCGATACAAAA
>CAIYZC010000220.1 GCA_903930565.1 uncultured Pedosphaera sp.
AGCGGCTGGGTGGGTTCGGAAAACTGGATTTTCTGCTGCTCCTGGGCGCGGGTGGCGATTAGCGCCAAGCCGGAACAAACCAAGCCTACGGCCAAGGTCCGGATCCGATTTGGAGTTCGCGCGCGCAAAAACATCATCACATCATTATTCTACAGCAAACGCCGGATTCGTCAACCGGGGTTTTTGGGATGCGTATCCGAGCTTGCTCGCGGGAAGCAAAAATTGGCGACTAAAACCCCTTGCCAAGGCCCGCCGATTCCGATAATGTCTTTCCCACTTGCAGTCGCGCGGGAGAGATGGCTGAGTGGCCTAAAGCGCAGGTTTGCTAAACCTGTGAAGGAGCAATCCTTCCGAGGGTTCGAATCCCTCTCTCTCCGCCATTTTCACGCTTCAAAATTTCCACAGCTTCCGTCGATAATTGGCGCTCCGGTTTTTGCCAACGCTCCCCAAGCCACATGCCCAAACCCTGCGTGCGGCGAACTTGGATCGAAGCCAGGCCGCCGCGTTAGCGGGAGAGCGGGCTGGTGATCTGAACGCCGCTGAAACCCTTTTGCACGGAGTGGCCGCCTTCGTCCGCGGCCACCGTGCGCACAAATGTGTCGGTGATCAACTTGCCGTATCGTTCAATCGTGCTGTAGGGACTGAAGGGCACATAAACGATATCGCGCGCTTGGAGGCGGACATCGGGCGCGCGGCCTTTCATGATCGCGTTGTAGTTTACGATGGCGATTTTCGGCTCCGTCAGGGACCCCCGCACAATGGCAACATGGGTCAGTTGCGCCCCGGGTTGCGGGCCAAGAGCTTTGCCGATCGCGCTGGTCAACGTCATGTCGTCCATGAACCCCACCGGCCGGGGCCCCGTCACCGCCCCCAACACGAAGATTTCGGAGGACAGCGAGGAGGGCAGGTAGATGAAATCATCGGGTTCCAAATAGATGTTCTGGCTGGTATCGCCTTGACGGAGCAACTTCTTGAAATTGACCGGAAGCATTTCACCATGGCGAATGATAAAGCTGTGGTTTAGGTCGGCCAATTCCTCGGTGGTGCCATTGAAGCGGGAGGTGAACAACCCGCCCGCGCGGGCGATGGCTTCGAGCAAGGTCATGGGGCCGACCAAGGGGAACAGGCCCGACCGATTCAACCGTCCCAGCACCCACACCCGTTTGCTCACCACGCGGGTGAGGCTGAGGGAAACCTCCGGGCGTACATAATACTGGGCCAACTGCGTCGTCAACAATTGGCGTGCCTCATCCAAGGACAGGCCCCAGACATCGATGCCCGGCAGGAGATCATAATAGATTTTGCCATCCGGACAAACAAACGTGGAGGACCGGGTGCCCGTGTGCCCGATCAATTCCAACTCGATATGGTCCCCGGGGCCGAGCCGGTAGGGATCCCGGGAGGGTTGGAGCCATTCCGGCTTGAGTTGGCCGATGACCGCATTGGTGAAAATCCCGGACGCGTTCATTCCACCCGGAACGGATTTGGCCCGGGGGTCGAATTTGGGGCCGGTGCCGACCTGGCAACCGGCCAGCAGCAGCGCGGCGACGGCCAGCACGAGCCGGCGGCCGGCGGGGGTGCGCCGGGGGCAGTGAACGGTTTGAACCACGGTGGACGGCATGGGCGGAATGGGGCGGTTTACTTGATCGAGGGGATGAAGGGGTGGGTAATCAACGGGCCGATATTGCCCCCGGTCCAAAGCGTGACCACCGTTTCAATGAAACCGGTGGCCGCCATGTCCGCCAAGTCCTCCGCGCGCGACCAAGGTTTGTCCGAAACGTAGATAATGTCACGCGGTTCCAGCCGGAAGTCCTTGATTTTGGCGCCCAAGGCGTCCGCCGTGTCCACGATAAAGCGCTGAGGCTTGTCCAAGCTGCCCCGGACCACGAGCACCCGCTGTCGATAGGCGCGCTCGGTGAAGCCCCCGGCGAGGGTGACCGCCTGGATGACGCTGGCGTTCATGTCGAGGCCCTGGGCGCCCGGGGATTTTATGGCCCCGAGCACGTAGATCTCATTGGCGGTGGCGGAGGGGAAATAGAGGTAGTCATTCGGCTCCAACAGGATGTTCTGCGAGAGGTCGCCTTCCCGGAAGAGTTTTTCGAAATCCACGGCCACGCGTTGTTGATTGCGGATCAGAAAGCTGCGTTTGAAATCGGCCAATTCCACGGTGTTTTGCTGGTACAAACCGGTTTCCAGACCGCCGGCTTGGGCCACCCCTTCGAGCAGGGTCAGGGGCCGGTCCAAAGTGAAGGCTCCTTTGTCGACGATTTTGCCGAGGATAAAGAACCGTTTGCTGCGGAATTCCCCCGGCGTGACGATGATTCGCGGTTTACGGTAGTACCTGGCGAGTTCGACCCCCACCTTGTCCCTTAGTTCATCCAAGGTCAGGCCCGCCACATAAATGTTTTGGGCCTGCAGGTAACTGAGCCGGCCATCGGGCCCGATCAGCAAGCTCGACCGGCTCAGGTCGGGCCGCCCGTAAAAACTGATGTGCACCACGTCATCCGGTCCGAGGGTGAGGTGGGCTTGCCATTGGGCGCGGGTCTTGGCGTTTGAGGCGGCGAAGACCTGCGGCGATTCGGGCTTGGGCACCACCGGGATGATATTGGTTTGCGCCCCCGCCGGCCGCCCGGCCAACCAAAGCGCAACCAAGAGGGGCAATCGCCGAAAAAGGGCGCCGATCATAGCCAGGGCAGGATTTTGACTTCCTCGTTCAAGACCGCGCCCGCCAACGGGCAGCCCGCGTTACGGGCGTTTTGCAGTCGTTCCTGGGTGGCGGGGCCGCGGGCCACGCCGCTGCGGGACAACCAGATGAGTTGGGGCAGGGTTTCGGCCTGCAACAGCGTTTCCGGTTCCGCGGATTCGTTCAGTTCCACCAGCACAATCGTGCCGTGGTTCTGGGTCCATTGCGCCAAGGCGTTGCGCCATTGCCGCCGGCGGCCGGCATCCCAACGCCAGGCGGGCGGGGCGACGATCCAGCGGGGGCATCCTGCTTCTCCGGTGACACGGGTGGGGTCCGCCAGGGCCGTGGCCAGCGGCGTGGCTTCACCCCGGGCCGGCGGACGGTTGATCAGCGCGATGACGTGCTCGCTGCGTTGGGCCGCCGCGCCGGCCAGCAATTCCACCCAGGTCGAACAGCCCTCGCCCGGGTTGGCGGACAACCAGCCGCAAACCACTTCCCCGCGGGGGCCGGATTTCATTTTTGACTGCATGGCCAGCCACGTGCGAAAGGCCCAATTGGAGCGCGCCCCCGCATCCAGGGCGGCCAAGTTGGGCAGCGTGGCCAGCACGGGGAGCCGCGTGACGCGCCGCAAATCCGCCACCGTCTTGACGCGGTCATCCAAGGATTCCACGAGGCAAACGAAAAAGGAGGCCAAGGCGAAGCCGAAGAAGGCCCCGGCGACCGCCACCATCACCACTTTTTTGCCCCGCGGAGAAACGTCGACCTCGTCGGGCTTGGCCTTGTAATAGCGGTAGTAGCCGAGGGCGTTTTCCTCGTACAATTGGGCTTCGCGTTGCCGGCTGGTCAGCAGGGCCTGGGAAGATTCCAAAGATTGCTGGCGAACCCGGATGCGGGCGAGCTGCATGCCTTTCTCCGGCAAGCCCTTGAGTTTATCCTCCAGGCTGGTGCGCACCGCCTTGAGTTTCTCGATTTGGACGGACAACACCTCCTTTTGG